>NZ_JAAKZZ010000735.1 GCF_011045075.1 Streptomyces boncukensis
GGACGGGAGCGGCATTCTCTACGCGCGTAACGTCTTCCCGGAGAACAGCGGCTGTCAAGGGTGTGACGGCTCGCCGGGCGGGGCGGTCGGCGGCCCCCGGGAACCCCGCGATAAGTGCCGGGTGCACGATTCGGGCAGCCGGGGACAGATCCCGTCTACGCTGGGGGCTTCGCACTGTCCGACCCCCGTAGGACCAGTAGGAGATGAACGCGCACATGACCGGTGACGACCGTCCCACGATGCCGCCCGTACGGCTGCCCTCCGAGGCCGAGCTGGCACGGGACGCACTCGCTGCGCCGCTTCTCTCCCGCGCGGTGAAGCTCACCCGCTGGGCACGCGAGGCGGGCCCTTCGGGCGTCCCGGTCGGCGCCGGCGGGGAACTGCTCTCCGAGCAGCTGAAGGCGGCGGCGGAGTACCTCGGACTCGGCGGCGGGGACGGGGACGACGGGGACGAGGAGGAAGCCCCCGACCTCGCCTCGGGAGCCTGGAACTTCGCCGTGGACACCGGGCTGCTGGAGGTCGAGGACGCCGAGGAGCCGGCCGGGGAGCCCGCCGGCGAGGAGGTCGCGGGCGCGGCCTGGCCCGACCCCGCGTCCGGCGCGCTCACCGGCGCGGACGGCGCGCCGGCGCCGGGCCCCGAGGAGGTGCTGGAGCTGTGGCGGAACGGCCTGGAGACCGTGCTCGACGACGCGACGATGCCCAGCCTGCAGGATGTGCTCGGCGGTATCGAGAAGAGCGTGGACGAGAACGGCGAACTCGACCCGGACTCGATCGATCTCGACGAGCTCGACTGGGACCCGGAGAGCGAGACCGACTTCCTGGAGAGCGCGCTCGGCAACCTCTATCTGATGACGGTGAGCGAGACCGCCGCGGCCGGGGCGCCGGTGCCGCTGCCCGTGCTGGCCGCGTCGATGATCGTGCCGGAAGAGATGGACGAGCCGACCGACGAGGTGCTGGAGGAGGTCTCCTCCGCGATGATGCGGCTGGACGACCAGTTCCGGCTGCTGGAGCCGATGGGCCTCGTCGAGTACCAGCCGGTGGACGAGGAGCTCACCCGCGAGGCGGAGGAGGGCGAGGGCGACTTCGACGCCGAGCTGGAGGACGAGGACGTCACCCGCTACGGCATGGTGCGGCTGACCCCGCTGGGTCTCTACGGGGTGCGGGAGCGCCTCCGGGAGGCCGGGATCGAGGCGCCCGTCGTCGGGGACCTGGCTCAGGCGGCGGCCGGGAAGCTGCTGGCGGCCCTGCATGTGTACACGGAGGACACGGCCCGCCAGGAGATCGAGGCGTGGCTGGCGGCGCGGGGCGGAACGGCCGGCGCGGTGCAGGCCGCGCGGGAGCTGCTGGACGCGGCGCGCGGCGCGGACGAGGACGGCCCGGTGCGCCGCCTCGCCTGCCAGCAGGCGCTCTCCCTGGCCGGCCCGGAGGCCGAGCCCGCGCTCCGGGAGGTGCTGGAGGACCGGCAGTTGGGCGGGCTGGCCCGGGTCTGGCTGGTGGAGCACGGGGCGGCGGATGTGCCGCAGCCGGACGAGGAGATGGTGTTCTGGCTGACCGTCGACACCATTGCGGCGCAGCTCGCGACGGTCGGTGAGCCGGACGAACTCCGGGAGCTGGTCGGCGGCCTGGTCGACCAGCACGCGGGCTTCTTCGACAAGGCATGGCAGGTGGACCACCCCGCGACGGGCGAGGTCCTGGAGGCGATGGGCCGGGTGCTCACCGACAAGTCCCTCGCCAAGGCGGCCCGCAAGGCGGCCTTCAAGGCCCGTTCGGCGGAGCGGTAGGCGGGTTAAGCGGGTGAGAGGGTAAGCGGGTACGTGCGGCCGGTGCCCTGCCTGTGGCCGCTTGCGCGGCCACAGGCAGATCCCCCGATTCTCACTGTGCTTCCCCCGTTACTGGCGATACGTTCCCCCGTGCCAGTGGTACGAGAATCGCGCGGATCCCCGCTGCGGGTCGAGCTGTTTCGGCTGGGCCCGAATAGCGACAGATGCGGATGACGGGGATAAAGGGGATATGACGTGGCGTCGGCTCGGCTGCGCCGCAGCCGAGTGTCAGTGGGCGCTGGGAGACTCGTCGCGTCCGTATCCATTGCTGGCTGCTGTGGTCGGACGGTCCCGCCGCCGCGGCGGCGGGACCTCTCGGACAGCTGGGCCCCGACTGCCGGGTGGGGCCCGGCCGGACGGCTGACGGCTACAGTGCCGCGCCGCCCGGCTTGACCATGCCGCGCACGGTGCGCGAGTCGACGTACTCGCCCAGGGCCGTCATCTCCCACTCGCCGGAGAACTGCCGGATCAGCTTCGCCATCAGAACGCCCGTGCGGGGCTCGGAGTTGGTGAGGTCGAAGCGGACCAGCTCCTGGCCCGAGCCGGCGTCGAGCAGCCGGCAGTACGCCTTGGCGACGTCGGTGAACTTCTGCCCCGAGAACGAGTTGACCGTGAAGACCAGGCCGGTGACCTGCGGCGGAAGGTCGCCCAGATGGACCGTGATGCTCTCGTCGTCCCCGGCGCCCTCGCCGGTGAGGTTGTCGCCCGAGTGCTGGATGACGCCGTTCAGGATCACCAGCTTGCCGAAGTAGCAGGCGTCGATCTTCTTGCGGTTGGCGTCGTAGGCGATGACGGAGGCGTCGAGGTCGATGTCCTTCACGCGCTTGCCGGCGCGGAACGCGGGCTCCCAGCCGAGGCCCATGCGCACCGAGGTGAGCAGCGGCCGGCCGCCCTTGACCAGCGAGACGGTCTGGTTCTTCTGGAGGTCGACCTTCCCCTTGTCGAGGTTGATCTTCCCGCCGGCCGGGGGCTGTGCGGGCGGAGCCGGCGCCGCGGCCGGGGCCTGGGCGGGCGCCGCGGCCTGGGCGG
>NZ_JAAKZZ010000736.1 GCF_011045075.1 Streptomyces boncukensis
CCTTCGCCCCGTCGGCGCCACCGGTGCCGCCCGCGCCGCCCGCACTGCCGCCCGAACCGGCGGCAGGTCCGGCCGGCGACGCGGAGGCCACCCAGATGCTGCCGTCCTTCGACGCCGCAGGGGCCGAGGGCGGCACCCAGATGCTCCCGCCCGTCACGGGGTCGGACGAGGAAGCCGCCACGCAGTACATACCCCCCGTCGTGGACGCCCCGCCGGACCAGAGACCCAGCCACAGCCACAGCCACAGCCACAGCCAGGGCCACAGCCACAGCCAGGGCCAGAGTCCCGAGTCGACGCAGAAGCTCCGCGTACCCCGTCCGGGCGCGCCCCAGCCCCAGCACACACAGCAGGCCCAGCACACACAGCCCGCACAGCCGCAGGCACACACCCCGCCGCCGGGTCCGGTCGGCGGCCCGCCGGCCCCGAACCGGCAGCCCCCTCCCGAGTTCGACAACCTCTTCCGCGCCGAGCCCGGCTCTGCGGACCCGCGGGACGACCCGGGGGCCACCCAGAGCCTGCCGCTCTTCGACAGCGCGGCGGAGCAGCAGTACGCCGGTCACGAGAGCTACGACGGCGGCCACGAGCCCCAGGGCCGCGCGGCCCGCCGCGCCTCGGAGCGCGGCCGCAGGGGCGGCGGCCTGGCCCGGCCCGGCCTGCTGATCGCCTGCGCCCTCACCATTGTGGCGGTGACCGGTGTGGCGGTCGGTATCGTGCTCGGCGGGGGAGGCGGCGACGACGACGGCAAGGACGAGGCGAGGGCCACGAAGCAGGCCACGGCGCCGGCGGGCCACAAGGAGTCCCCCAAGCCCTCGCCGGACCCGGCCGAGGGGCAGGCCCGGAAGCTCGACAAGCTGCTGGGCGACAGCAACAACAGCCGCGCCTCCGTGGTGCGTTCCGTCGCCAGCATCCGCTCCTGCAAGAAGCTCGGCCAGGCGGCGAAGGACCTGCGTGCCGCCGCCCGCCAGCGCAACCAGCTCGTGACCCGGCTGGGGCAGCTGAAGACGGGGGAGATCCCGGACGACGGGCGGCTGACCGCCGCGCTCAACCGCGCCTGGCGGGCGTCCGCCAAGGCCGACGAGCACTACGCGGGCTGGGCGGACCAGGCGGCCCGGAGCCGCAAGAAGGTCTGCCACAAGGGCACGGCGCGGCAGACGAGCCGGTCGCAGGCGGGCAACCGGGCGAGCGGCACCGCGACGACGGCGAAGAAGCAGGCCGCCCAGCTGTGGAATCCCACGGCCCGCAAGTACGGCCTCCCCGAGCGGCGGTTCGGCGAGCTGTAGCCACCGGAAAGGGCTGGTGAGCGGGGCCGGGCGGCGGCGGTGACAGGCGGAACGTATGGTCGGTGACCATGCAGCGAGAGCCCGTGAAGTCTTCCCGCCGTGGCCGTGGTTCCCCCACCATGGGCGGCATGCCTGTCAACGACATGCCCTGGTGGCGCTGGCGCAGCAACGTGCGCTCGGCGCTGCACATGCTCTCCGACTCCGCGTTCCAGCAGGAGTGCTGGCTGGCGGGCCGCCCGGGGTACGGCGACGTCACGGATGCCGTCTACCGCCTCGTCGAGGACACCTGGCTGGACAACTGGTCGGCGGAGAGGTACGTCGGCACGATCTTCCGCGACGCCCAGGAGGCCGGGCTCGTGGACGCCGCGGTGCTGCAGGTGCTGCGGATCATGCACCAGGTGGGCGCCGACGCGCCGGTCGCCTCCTACATGGAGCACCCCGGCTGGCCGGAGGCCGTACAGGCCGCGCGCGAGGCGCACGTCCTGCTGGCGACGAACGACGGGGACGACCCGGAGGAGCCGCCGCGCTCACTGGACGTACTGGCGATCATGCTCAGGACCGTGTGACCCACCTCGCACTCCCGACGGCGGGGCCGGGCGCCCGAGGACCGGCCCGGACGCGGTCCGCGGGTGTGCCAGGCTTGGGCCCATGAGCCAGTCGCAAGCCGCAGCCCCCGCCGCCCCGGCGCCGGGGCAGTACGTCCTCACCCTCTCCTGCCCGGACCACAAGGGCATCGTGCACGCCGTGTCGAGTTACCTGTTCATGACGGGCTGCAACATCGAGGACAGTCAGCAGTTCGGGGACCGGGACACCGGTCTCTTCTTCATGCGGGTGCACTTCACCGGAGAGGTCACCCTGGAGAAGCTGCGTGCGAGCTTCGCCGCGGTGGGCGACTCCTTCCGGATGGACTGGCAGATCCACGCGGCCGAGGAGCGGATGCGGATCGTCCTGATGGTGAGCAAGTTCGGGCACTGCCTGAACGACCTGCTGTTCCGGTCGCGCATCGGCGCCCTGCCGATCGAGATCGCGGCCGTGGTCTCCAACCACACGGACTTCGCCGAACTGGCCGCCTCGTACGACATTCCCTTCCACCACATCCCCGTGACCAAGGACACGAAGGACGAGGCGGAGGCGCGGCTGCTGCGGCTGGTCGCTGACGAGGGCGTGGAGCTGGTCGTCCTGGCGCGCTATATGCAGGTCCTCTCGGACCATCTGTGCAAGCAGCTGTCCGGCCGGATCATCAACATCCACCACTCCTTCCTGCCGAGCTTCAAGGGCGCCAAGCCGTATCACCAGGCGCACGCCCGCGGGGTCAAGCTGATCGGCGCGACGGCGCACTACGTCACGGCCGACCTCGACGAGGGCCCGATCATCGAGCAGGAGGTCGAGCGGGTGGGGCACGAGGCCACCCCGGAGCAGCTGGTGGCGGTGGGCCGCGACGTGGAGTGCCAGGCGCTGGCCCGCGCGGTCAAGTGGCACAGCGAGCACCGCGTGCTGCTGGACGGCCACCGCACGGTGGTGTTCGCGTAACGCTCCGTGCCCCCTTGCTCCCGTGCCC
>NZ_JAAKZZ010000737.1 GCF_011045075.1 Streptomyces boncukensis
CCACACCACCACCCTCCCCACCTACCCCTTCCAACACGAACGCTACTGGCTCGATCCGGTGGACCGGGCCGGGGGCGAGGCGGCGGCCGACCCCGCGGACGCGGCGTTCTGGGAGGCTGTGGAGCACGGTGACCTCGGGTCCCTGACAGAGAGCCTGGGCGTGGCGGACGAGGAGCTGCGCGGCGTGGTGCCCGCGCTGTCCGCCTGGCGCCGTCGGCGCCGTGAGCAGTCGGCTGTCGAGAGCTGGCGCTACCACGTCACCTGGAAGCGGCACACGCCGCCGGGCAGCCGGCTGTCCGGCACCTGGCTCGTGGTCGCCCAGGACGGCGACTCCCGCGCCGAAGCCGTGGCGGCGGCGCTGGACAGCGCGGGCGCTGCGGCCGCCGTCGTGCTGCCGGTCGCGCCGGGCGCCGACCGCGCCGGCCGTGCGGCCCTCGCGGAGCTGCTGGGCGGGTACGAGGACGCCGCCGGGGTCGTGTCGCTGCTGGCGGCCCACTCGTCCGCGCATCCGCAGGAGCCGTCGGTGCCCGCCGGCCTCGCCGCCACCGTGCACCTGCTGCAGGCCCTCGGGGACGCGGGCACCGCGGCCCCGCTGTGGTGCCTGACGTCCGGAGCGGTGTCCGTGTCCGACGGGGACCCGCTGTCCGACGCCGCGCAGGCGATGGTGTGGGGCCTGGGCCGGACGGCCGCGCTGGAGCACCCGCAGCGCTGGGGCGGCCTGATCGACGTCCCGGCCGAGCTCGACGCGGAGTCCGCCGCCCTGCTGACGGGCGTGCTCGCGGGCGACGGAGTGGAGGACCAGGTCGCGCTGCGCGACGCGGGCGCGTACGTCCGGCGGCTGGCGCGGTCCGCGCCGGAGCCGGTCCGTGCGCCCTGGAAGCCGCGCGGCACCGCGCTCATCACGGGCGGCACCGGAGCGCTCGGCGGCCATCTGGCCCGCTGGCTGGCCGAGCGGGGCGCCGAGCGCGTGGTGCTGACCAGCCGCCGCGGCCCCGAGGCCGACGGGATGACCGAGCTGGCGGACGAACTCGCCGCCGCCGGGACCGAGCTGACCGTCCTCGCCTGCGACGTCGCGGACCGGGCTGCTGTCGCGGCGCTGCTGGCCGAGCTGAGCGCGGACGGGCACGAGATCCGCTCCGTGTTCCACGCCGCGGGCGTCGCCACGCTGGATCCGCTCGCCGATCTCGGTGTCGCCGACCTCGGCCAGGTGCTCGGTGCGAAGGTTCTGGGCGCCGAGAGCCTGGTGGACCTCCTCGACCCCGAGGTCCTGGACCGGCTGGTGCTCTTCTCGTCCATCTCGGGTGTGTGGGGCGTGGGCGACCACGCCGCGTACGCCGCCGCGAACGCCTACCTCGACGCGCTCGCCGTGCGTGCGCGCGCCGGCGGGCTGCCGGTGACGTCCATCGCCTGGGGCCCGTGGGCCGGTGGCGGGATGATCCCCGAGGCGCTGCAGGACACCCTGCGCAGGCGCGGAGTGCCGGTGATCGAGCCCGCCACCGCGCTGGGCGGGCTGCGGCTGCTGCTCGACCACGACGAGACCGCGCCGGTCCTGGCCGAGGTCGACTGGGAGCGCTTCGCCTCCGTCTTCGCCACGGAGCGGCCCACCCGGCTGTTCGAGGAGATCGCCGAGGCCCGCGGGGCCGTGCCCGAGCCCGAGTCGTCGCCCCTGGCCCAGCGCCTGGCGGCGCTGTCCGCCGAGGACCGGGAGCGGGAGCTGCTCGGGATGGTGCGCTCCGAGGTCGCCCGGGTGCTCGGCCACTCGGCGCCGGAGCAGATCGACCCCGGGCGCGCCTTCAAGGACATCGGCTTCGACTCGCTGACGGCCGTCGAACTGCGCAACAAGCTCGGCTCCGCGACGGGGCTGCGCCTCCCGACGACGCTGGTGTTCGACCACCCGAACCCGCTGGCGCTGGCGGCGCACCTGGTGCGGGAGTTCACCGGGGAGCTGGACGCACCGGCCGAGGCGGCGGCGACGTCGGCCGCGGCCGCGGCCGCGGCCGACGATCCCATCGCCGTCGTCGGTATGGGCTGCCGGTTCCCCGGCGGCCTGCGGTCGCCGGAGGAGCTGTGGCAGTTCGTCGTCGACGGCCGCGACGCGACGTCCCCGCTGCCCGCCGACCGGGGCTGGAACCTCGCAGCGCTGCACCACCCGGACCCCGACCACCCCGGTACGTCGTACGTCCGCGAGGGGGGATTCCTCGACGGCGCGGCCGACTTCGACGCCGGCTTCTTCGGCATCTCACCGCGCGAGGCCATCGCGATGGACCCGCAGCAGCGGCTGCTGCTGGAGACGTCCTGGGAGGCCATCGAGCGCGCGGGCATCGACCCGACCTCGCTGCGCGGCAGCCGCGCGGGCGTCTTCGTCGGCGCGCTGGACGGCGGCTACGGGGACCGGCTCGGCGGGGACGCCGGGCTGGAGGGCTACCTCGTCACCGGAGGGGCCGGCAGCGTCACCTCCGGGCGGGTCTCCTATCTGCTGGGCCTGGAGGGCCCGGCGGTGACGCTGGACACGGCGTGCTCCTCGTCGCTGGTGGCCATGCACCTCGCCGCGCAGTCCCTGCGCCAGGGCGAGTGCTCGCTCGCCCTGGCGGGCGGCGTGGCGATGATGTCCACGCCCGACCCCCTCATCAGCTTCAGCAGGCAGCGGGGCCTGGCTCCGGACGGCCGCTGCAAGCCGTTCGCGGCGGCGGCCGACGGCTTCGCGCTGTCGGAGGGCGTGGGTGTGCTGGTGCTGGAGCGGCTGTCGGACGCGCGGGCCAACGGGCACCAGGTGCTCGCCGTGCTGAAGGGCTCGGCCGTCAACCAGGACGGCGCCTCCAACGGCCTGACCGCGCCCA
>NZ_JAAKZZ010000738.1 GCF_011045075.1 Streptomyces boncukensis
CGGGCAAGGGGCACGCACCTTCACGGGTCGGGGCGGCGGGAGACGGCCGCCGAGGGGAGCGGGGCTCGTGGCGTTTCGTCGCACGGTAGGCCCGTACGATCTGCGGATCGCGGCCCCACGCCGCCGGCGGGCTCCGGGACACCCGCCCGGTGCGGGCCTGTCCCCCGATCGCGGTAACGTGAGCGCGTGACTCAGGACACCTCACTCCCCGCCGTTTCCGTGATCATGCCGGTCCTCAACGAGGAGCGGCATCTGCGCAGCTCCGTCCGGCACATCCTGGAGCAGGAGTACGCGGGCGAGCTGGAGGTCGTGATCGCCCTCGGCCCGTCCGAGGACCGCACGGACGCGATCGCGGCCGAGCTGGTGGCCGAGACCGCCGAAAACCCCCGGGCGCGGGTGCACACCGTGCCCAACCCGACGGGCCGCACGCCCGCCGGGCTGAACGCCGCCATCAAGGCGTCCCGGCACCCCGTGGTGGTCCGGGTGGACGGGCACGGCATGCTCTCCCCGGACTACATCGCCACGGCCGTGCGGCTGCTGGAGGAGACCGGCGCGGCCAACGTCGGCGGCATCATGCACGCCGAGGGCGAGAACGCCTGGGAGGACGCCGTGGCCGCCGCCATGACCTCGAAGATCGGCGTCGGCAACGCCGCCTTCCACACCGGCGGCCAGGCGGGCGAGGCGGAGACCGTCTACCTCGGCGTCTTCCGCCGCGAGGTGCTGGAGCAGCAGGGCGGCTACAACGAGGAGTTCATCCGCGCCCAGGACTGGGAGCTGAACTTCCGGATCCGCGAGGCGGGCGGCCTGGTCTGGTTCTCGCCCGAGCTGCGGGTCTCCTACCGGCCCCGGCCGAGCGTGCGCGCGCTGGCCAAGCAGTACCGGAACTACGGGCGCTGGCGGCACGTCGTCGCGCGCTACCACGCGGGCTCGATCAACCTGCGCTACCTCGCGCCGCCCGCCGCGGTGTGCGCGCTGGCGGCCGGTGTGGTGGTGGGCGCGCTGGTGACGCCCTGGGGCTTCGTCGTCCCCGGCGGCTATCTGGCCGCCATTGCCGCCGGGTCGCTGCCCGCGGGCGCGGGGCTGCCGCTCGCGGCGCGGGCGCGGATCCCGGTCGCGCTGGCGACCATGCATATGTCGTGGGGCTGGGGCTTTCTGACCAGTCCGCGGAAGCTGGCGAAGAAGGTCGTCGCCAGCCGCCGCGAACCGGTGCGCCAGGGGTAGAGCCCGCGCCGGAAGGCGGTCACCAGGTGTAGTTGGGGTTGACCTTCATACACGCCTTCTTGTCGTCGCCGTTCAGCGCGTCCGCGCTCTTCGGCGCCTTGCCGTCGTCGGTACCGCCCGTTCCGCCCGTTCCGCCCTTGCCGTCCCCGCTGCCGCTCGGGCCGGGCTCGGTCTTCGGATAGTCGGTGCCCTCCCGCCAGTCCGCGCCGACCACCAGGGTGACCCGGTCCGTCATCGTGGAGTGCTTGACGAGCCGCTCGGGGACTCCCAGCGCCTTGGCGACGGCCAGCGCGTCGGCCCGCTGGTCCCGGCTCGGATAGCGGATCGTGGTGTCGGCCTGCGACTTGGGCGTACGGTCCGCCGCCGCCTGGGTGAAGCCCTTGCCGGTCAGCGCCTCGGCGACGGCGCCGGCCCGGCCCTGGACCGGCCGCTGGAGCGAGGTGCCGGTGCCGTTCTGCACCTGCACCGGGATCTCCCCCTCGGGCCGGGACAGCTCGGTGGGCTCCGACTTCTTGCCGCCGCCCCCGGACTTGTCCTTGTCCTTCTCCTTCTTCTTGTCCTTGCCGTCCAGCGCGACATCGTGCCGCACCATGGAGAAGAGCTGGTCCGCGTCGTCCTTCTTGGGCACCACATAGGCGCCGCCCATGGCGTACTCCCACGGCATGGTGGCCATGGTGATCCGTTTGGTCGGCACCTTCTTGAGGTCGTTGCCCAGGTCGTAGAGCTTCTTGACCGAGTCGATGCCGTCGTCGACGGTGAGCGCCTTGGTCGCGGCCTCGGCGAGGCTCATCAGCTTGCCCGGGTCCGTGAGCTTGGTGCCCGCCTTGAGCTGACGCACCATCGCGTTCATATACATGTGCTGGGCCCGCGCCCGGCCGATGTCCGTGCCGTCGCCGAAGCCGTGCCGGGTGCGCAGCCAGCTCAGCGCCATCTTGCCCTTGACGGTCGACTCGCCCTTCTCCAGCTTCAGCTTGGACTTGGGGTCGTGGACGTTCTCGTTCACACAGACCGGGACGCCGCCCACGGCATCCGCCATCGAGACCACGCCGGAGAAGTCGATCATCATGAAGTGGTCGATCGGGACACCCGTCATCTCCTCCCAGGTCGCCACGGTGCAGCCGGGACCGCCGTTCTGGAGACTGGTGTTGATCTTGTTCGTGACCTTCGGATACACCTTCCCGTCGTCCGTGTCGGTGCACCGGGGAATCGTCGTACGGGTGTCCCTGGGGACCGAGACGACCGACATGTTGCTGCGGTCGGCGGAGACGTGCACCAGCATCTGGACGTCCGCGAGGGGCTTGCGGGTGGCGTCGGCGCGGGAGCCGCCCAGCTTGACGTTCTCCTTCGAGTTCCGCGAGTCGGAGCCCAGCAGCAGGATGTTGAGGGGGGTCTGGCCCTTCGCGTTCGGGTCCGCCTTGTCCAGTTTGCTGTCCCCGAGGTTGAGGGCGTCCTTGTCGAGGTTGGCGTTCAGGTGCCGGTAGTAGAGGTAGGCCGCTCCCGCGGTGCCGAGTATCAGCACCGACAGCACCAGCGCCGTCCAGCGCAGCACCCGTCTCTTGCGCTTGGGGCGCACGCTCCGGCCCTCGGTGCCCCCGCCCTTGCCTC
>NZ_JAAKZZ010000739.1 GCF_011045075.1 Streptomyces boncukensis
CCCCTACGGTGGCGCACCGGGCGCGGGTCCTGGCGGTCCGGGGGGCCCGGCGGGACCGACCGGCCCGATGGGCCCTCCCCCGCACGATCCCTGGGCGATGCCCTCGGAGCCCGTGCCCGGGCCGAACGGCAGGAAGCGGCGCGGAGGGCTGCTCGCCGGCGTCATCGCGGTGGCGCTGGTCGCCGGCGGCGTGGGCGGCGGCCTCGGCTTCTGGGCCTCCGACCGCAACTCGAACGACAACTCGACGACCATCAGCTCGTCCGCCGACCCCAAGACGCTGAACCGCTCCCCGAAGTCCGTGGCGGGGATAGCGGCCAAGGCGCTGCCGAGCGTGGTGACCATTCAGTCGTCGGGCGGCGGCGAGGAGGGCACGGGCACCGGCTTCGTCTACGACAAGCAGGGGCACATCGTCACCAACAACCACGTGGTCGCCAACGGCAGCCGGGGCGGTCAGCTGAAGGCCACCTTCTCGGACGGCAAGAAGTACGACGCCCAGGTGGTCGGCGAGGCGCAGGGCTATGACATCGCCGTGCTGAAGCTGAAGGGCGCGGGTGACCGCAAGCTGTCCCCGCTCCCGCTCGCCGACTCCAACGAGGTGCAGGTCGGTGACGCCACGATTGCGATCGGTGCTCCGTACGGCCTGTCCGGCACCGTCACGACCGGCATCGTCAGCGCCAAGAACCGCCCCGTCGCCTCCAGCGACGGCCAGGGCAGCCAGTCCTCGTACATGAGCGCGCTGCAGACCGACGCTTCCATCAACCCCGGCAACTCGGGCGGTCCGCTGCTGAACGCCCAGGGCGCGGTCGTCGGCGTCAACTCCGCCATCCAGCCGGGCGGGGGCAGCGGTCCGGGCGGCGGCTCGCAGTCCGGCAGCGTCGGCCTCGGCTTCGCCATCCCGGTCAACCAGGCCAAGCGCGTCGCGGGCCAGCTCATCAAGACCGGCCAGCCGGTCTACCCGGTGATAGGAGCCACCGTCCAGCTGGGCAGCAGCGGGAACGGCGCCACGATCTCGCGCACCGGCCAGGGCGACAGCGAGAACCCCGTCACTCCCGGCGGCCCCGCCGACAAGGCGGGCCTGAAGCCGGGCGACCGGATCACCAAGCTGGACGATACGGTCATCGACTCCGGCCAGACCCTGATCGGCACCATCTGGACCCACAGCCCCGGCGAGAAGGTCAAGCTCACCTACGAGCGTGACGGCAAGGAGCACACGGTCGACGTCACCCTCGGCTCCAAGCGAGGCGACTGAGCCAGCCCCCCACCCACCCGGCGCGGCCCCGCACACCGCGCCGGACACACACCGCGGGAAGCCGTTACCCTGGTCCCCGCGCTGCTCCGGCAAGGAGCAGCGCGGGGAGGTGTGCCCGAGCGGCCGAAGGGAACGGTCTTGAAAACCGTCGAGGCAGCGATGTCTCCGTGGGTTCAAATCCCACCGCCTCCGCTCGCTGAGCAGTGAGCACGGCCCCTGACCCGGGTGTGTGGTCGGGGGCCCACTTCGCCCGGAACGCTCGATGGCTGCTGCCTGCCGATGGTGGCGTCTTCCTGGGCATCGACGACTCCGGCATGGTGGGGGGAAGGCAAGTGCCGGGTGCGTGACGGGAGGTGACTGGGGTACAGTTGATCTCGTTCGAAGGCGCCGCCGGTCTCGGCCGGTGAGGCTGTGCGTTGGTGGTCCAAGGAAAGACGCCCCGCTTCCTGTGGGGAGATGCAGGTGCAAGCCCTGCCCGGCGCTCCGTCGAAGCCCCGTCCCTGGCATAGCAGGGGCGGGGCTTCTTCATGTCCGCAGCCGTCGGTGTTCCGGCGTGGCATGCGGGCGGTCACGCCCTGCGGAGTATGTCCGGTCCTGGCATACATCCGCTGGTGTAGGGCCCTCTCGGGGCCGTCGCCATACGCTGGCGGGCATGCCTCTCCCTTCGGTCATTCGGGCTTCCGCGCGGGCGCACTCGGTGGACAGGGTGATGCTGCTGATGGGAGCCGTGCTGCTCGGTGACATCGGGCAGCAGCTGCTGCGCGGGGCTTCGGTGTCCTCGCGTGCCGATGTGGCGGGCTGGGCGGTGGCCGTGCTCTGCTGGCTCGCCCTGGGGGTGCGTGGCCGCCGGCCGCTGGTCCCCGCGGTGGTGGCTCTGGCGGCCCTGGTGGTGTACGACCGGTTCGGCACCGTGAACGGGCCGACGCCCGGCGTCGTCTTCATGGTCGCGTTCTACGGGCTGGCCAGGGCGGAGCGGCTGAAGGCCGTGATCGGCTTGGCGGCGGTCGTGATGGTGGACATCGCCCTCAGCGAGTTCGCGGTGCGGGGCGGTCAGGGCGAGCTCGACGCGATGACGGTCGTGGTGCTCGGGGGGTGGTTCCTCAGCATGATCGCGTTCAGTCATGCGACCCGCGTCCGGGAGGCGTATCGGCGCGAGGTCGAGGAGCGGGCTCTGGCCGCCGAGCGGGAGCGGGATCTGCGGGCCGCGCGGGCCGCGACCGAGGAGCGGCTGCGACTGGCCCGCGAGCTGCACGACGTGCTCGGGCACCATGTCTCGATGATCAGCGTCCAGACCTCGGCCGCGCTGCACCGCAGCGCCAAGCGGCCCGGTGAGACGGCGGAGTTGCTCGCGGCGCTGGAGTCGGTGCGGGACGCCAGCAAGGAGGCGCTGCGCGAGCTGCGCGGCACGCTCGGCGTCCTGCGGCAGGCCGACGAGGAGGCCCCCACCGCGCCCGTCGCCGGACTGGAGCGCCTCGGCGAGCTCACCGAGCGGGCCGCGGCGACCGGCCTCACGGTCACGGTGCGGACCTCCGGGGAGGGCCTGGAGGGTGGAGAGGGCGGGGG
>NZ_JAAKZZ010000073.1 GCF_011045075.1 Streptomyces boncukensis
CGCCGGCGCCCCGCCGCGCGTCGATGTCATCGCGCACCACGCGGACGGCGACCCGCTGCTGCTGAACGCGGCGGTGGAGGCGGGCGCCGGGGGCCTCGTCCTGGTGGGCACCGGTGCGGGCAACGCCACCCCCGAGATCGCCGAGGCCACCGCAGCGGCCGTACGGCGCGGCGTCCTGGTCGCCCTCACCACCCGGGTCGAGGCCGGTCCTGTGGCCCAGCTCTACACCCGGGGCGGCGCGGTGGACCTGGTCGCGGCGGGCGCCGTGCCGACGGACACGCTGCGCGCGGGCCAGGCCCGGATCGCCGTGCTCAGCGCGCTGCTCGCGGACCCGTCCGGGAGCCGTCCCGAACTCCTCCGGCAGGCCCTGGGCTTCGGCGCCCCGGAGCCGGCCGTCGCGTCACTGCCGTCAGCTTCCCGGCCCTGAAGGACCGAGCTCGCACGTAGGGCATCGCCGGCTGCGATGGTGCCTCCTGCATCGTGACCGCCCCGGCAGGGCGGTCGGGACGCGTGACTCACGCCCCGCATGCCGGGGATCGCACCCGGCAGGTCTCGCGTACTCAAGCGTCGCAGGGAACCGGGTCCACCGGCCTTCGCCGGACTTGTGCCTTCACGACTCGCACGCGGAGCGACCACGATGCCGGAGTTCCTCACAAGACCCCGCTGAAGCTCACATCGCTGCAGGAGTAGAAGGTCTGGTCCAGGTGGCTGGCCTGCCAGATCATAAACACGATGTGGTGGCCCGTACGGCCGGGGGCGCTCACGTCGATCTCGACGTCGACCCCCGTCTCGGCGGGCTCACCCTCGCCCGGGGCGATCTTCCCGGTCTCCGCGACGAGTTCGAGGTCTCCCCACCCGAGCTCGTCCGCCGCGGGGTCGAACCCCTGCTTGGTGACATACACCCGGTAGTAGTCCGCGCCGTGGTTGGCCTGGTCGTTGTTGACGAACGTGAAGTCGGTGCCGACCTCGGTCGTGTGCCAGTCCCCCGGCACATCGAGCGCGTCGTACCGCCCCGCACTGGTGTGCCCGGCGCTGCACAACTGCCCGTCCGGAACGGCCCCTTCGTGATCGCCCGCGTCCCCCTCGCGGTAGAGGCCGTTCCAGTTCCACATCGCGTTCGGGTCGGCCTGCCACGCCTGCCAGCACATGGGGTCTTCCGTCGCCATCTCGGGGTTCTGGAAGTCGTCGCCCCACCGCTGCCAGCAGTCGTAGTTCCGGGACGGCGGGGAGACGGCCGTGCCGTGGCCCGCCGCGCCGGGCGCGAGGACCAGCGAGCCGCCGAGCGCCACGGCGCAGCCGGCGGCCAGGACCCCGAACCTCCGGCGGAGGCGTCCCCCGCCACCGCCGCGCGTTCCGTCTAACCGACCTGGACTCAGGTTCATCCGGAACCTCCGGTTCGTCTGGTACGGAGAATTGGGAGCGCTCCCAAAGTAGAACCGCACATCGGATCTGGCCAGAGGGCGCGACAGCGCTCAGTCGTCGAAGGGGCTCATAAATATGACGCGTCCCCTGGGCGCGATCGCCCAGGGGGCATCCGCGGAACACTGTGCTCCAGTACGCGCGGCCACTTCCGGCGCGACCCGCCGGACGGGCTCTGGTATCGGTGGTGCCCGGAGCCGGACTCGAACCGGCACGGCCCGAAGGCCAACGAGGTTTAAGCTCGTCGTGTCTGCATTCCACCACCCGGGCACCGGCTCCTTGGCCGCTGCCGTGCGCCGCGGAGCGCACGCGACCCTCCCCAGGGCGCGAGGATGAGCCTATCCAGGGTCATCCCCCGAACAGCGGATCGACAGACCGATGTTGTCTTATTTTATGGGCACCTGACGGCGCATCAGTACACCGTGTGCCACTTCGGAGCGGTGCGTCCAGCGCGTCCGGCCCGCCAGAAATGACGGAAAGTCGCCGCTCGGTCACGCGCCTCGTTCCCCCTTCCCCCCGATCCCCGTACAGATCGCCTCAGGGTCGCTCTCCTCCCCAAGGATGACCGGACGCTCCGGACGTACCTCCCAAGGCCCCCCGGGAAACCAGAGCGGGGGCTGATCCGCGCCGGAGGAGGAGGCGCAACGATGGAGTCCGACCGAAAGTTCCGAGCGTTCCGAACGCTCATCGCAACCGGGGGACTCGCCGCGAGCCTCCCCGGCCCCTGCCCCCGTCCCGACAGGAGCGCCTCGCCGTGACCACCAGCACCCGCCCCGAGTACCCGGCCGGGGGCCCGCAGCAGGGCTACCCCGCAGCGTCCCCCTCAGCCGCGGGTACCGCGGCGGCACAGGCCACGGATCTGTCCAAGGTCTACGGATCGGGCGAGACCCAAGTGGTCGCCCTGGACCGGATCTCCGTGGAGTTCCGCAGGGCGGAGTTCACCGCGATCATGGGTCCCTCCGGGTCCGGCAAGTCGACCCTGATGCACTGCATGGCCGGGCTGGACTCGGTCTCCAGCGGCAGCGCCCGGATCGGCGACACCGAGCTGACGGGCCTCAAGGACAAGAAGCTCACCCAACTGCGCCGGGACCGGATCGGCTTCATCTTCCAGGCGTTCAACCTGCTGCCCACCCTGAACGCCATCGAGAACATCACCCTCCCCATGGACATCGCGGGCCGCAAGCCCGACCAGCAGTGGCTGGACCGCGTCATCCAGACCGTCGGCCTCTCCGGGCGCCTCAAGCACCGGCCCAACCAGCTCTCCGGCGGCCAGCAGCAGCGCGTGGCCGTGGCCCGCGCCCTCGCCGCGCAGCCCGAGATCATCTTCGGTGACGAGCCCACCGGCAACCTCGACTCCCGGGCCGGCGCCGAGGTCCTCGGCTTCCTGCGGAACTCCGTACGCGAACTGGGCCAGACCGTGGTCATGGTCACCCACGACCCGGTGGCCGCCTCCTACGCCGACCGCGTCGTCTTCCTCGCCGACGGCCGCATCGTCGACAACCTCATGGACCCGACGGCCGACGCCGTGCTGGAGCGCATGAAGTCCTTCGACGCCAAGGCCCGTACGAGCTGAGGCCGCGCGCGGCGCGCGCCCGGCCCCACCCGCGACCCCCTTCCAGGACCCCCAGGACTTCATCCATGCTCCGTACCGCCTTGCGCAATGTCTTCGCGCACAAGGCCCGGCTGCTGATGACGATGCTCGCCGTGCTGCTCGGCGTGGCGTTCGTCGCCGGCACCCTGGTCTTCACCGCCACCATCTCCGACGCGTACAAGAAGAGTTCGCAACAGGGCTTCACCAACGTCGACGTCGCCATCCAGCGGGACGACGACGACTCCGACGACCGCCCCTCCGGCGTCCCCGACTTCACCCAGCGCACCCTGGAGCAGGCCGCCGCGCTGCCCGGCGCCAAGTCGGCCACCGGCGACGCCTCCGGCTTCGCCGCCCTGGCCGACAAGGACGGCAAGCTCGTCGGGGACGGCTGGGCCACCAACGGCGGCAACTACTACGCGGGCCCCGACGGCAAGGGCACCGACCCCCGCTACGACATGAAGCGGGGCAAGGCCCCCACCCGCGCGGGTGAGATCGCCATCGACTGGAAGACCGCGGACCGCACCGGCTACAAGGTCGGCGACACCGCGCGGATGTCCGTGGACGGCCCGGTCCGCGACGAGAAGATCACCGGCGTCTTCAAGACGGACGACGGCAATGTCGCCGCGGGCGGCTCGCTCGTCCTCTTCGACAACACCACCGCACAGCGGCTGTTCACCAAGCCCGGCGAGTACACCAAGATCAACATTCAGGCGAAGAGCGGCGTCACCCAGGCGCAGCTCAAGCGGGAGGCAGACAAGATCCTGCCGCGTGACGCCGAGGCCGAGACCGGCAAGACCCTCGCCGACGACGAGGCCAAGGAGATCGAGAACAACCTGTCCGGCATGCAGACCGCGATGCTGGCCTTCGCCGGGATCGCGCTGTTCGTCGGCATCTTCATCATCGCCAACACCTTCACCATGCTGGTCGCCCAGCGCACCAAGGAGCTGGCGCTGATGCGCGCGGTCGGCGCGAGCCGGCGCCAGGTGACCCGCTCGGTGCTGATCGAGGCGCTGCTGGTGGGCGTGGTCGCGGGCGTGGTCGGGCTCGGCGCGGGCGTCGGCATCGGCGCCGGGCTGCGCGCCCTGGTCGGCAAGCTGGGCGAGATGCCCGACGGGCCGCTGATCATCTCGCCGTCCACGGTGCTGACCTCGATGGTCGTGGGCATCGTGGTGACGGTGCTCGCCGCCTGGCTGCCCGCCCGGCGCGCTGCGAAGATCCCGCCGGTCGCCGCCATGGGCAGCATGCACGCCCCGTCCTCCACGCGCTCGCTGGTCGTACGGAACACCATCGGCGCCCTGTTCGCGGGCGCGGGCATCGCGCTGGTGCTCTACGCCACCTCGATGGACGACGGCAAGGCCCCGCTGGGGCTGGGCGCCGGGCTGCTGCTGATCGGCGTGTTCGTGCTGACGCCGCTGCTGTCCCGGCCGCTGATCGCGGCCTCGGCCCCGGTGCTGCGGCTGTTCAACGTCAGCGGCAAGCTGGCCCGGCAGAACGCGGTCCGCAACCCGCGCCGCACCGCCGCGACCGCCTCCGCGCTGATGATCGGGCTCACCCTGATCACCGGCCTGACCGTGATCGCGGGCGGCATCCAGAACGCCATCGACAAGATGGCCAGCGACTCCCTCAAGGCCGACTACACCGTCTCGATGGCCAACTTCTCCCCGCTCTCGACGGACGTGGAGAAGACGCTCCAGAAGCAGCCCGAGGTCACCACGACCTCCGCGCTGCGCACGGTGCGCGCCACCGTCAAGGGCGACGTCAAGGACCTGACGGGCGTCAACGGCAAGACCATCGGCGACCTCACCTCCCTCGACTGGAAGAAGGGCTCCTTCGCCGGGCTGAGCGGCGGCCGGAACGCCGTGGTCGACGAGGACGCCGCCAAGGACCAGGGCTGGAAGGTCGGCTCGCACTTCACGGCGACGTTCCAGGACGGCAAGAAGGAGCAGTTCACCATCTCGGGCCTGTACAAGGGCAACGAGATGATCAAGGGCATCATGGTCGACAACGCCTCGGTGACCCCCCATATGCACAAGGTCACCGACATGCAGGTCATGGCGAAGACCAAGGGCGGGGCCACCAGCGCGACCAAGGACTCCCTGGAGAAGGCGCTCGGCGACAACCCGGCCGTCGTGGTGCAGGACAAGGAGGACCTCTCCGAGAGCATCGCGCAGTTCATCAACATCATGCTGAACGTGCTCTACGGACTGCTGGCCATGGCCGTCATCGTGGCCGTGCTCGGCGTCATCAACACCCTGGCCATGTCCGTCTTCGAGCGCAGCCAGGAGATCGGCATGCTGCGCGCCATCGGGCTGGACCGGCGCGGCATCAAGCGGATGGTGCGGCTGGAGTCCCTGGTCATCTCGCTCTTCGGCGGTGTGCTGGGGATCGGGCTCGGGGTGTTCTTCGGCTGGGCCGCCGGCGACATGATCGGGTCCAGCATCGACACCTACGAGCTGGTGCTGCCGTGGGGCCGGATGGCGATCTTCCTGGCGCTGGCCGCCGTGGTGGGCGTCCTGGCGGCGCTGTGGCCCGCGCGGCGCGCGGCCAAGCTCAATATGCTCGCCGCGATCAAGAGCGAGTGACCCCGGGAGGGGGTTCCCGGTCCTCGTGGCCCGGGAACCCCCTCTCTCTCCCCGCGCCCCCGGCACAGCCCCGCAGGGGGCAGCCCGGACGGCGCGCGGTCACCCGGAGACGGACTCGCTCCACACCCGGGGCCGCAGCGGCAGGCCGGCACCGCCGCCGGACGGCGTCCGGACGGCCAGCACCTGGTTGACCCCGATCCGGTTCCGCTCGAAGGCCAGCGCCGAGGCGGCCATATAGAGCCGCCACACCCGGGCACGCCCCGGCGTCGTCAGCCGGGCCGCACGCGCGAAGTCGGCCTCCAGATTCGCCACCCAGGCCCGCAGCGTCAGCCCGTAGTGCTCGCGGATCGCCTCGACGTCCCGGACCTCGAAGCCCGCCTCCTCCAGCAGGGCCACCGTGCGCCCGACGGGCGCGAGTTCGCCGTCCGGAAAGACGTACGCGTCGATGAACCGGTCGACCTCGTAAGCCTCCTCGTCCGCCAGCGGGCGGCGTGCGATCTGGTGGTTCAGCAGCCGCCCGCCGGGCGCGAGCAGCCCGTACAGGTCCGCCGCGTACTCGGCGTACCGCGCCTCCCCGACGTGCTCGGCCATACCGACCGACGAGATGGCGTCATACGGGCCGTCCGCCACCTCGCGGTAGTCCTGGACCCGGATCTCGACCCGGTCCGTGAGACCCTCCTCCGCGACCCGCTTGCGGGCGTACGCCGCCTGCTCCCGGGACAGCGTGACGGCGACGGCGCGCACCCCGTACTCACGCGCCGCGTGCAGCACCAGCGAGCCCCAGCCGCCGCCGACGTCCAGCAGCCGCTGCCCCTCGCGGAGCGCCAGCTTGCGGCAGATCAGATCCAGCTTGGCGCGCTGCGCGTCCTCCAGGGTCGGGCCCTCCCCGGCGAAGCCGGGGGACGCGCCTTCCTCCCAGTAGGCGCAGGAGTAGACCATGCTGGGGCCGAGCACCAGCTCGTAGAACTCGTTGCCGACGTCGTAGTGGTGGCTGATCGCCTTGCGGTCCCGGAGCAGGGAGTGCCGCAGCCCGCCGCGGCTCCGGTTCTCCTCCCGGGGCGGGGGCGGCGGCAGTGCGGGACCGGCCAGCTTCGCCAGCTCGCGCACGGCCTGCCGTACGGCGGGGTCGCGGGCCAGCGCGAGGGCACCGCGCCGGGGGACGTCGTCGGGCCGCTCCCAGATCAGCTCGGCCAGCAGATCCAGCGCCCGGTAGAGGTCCCCCTCGACATCGAGCTCACCCGCCACCCAGGCGCGCGCGAGCCCCAGCTCGCCCGGCCGCCACAGGATGCGCCGCAGCGCCCTGCGGTGCCGGATGACGAGCACCGGCGCATCCGGCGGGCCCGCCTCACTGTGGTCCCAGGCCCGCACCCGCACCGGCAGGGGGCCAGAAAGGATCTTCTCCGCGAGCGCGACAAGCCGCGGCGCGGCAGCCGACATACAGACACACCTCCGTGGAATGAAGGGGTGGATTCCCCGTACACGTAACGCGCTGGGGAACCGGCGTATGCCCACTGTGCACAGAAATCCCCGGACATGCGAAAGGGGCGCGAGCCCCACGGATGGCTCGCGCCCCTCGGCGAAGAACGGCGCTGGTCAGGACGCCTTCGCGGGATCCCGTTCCGGGTCCTTGCCGGCGCCCTTGACCCCTTCGGGGGACGCCGGGGCCGGCAGCTTCCCGGCCTTCGACTGCGCGGCGGCCGTCACCGGCGCCGCCGCCTCGTAGAACTCGCCGCGCGGGTGCTCCATCGCGCCGAGCGAAACGACCTCGCGCTTGAGGAACATCCCCAGCGTCCAGTCGGCGAGCACCCGGATCTTGCGGTTCCAGGTCGGCACGGCCAGGCCGTGGTAGCCGCGGTGGAAGTACCAGGCCAGCCGGCCCTTCAGCTTGATCTTCGTCTTGCCGAAGACGATCATCGCGACGCCCTTGTGCAGACCGAGGCCCGCGACGGCGCCCTTGTTGGCGTGCTTGTACTTCCCCTGCGGGAAGCCGCGCATCCCGGAGATGACGTTGTCGCCGAGCGCCTTGGCCTGGCGCAGCGCGTGCTGCGCGTTGGGCGGGCAGAACGCGCCGTCCTTGTCCGCCGCCAGGTCCGGGACCTGGGCGTTGTCACCCGCCGCCCAGATGTAGTCGGTGCCCTTGACCTGCATCGTGGCGTCCACGTCCACATGGCCCTTGGGCCCCAGCGGGAGGCCGAAGCGGGCCAGCGCCGGGTTGGGCTTGACGCCGGCGGTCCACACCACGGTGTGCGAGTCGACCTCCAGGCCGTTCTTCAGCACCACATGGCCGTCCACGCAGGACTCCATGGAGGTGCCGAGGTAGACCTCGATGCCGCGCTTCTTCAGATGCTCCAGGCCCCACTCGCCGAGCTTCGGGCCCACCTCGGGCAGGATGCCGGGCGCCGCGTCGACGAGGACGAACCGCATGTCCTCGCGCGTCACGTTGGGGTAGTACTTGGCGGCGTCGCGGGCCATGTCCTCGACCTCGCCGATGGTCTCCGCGCCGGCGAAGCCGCCGCCGATGAAGACGAAGGTGAGCGCCTTGCGGCGGGCCTCCTCGTCGTGCGTGGAGTCGGCCTTGTCGAGCTGCTCCAGTACGTGGTTGCGCAGGCCGATGGCCTCTTCCACGCCCTTCATGCCGATGCCGTGCTCGGCGAGGCCCGGTACGGGGAAGGTGCGGGAGACGGCGCCCATCGCGACGACGAGGTAGTCGAACGGCAGCTCGTACGGCTCGCCGACGAGCGGCTCGATGGTCGCGGCCTTGCGGTCCTGGTCGATGGTGGTGACGCGGCCGGTGAGGACCTCCGCCCTGGGGAGCACGCGCCGCAGGGGGACCACGACGTGGCGCGGGGAGATGCTGCCGGCTGCGGCTTCGGGGAGGAAGGGCTGGTAGGTCATGTACGACCGGGGGTCGACGACGGTGACCGTCGCTTCGCCGTAGCGCATCTTCTTGAGAATGCGCCGCGCCGCGTACAGGCCGACGTACCCGCCCCCCACTACGAGGATTCGAGGACGCTCCGTGGTGCTCATGGCATCGAGTATCCACCCAGGAGGGCGGGGGACTTCGTGAGGGCCTTCACAAGCATCCCCGGCCACTCTGCTACACTTCGCCACCCCGCGCCGGGACACCGGTGCCCGACCCGCTCTCCGCGCCCCGAACTGCGGTAATCCATCTGCCTCCGAGGAGCGCGCCGCGGGGCCCACCCGGACGGGGCGGCCCCCTGGACACCCGCACCGCCCGGAATCCCCACTTCCGGGGGCCTCAGGGCTCTCACCGGGCCGTTTTTCATGTGAAGAAATTCACGAAACTCCTCGCGCGCCGCGTCCCCCGGTCGCTCCGGCGCCCCTCCTATGACTATCAGAGGAGTGGTTCCACGCTCAACTGAGAACCGAGAGGGCCTTCGGCATCGACAGATCCGGCTGCGGCGTCTTCAATGGAAATAGCGCGAAAAGCGCAAATGGGACATCCGCCAAGGAGGTGGTCCCGGTGACCGCTCCTACCAGTCACGACAGAATCGAACACCACCCGGATCTCGTGGAGCTGAGCGCACGCTACGAGCGTGCCACGGCGACCCTCCCCGCCCAGGCTTTCGAGGCACTGGCCATCGTCACCGGCCTCTACCTGGCGGCCTCGCCGTGGGTGGTGGGCTTCAGCGGTATGACCGCGCTCGCCATCAGCAACCTCGTCGTCGGTCTCGCCTACACCTTCTGCATCATGGGGTTCGCCACGGCGTACGAGCGCACCCACGCCAGGAGCTGGGCCGCCGCCGCACTCGGCGCGTGGATGATCATCGCCCCGTGGGTCGTCGTCGGCGGCTTCGACACCACGCGCACCATCCTCAGCAACGTCATCGGAGGTGCGGTCGCGCTGGTCGTCGCCCTCGCGATCAGCGCCATGCCGGCCGTGACGCGGTGGCGCCAGGCCATGGCGTCCTACGGCTCGTCCGGCGGGAGCGGGATGCCCGGAGGATGATGCGGGCCGGCCGGAAGCCGGAGCCGGGGCTGCGCCCCGCCAGGGGCGCGGGGCGCGTGTGCAGTGCGGCTTCGCCGCGCACGGGCCGGCCCCGGCCCGGCTCTGCCCCGCAGCGCTGCGCGCACCCCGCCCGGCCGGGGAGAAGGCGATCCCGTCGAGGCTCGCTTCGCCCGGGGGACACCCCCCGGACCCCCGGCCGGACATCCTCGCCGACACGTCAGAGCCCGAGATCACCTGAGGCGCAACTGTGCGCGATCCCGTCGAGGATGTCGTGCTCACTGACCACGACGTCCTCAGCGCCCACCCGGTCCATGATCTCGCACAGCGCCAGCGCGCCCGCGTTGATCACGTCGACCCGGCCCGGGTGCATCACGGGCAGCGCCGCCCGCTCGTCATGGGTCGCCGCGAGCAGCCGGTCGGTGACCTCCCGGACCTGGTCCCGGCCGATGCGGGCGCGGTGGATGCGCGCCGGGTCGTACCGCTCCAGCCCCAGCGCCAGCGCGGCGACCGTGGTCACGGTGCCCGCGAGGCCGACCAGCGTACGGGCCGACCGCAGCGGGACCGTACGCTCCACCTCGTCCAGGGCCGCCGCCACGTCCGCGCGGATCGCCGCGATCTGCTCCGCCGAGGGGGTCCCGGTGATCGCGCCGTCCCGGGTCAGATGGCGCTCCGTGAGCCGTACGCACCCCACGTCCACGCTGCGCGCGGCCCGCGCCGCGCCGTCGCCGACCACGAACTCGGTCGAGCCGCCGCCCAGGTCCACCACCAGATAGGGCGGCGCGAAGGCGTCCCGCGGCAGCTCGCGGGTCGCGCCCGTGAAGGAGAACGCGGCCTCCTGGTCACCGCTGATCACCTCGGGCTCGACGCCCAGGAGCTCCACGACGCCGCGCACGAAGTCCGCGCGGTTCTCCGCGTCCCGCGAGGCGGAGGTCGCCACGAACCGGGTCCGCTCGGGAGTGACCCCGAACTCCCCGAGCACCGAGGCGTATGTCCGGCACGCGGCGAACGTACGCTCCAGCGCCTCGGGCGCCAGCCGCCCCGTGCGGTCCACGCCCTGGCCCAGCCGGACGATCTCCATCCGGCGGTCCAGCTCGCGCAGCTGTCCGGTGGCGCCCGCTCCGGAGGCGCCGCCGGACGCCGTGACATCGGCGACCAGCAGCCGGATGGAGTTGGTGCCGCAGTCGACCGCGGCCACCCGTGCCGTCGTCACGCGCGCTCCTCCACCTGTACGCAGGGGCCCTTCCGCCACCACTCCGGCAGCAACGCCAGCGCCTCGTCCCCCAGCGGGTTCACCCCGGGCCCGGCCACCAGCGCGTGCGCCACCAGCACATGCAGGCACTTCACCCGGTCCGGCATGCCGCCCGCGCTGGGGAAGCCCGTCAGCTCCTCGATGGCGTCGCGCCGCGCCAGGTAGTCCTCGTGCGCCGCGCGGTAGGCGGCGGCCAGCTCCGGATCCTCCTGGAGGCGGGCCGTCATCTCCTTCATCACCCCGTCCGCCTCCAGCGTGCCGATGGCGGAGGCGGCGCGGGGGCAGGTCAGGTAGTACGTGGTGGGGAAGGGGGTGCCGTCCTCCAGCCGGGGCGCGGTCTCCACCACGTCCGGCAGCCCGCACGGGCAGCGGTGCGCGATGGCGCGCAGTCCGCGCGGCGGGCGGCCCAGCTGCTCCTGGAAGGCGCGGATGTCCGCCTCGGCGGGCGGGGTCGGCTCGGTCCGGGGTGGTGGCGTGTCCATGCGGTCTCTTCGTCGGTACGGAGGTCGGTACGGATACCGGGTGGGTACGGATACGGCGGTACGGATGCCGGGCGGGTCAGCGGGAGCCGCCGGTCCGGTCGGCGGAGTCGACGCCGTCCCAGAGGTTCTCGTACCAGGCCCGGTCGGCGGGACGGCGGTCCGCGGGGCGGTGCGGGTCGGCGGTGCCGTCCCGCATGGTGAAGCCGGTCTCCCCCGGCCGGACGAAGTGCAGCTGCTCACGGGCCCGCTGCTCCGCATACGCGGGGTCCTGCCAGCGGGCCTTCAGCTCCCGGAGCTTGCGCACCTCCTGGCGGGCCTGCTCGGCCTGGCGCCGCTGGTCCGCGATCTCGGAGCGCTGGGAGACGTACTGCCGGGTGGGGTAGGCGAGGGCGACGACGAGGGAGCACAGGACGAGCGCCAGCAGCGCGGCCCGGCCGGTGAGCCGGCGCCCCTTGCGCGGGGCTCTTATCCGGCGCCCCTGCGCCCGGTAGACCCGCTCGGCCGTCTGGGAGCCCAGTGCCTTCAGCCTGGTGACCGTCGCGAAGCGGTCCGGCATGTCCCTCCTCAGAGCACGCGATGTCGTCCGGCACCCCCTCCCGGGGCGGCGGATCGTACGTGCTCCGCGGGGGCACGCACGATCCGCCGGAAATGCCCTACCGCTTGTAGCGGGGGAACGCGGAGCGGCCCGCGTAGACCGCCGCGTCGTCCAGGATCTCCTCGATCCGCAGCAGCTGGTTGTACTTCGCCACCCGCTCGGACCGCGCCGGGGCGCCGGACTTGATCTGCCCGCAGTTCAGGGCGACGACCAGGTCCGCGATCGTCACGTCCTCCGTCTCGCCGGAGCGGTGCGACATCATGCACTTGAACCCGCTGCGCTGCGCCAGCTCCACCGCGTCCAGGGTCTCGGTCAGCGAGCCGATCTGGTTGACCTTGACGAGCAGCGCGTTGGCCGCGCCCTCCTCGATGCCGCGGGCGAGCCGCTCGGGGTTGGTGACGAACAGGTCGTCGCCGACGAGCTGCACCTTGTCGCCGAGGCGCTGGGTGATGGTGACCCAGCCCGCCCAGTCGTCCTCGAACAGCGGGTCCTCGATCGAGACCAGCGGGTAGTCGGCGACGAGCTGCTCGTAGTACTCCGTCATCTCGGCGGCGGAGCGCTTCTGCCCCTCGAAGGCGTAGGAGCCCTCCTCGTAGAACTCGGAGGCGGCGACGTCCAGGGCCAGCGCGATGTCCTGGCCCGCGGTGTAGCCCGCCTTCTGGATCGCCTCGATGATCAGGTCCAGGGCCTCGCGGTTCGAGCCGAGGTTCGGCGCGAAGCCGCCCTCGTCGCCGAGCCCGGTGGCCAGGCCGCGCTCCTTCAGCACGCCCTTGAGCGCGTGGTAGACCTCCGCGCCCCAGCGCAGCGCCTCGGAGAAGGACTCAGCGCCGATCGGCGCGATCATGAACTCCTGGATGTCGACGTTGGAGTCGGCGTGCGAGCCGCCGTTCAGGATGTTCATCATCGGCACCGGGAGCTGGTGCGCGTTGGGGCCGCCCAGGTAGCGGAAGAGGGGGAGGTCGGACGCCTCGGAGGCGGCGTGCGCCACGGCGAGCGAGACGCCGAGGATGGCGTTCGCGCCCAGCGAGGACTTGTCGGCTGTGGCGTCCAGGTCGAACATCGCCTGGTCGATCAGGCGCTGCTCCGTGGCGTCATAGCCGACCAGCTCCGGGCCGATCTGCTCGATGACGGCGAGGACGGCCTTCTCGACGCCCTTGCCGCCGTACCGGGCGGACTCGCCGTCGCGGAGCTCAAGGGCCTCGAAAGCGCCGGTCGAGGCGCCGGACGGTACGGCAGCACGACCGGTGCTGCCGTCGTCGAGGCCGACCTCGACCTCGACCGTGGGGTTGCCTCGCGAGTCGAGGATCTCGCGGGCTACGACGACGTCGATGGACGGCACGAGGTTCTCCTTCGTGTGGGTCTGGCTCTCTCCGGACCGAGCCTAACCGTCCGACCGTGCCGACACTGCCTTCCACCCCTCGCCGAGCGCCCCGAAAGAGTCCCGTCCGGCGCGAGAGGGGCGGGCTCCGGGGTCAGTACTTCAGCTTCTGGCCCGGGACGATCAGGTCGGGGTCGTCGCCGACGACCTTGCGGTTGCGCTCGTAGAGGTCGTTCCAGCCCCCGTTGACGTCCTCCCGCTTGGCGATCTCGGAGAGGGAGTCGCCGGGCCGGACCCGGTGCTTGCCCGAGCCGGTCCGGTCGCCGCCCCGCGAGGGGTGCTCGCCGTCCTGGTCCGCTGCCCGCTCCCGCTCGTCCGGCCGGCCCCGGTGCTTGCCGGTGCCCTCGCCGTCCGCCTGCCCCTGGCCGTCGCCCCGGCCCGCCTCGGAGCCGCTCTCCGGGCCGCCCGCCGTGGGGCTCCCGGACGGGTCCTGCGAGGGGCTGCCGGAGTCCGACGGGCTGCCCGAGGGACTGTCCGACGGGTCGTCCGAGGGGCTGTCCGAGGGGTCGCCGGACGGGTCGTCGGACGGCCGGTGGGAGGACGGCGGGTCGGACGGGGACTGGGACGGGTCCTGCGAGGACGGGCTGTCCGAGGGCGGCTGCGAGGAGTCCTCGGACGGCGTCGGGGTGCTCTGCGACGGGGACCCGGACGGATCCTGCTTCCCCTCGCCCTCGTCCCCGTCCTTCGGCTTCGTCCGGGGGCTCGCGTCGAGGCCGCCGCCGCTGCCCGACCCGTACTCCTGCGGGGACCGGTCGCCGGAGCCGTCGCCCGGGTCGACCCCGGGCCGGCGCTCGTCGTCCGACGCCAGCCCCGCCTTCCCCGCGCACTGCGGGAACGCGCTCTCGCCCTGGGCGGCGAGGATCTTCTCCGCCACGGCTATCTGCTGGCTGCGGCTGGCGAGGTCGGGGCGCTCGGCGTACGCCGTGCCGCCGTACTGCTCCCACATGGCCGTCGTGAGCTGGAGGCCGCCGTAGTAGCCGTTCTCCTCGTTCGCGCTCCACAGCCCGCCGCTCTCGCACTGGGCGACCCTGTCCCAGGTTCCGGCGTCGGCGGCGTGGGCGCCGGAGGCGCCCAGCAGCGGCAGGGCCAGGCCCGCGCCCGTCACCCCGGCGGTGACGAAGAGGGCAGGGGCCTGGCGGGGTCGTCGGTGTCGGCCGTTCCCGGAGCGCATGTGGACCTCTCGAAGGGACAGGGGAGTTCGCTGAGTCGGTCGGCGCCCGAACGTAGCCGCGAACAGGGGGCTGTCACAAGCCAGTGTCGCGAATATCACGTAGCGGTCACACAGGTGACGCGGGGTCAGATGGGGCTGGTGTGAACTCCACCGGCAGCGTGCGCAGTCCGCGCATGATGAGCCCGCCGCGCCACCGCAGCTCCTCAGGATCGGCCGCGAGCCGCAGGTCAGGGAGGCGGCGGAGCAGGGTGGCGAGCGCCGTCCTGCCCTCCAGGCGGGCCAGCGGGGCGCCCAGGCAGTAGTGGATGCCGTGCCCGTATCCCAGGTGCTGGTTGTCGCGGCGGGCGAGGTCCAGGGTGTCCGGATCCGCGAACCGCTCCGGGTCGCGGTCGGCCGCCGCCAGCACCACCAGCACCGGGTCGCCCTCCGCTATCCGCTGCCCGCCGACCGTCAGCGGCTCGGTCGCGAAGCGCCAGGTCGCCAGCTCCACCGGGCCGTCGTAGCGGAGCAGCTCCTCGACGGCGGCGTCCAGCATCCCGGTGTCCCCGGCGGCGACGGCGCCCTGCAGCCGGGCCCGTTCGGCGGGGTGCCGCAGCAGGGTGTACGTGCCGTTGCCGATAAGGTTGACGGTGGTCTCGAAGCCCGCGAACAGCAGGATGAACGCCATCGCAGCGGCCTCGTTCTCGGTGAGGTGCTCGCCGTGGTCGGAGGCGCGGATGAGGCCGGAGATCAGATCGTCCCCGCCGCCCTCCGCCGCCAGGGTCTCCCGCTTGCGGTGGATGAGCTCGGCGAGATAGCCGCGCATCCGCTTCACCGCGCGGCCGACGCCGCCGCGCGGACTGCCCGGTTGATGCAGCATCATGCCCGCCCAGGTCCGGAAGTCGTCCTGGTCCTCGGACGGGACGCCGAGCAGGTCGCAGATCGCGTAGATGGGCAGCGGGAACGCGTACGCGTGGATCAGATCCGCCTCGCCGCGCCCGGCGAAGCCGTCGACGAGCCGGTCCGCCAGCTCCTGCACACGCGGCGCGAACGCCGCCACCCGGCGCGGGGTGAACGCCGTGGAGACCAGGCGCCGCAGCCGGGTGTGGTCCGGCGGGTCGATGTTCAGCAGGTGCGTCATCAGGTTCGCGCTGCGCTCCCCCGGGATGCCGACCTTGCCCTTGCCGTGCGCCGACCGCTCGCTGTGGTGCCGGGGGCTCTTGCTCAGCCGCGGGTCGGCGAGGGTGCGGCGCGCGTCGTCGTACCGCGTCACCAGCCACGCCTCGACCCCGCTGGGCAGCGTCGTCCACCGTACGGGCGCGTGCTCGCGCAGCCACGCGTACGCGGGATACGGGTCGGCGGCGAACGCCTGGTCGAAGAGCGGGGGCGGCTCGGGGGCCGGCGCGGGCCCGGGGCCTTTCTCGTCGTGCACGGCTACGACGGTATGTGCTCCAGCCAGCCGCTCGCGATGAGGTACTGGCCGAGCGCGTAGCCCGCCATGATCAGCGCCTCCTGGGCCGGCTGCGGCGGCAGCTCGTGGCCCGCCGCCTGGAGGCCGATCAGCAGGTCGGAGGCCAGGAACGCGGCGGCGCCCGCCGCGACCCTGCCGCCCACGCCGAACGCGGCGGCGCCCATCGCGGTGAGCGCGAGGCTGTACCCGGCGACGGGGAGCCGGAGGCGGGGCTCCAGAGCCGGGGCCAGCGCGGCGTTGGCCGCGGCCCACGCCGCGAGGGGCACCGCCGCGCGGGCCGGGCGGCGGCGCAGCCCGCGCACCGCGCCGAGCCGGCCGACCATGCCGGCGGTATAGCTGAGCTGGGTTCCGAGGAACGCGGCCATGCCGCCGAGGAAGGCGGGCTCCCGCCGGTCGAAGAGCAGCGCGGTGTCCCCGGCGGCGGCGCAGGCGATCCCGGTGAGCAGCGGCCCGGAGCCGCCCCTGCGGCGGACGTACCCGGCGAGGGCCGGCATCAGGAGGGGCTTGGCGGCGCGGGTGAGCCCGCGGGGGCTGCCGGCGGCGCCCAGGACGTCGGCCGCGGCGAGCGCGCCGTATGCGATGAGGGACCCCCGCGACGTGATCGGCATCCGCCCACTCTCGGCCGCCCCTGCGGGAGGGGTCAACACCGCCGCGCTCCGCAGCGCACCGCGAGGGGCAGCCCCTCCCGGAGCCGGACCGCAGCAGGTCACCCCCTCGCTTCCCGTTCCCTGATCGCGTCGCGGTAGGCGCGAGCCGCCCCCCGCAGCGCCGCCTCCGGGTCGACCCCCTCCCGCGTCGCCCGGACCGCCAGGGCCAGCAGCTCGTAGCCGACCCCCGCGCCCCGCGGAACCGGCACCTCCAGGCCCGCGGCCCGCGCGCGGGCCTCCAGCTTCGCGGCCAGCGACAGCGCCGGCTGGCCCAGCGGGATGCCCTCCGTCGCCGAGGTGCGCTCGTTCTTCTCCTGCGCCTTGCGGCGCAGATAGTGCGCCTGGACGTCCTGCGCCGTCTCGGCGACCTCGTCCCCGAACACATGCGGATGCCGGTGCACCAGCTTCTCCACCAGGCCGCCCGCGATGTCGTCGACGGCGAACGGCTCCTCGGGGTGGTCCTGCGCGATACGCGCGTGGAAGACGACCTGGAGCAGCAGGTCCCCCAGCTCCTCGCGGAGCGCGTCGCGGTCGCCTTCCTCGGCGGCCTCGATCAGCTCGAAGGTCTCCTCCACCCCGTACTTCAGCAGGTCCTCGTGGGTCCGCACCCGGCTCCACGGGCACTCGGCCCGGATCCGGTCCATGACCTGGACGACGTCCAGCAGCCGGGCGCCCGGCAGGTCGTAGGAGCCGGGGAGCAGCTCCAGCTGCGGCATGGCCGCCTCGCGGCCGGAGCCGGCCAGACGGGCCAGCCCGTCGGTGAGGGCGGGCTCGCCCTCCGCGGTGGCGATCACCACGACCGTACGGCCGCCCCGGCACTCGGCGACGAGCTCCGGCGCGTGCGGCACGGTGCCCGCCGCGACCTTGACGCCCGCGTCGCGCACATACGGCAGCTGCGGGTGCTCCGGGTCGGCGCACAGCACGCGGTCGGCGGTGTGCAGCGCCTGCCACGCGGGCCAGGACAGCAGGCCGGGCGCCACCCGGTGGCTGGTGGTGAGCAGGACGATACGGCCAGGGGGCACGGGCGCTTCGGGCGATTCAGTCACCCTGTGAACGTAACCCGGCGGAGGCCCCTCGCTCACATGCTTTGCCGCTGGTCACGATCGTTCGCCGCGCCCGTGATGTCCCGCAGCCACGGGGTCTTCGCGGTGCCCAGCGTGGACTTGCCGGTGTTCCACTTCCCGTAGCGCGGATTGACGTCGATGTCCATCGCCTTGGAGACGGCCGCGAGCTTGTCGTTGAGCTGCGCGTTCCCCTGCTGGGTGCGCGGGTCGATGCCCTCGGCCTTGGCGATCTTCTCGACGCGCAGCTGCATCCGGATCCGCTCGTCGATCTCGCCCGGCGCGATGGCCTGCTGCCGCAGCAGGCTGCGCTCCCACTGCTGCTTGCCGCCGCCGCCGCGCTGGAACTCCGCGCGGGTCTGCTGGAGCTCGCGGCGCGAGACCCCCACTCCGGCGTCCTCGGCCGCCTGTTTGACGATCCGCTCGCGGATCATGCCGTCCAGGGTGGCGCGGGTGAGCTGGCCGGTCTGCTTGATCATCTGCTCGCTCTGCGGCGCGTCCCGCTGCGCGTCGCGCACCGCGCCCACCCGGGACTGGAGCTGTGCCACGCTGATCCGCTCGCCCTTGATCACGGCCGCCGCGCCCGGGTGCGCGTCGTCGCCGCACGCGGTGAGCAACGGGGCCGCGGCGGCGAGCGCGGCGGCGGACGACAGGGTGAGCACGGACCTGCGGCGACGGCGTTCCATGGGGCCTCCCGGCGGCGGCATGACGGCAGCATGACGGGCGTGACATGCGTGACCTGACGATGATCGATGGTATGGAGTCGAAGCAGCCGTGACCACTGATTCGACACTAAATCGACCAACGATTCGGAGGCGGTTGGGTACCGCGCCGCCCGCCGGAGCGCGAAGTGGTCCCCTCGCCCGTTGTCACCCCGGATACGGCCCCGGACCCGTTCTTCATCGCCCGGCGCACGTCCGCACAGCAGCGCCTTGACGCTGTGCGGACGGTTGGCTTCCATCGCGGCTACGCGTCGCCGTTCCGTCCGCGCATCCGCCTCCTCGACGAAGGAGCCCCATGTCCCGTCCCCAGTACCGGCGTCCGTTCTCCCGAGCCGGTTCCCTGCTGGCCGTCACCGGCATGCTGACGGCGCTGCTGATCGGCGGCGCCCAGCAGGCCGGTGCCGCCGACGACTTCTACACCCCGCCGTCCCCGCTGCCCACGGGCGACAACGGCGACGTCGTCAAGTCGGAACCGGCGCAGTACGCCAACGCCACCTCGACCCGGATCATGTATCTGAGCCGGGACACCAAGGACAAGCCGATCGCCGTCACCGGCTCGGTCATCGTGCCCGACCGGGCGTGGCCGGGCCCCGGGCCGCGGCCGGTCGTCGCGTATGCGCCGTTCACCGCCGGCATGGGCGACCACTGCGCCCCCTCCAAGACGCTGGCCGGGCAGAGTTCGGGCGACCTCGCCGAGGGCTTCCAGAAGGGCTTTGTGGACGCCCTGCTGGGCAAGGGCTTCGCGGTCGCCCAGACCGACTACGAGGGCCTGGGCCCGCCCGGCGAGCACAGCTATGTGATGCGCGTGTCCGAGGCCCACACCGTGCTCGATGTGATCCGTGCCGCCCAGCGGACGCCCGGCACCGGACTGCCGTCCGACGGCCCGGTCGGCATCGCGGGGTACTCCGAGGGCGGCAGCGCCGCGGCCTCGGCAGCCGAACTCGCCGCGAGCTACGCCCCGGAGCTGGACGTCAAGGGCGTCTACTCCGGCGCCCCGCCGGCGGACAAGGCCAAGCTCGCCGAGACCCTGGACGGCAGCATGTACGCGGCCTTCCTCGGCTACGCGCTGATCGGCATCGACACCGCCTACCCCGAGTCGAAGATCGTGGACGAACTGGCCAACGACGCGGGCAGGAAGCTGTTCGAGGAGGCCCGCACGACCTGCACCATCCAGGCGGTGTTCAGCTATATGTTCAAGAACACCAGCACCCTGACCAAGGACGGCCGCCCCGTCTCCGCGTATCTGAACGAAGCGCCCTTCGACCGGATCGTGGCGGAGAACCGCATCGGCGGCATCAAGCCGGCCATGCCGGTGCTCGTCGAGCACGCGGTGTTCGACGACGCCATCCCCTACGACATCGGCAAGCGGATGGCCAAGGACTGGTGCGACAAGGGAGCCGAGGCCGAGTTCCGCGATCTGTTCACCCTCTCGCCCGTGCTCGCCCACGCCATGGGCATGTCGACGGCCTCCGGGAACGCGGCGAACTGGCTGAACGACCGGTTCGCCGGCAAGGCCGCCAACGGCAACTGCGAAAAGTAGCGCCAGGCGGAGCCGCACCCTGCGGCGAGCAGCGAGGGGCAGCGCCGACCCGGCGTGATCCGCCGGTCACGGCACTAGACGCACTGGTCGAGCATCGTCCGCTTGTCCGGGGCTGTCACCGGAAGCTCGTACTTCTGGGCGACCTGGGCGAAGCGGACGGCGTAGGCGCAGCGGATCCGCTTGTTCGGGGGCAGCCAGGACGCGGGGCCCGCGTCGCCCTTGGAGGCGTTCGCCGGGCCGTCGGACGCGAGCAGGTTGAGCGGATCGTTGGCGATCTGCTTGCGCCGCTCCTCCGGCCAGCGCGCCGCACCCATCTGCCAGTCGTACGACAGCGGCATCACATGGTCGATCTGGATCTCGGTGGCGCGCTCCTTCTTCCAGGCGACGCGCTTGCCGGTGTAGGGGTCCTCGACGGTCATGGCGACGACCACGCAGTCGGAGCCGGAGCGGTAGCGCAGCTTCTCGCCGTCGCGGGCGAGCAGATCGTTGCGGGTGTCGCAGCCGTTGCGGGCCAGCGGGACGCCGTCGGCGGTGTCCATCCAGGCGTAGCCGAACTTGTCGCGCGCGTACCCCGTCTTGGGGCCGCGGCCGGCCGTGCGGAGCTTGCCGATCAGCGCGCGGGCCGCGGCCCGGTCGTCGTCCCCGGTGACGGGGGCGAGGCCGGGCTTGGTGCCGTCCGGGTTGTCGAGAGGGCTGACGGCGCGGGTGGCGCGGCCGGAGCCGCCCGATCCGCCGGAGCCGTCCGCCGGTTCGCCGGTGGCGGAGTCACAGGCCGTCAGAAGCAGGGCGGAAGCGGATATTCCGGCCGCACAGAGCAGCATACGGTGCAAGGTTCGTCCCTCTCGGGTCACAGCTGGCGTACCGGACAAGCATCTCATCGCCGCCCGTGCCAAGAGTTCACCTCGGGCTCATCCGGCGTGCACCATGCCGCGCCGAACGCCTCGTTAGCCTCGCGAGATTGCTCGCTGAACGGGGAGGGCACCGAAGGGAGACGGCATGACCTCAGGCGTACGAGAACCGCGATGGGACAACGTACGCTTCCTCTCCGGAACTCTCGTGGTGATCGGTCACACGACCGAGTCCCTGGCGCACTCCGACGGGCTGCGCTGGCTGTACGTCGCGACATGGCCGCTGCGGGTCCCCGTCTTCGTCCTGCTCGCGGGGTACTTCAGCAGCGCCGGGCCGCTCGACGCCCGGGAGCTGCGGCGGCTGAGCGAGTCGGTGCTGCTGCCGTACCTGGTCATCGGGCTGCTGCACACACTCCAACTGCGGGCCATGTACGGAGACTGGAACTTCTTCCTGGAGAAGCCCGCCTGGGCGCTGTGGTTCCTCCTCGCGCTCCTCGCCTGGCGGATGGTCCTGCCCTACGTGGCCGTCCTGCGCTTCCCCCTGCTGATCACGACCCTGCTGGCGCTGACGATCGGGCTGGCGCACGGCTTCGGCGAGTCGTTCTCGGCCTCCCGCATCGTGTGCTACCTGCCCTTCTTCCTGCTCGGCTGGAAGCTGCGGCAGGGCGGCAGCACGACGGCCCGGCTGCTGCGCGCGCGCTGGACCCGGAACGCGGCCGTGTGCGTGCTCGCCGTGACCGCGGCGGCGGGCTGGGTGCTGCGGTACGACGTCGACATCGCCTGGCTCGCGATGCGCAGCCCGTACGCCGAGATGTCCGCGCCCCCGGGCCCGGTCTGGGCCCCGATCGCCCTCCGGGCCGTGGTGCTGCTGGGCGGCGGGGTGGTGGCGCTGAGCCTGGTGCGGCTGGTGCCCGCGCGGCGGCTCCCGCTGATCAGCTACCTGGGCGCGGGCGGGCTGTACATCTACCTGCTGCATCCGCTGGCGGTGCGCCCGCTGACCGTGTACGGCGACGTGTCCCGGGTCGGCCCCTGGCCCGAGCAGCTCGCGCTGATCGCGCTGGCCGTGGCGCTGGCGGCGGCACTCGGCTCGCCACCGGTGCGGAAGCTGGCCCGGCCGCTGGTCCAGCCCCGGCTGCCGTGGCTCTACGCCGAGGGCCGGCGCCCGCGCGGCCGCCACGGGGGGCAGCAGCCCCGCCCGTCGTCCCGGCCCCCCTCCCCGGCCCACCCGCAGGAGGAGACCCTGCGCC
>NZ_JAAKZZ010000740.1 GCF_011045075.1 Streptomyces boncukensis
CGCCTCACCCCGCCTGGCCGCCCGCAAGCTCGACGCCCTCACGGACACCATCGAGACCGCCTGTCGGTACGGCGTGAAGGTCTCGGCCAACATCGTCATCCCCGACCACGACCACGTCGAACGGGTCCTGCGGATCATCGAGCAGCACGGCCGCGACGTGATCGTGCGGATGCTGGTGAACCTGGAGGACGACGGCGCCTCCCTCGCCGCCATGCGCGAGGTCCTCGACCACCTCGGCGCCGTCCCCGACCTCCGCGTCATCACCGCCGGCGCCTCCGACCAGCGCACCCGCTACCGCCTCCCGGACGGCCGCACCCTCTACGCCAAGAGCATCCGCCCCGTCCGCCTCCCCGACACCTGCACCGGCTGCCGCTTCAACAACGACCGCGACTGCCAAGAGGGCTACTACGGCGTGCGCATGTACCGCGCCAAGAACGGCCCCTTCATGATCGGCGTCTGCATCCAACGCATGGACCTCTGCCTCCCCCTCGGCGAATTCGTCATGAGCCAACGCTGCACCGAAGTCCGCAACTTCCGCGACGACGAAACCGCCCGCCTCACCGCCCTCCACCGGGCCCCCGACCACGAATCAACTCGAAACTGAACGCCCCGCCCGCCACAGCTACGATTTGCACTCTCGGCAGCATATAAAATGGTCGGCCACTGAGAGCGAGACCAAGGGGGCGAGTTGTAGGGCAGAATTACCGTAGCGTACTCGGTAGCCTCAATCAGGATCCCTGACCTTCAAGGCGCCACACCGCAGAAAGTCACCCAGACGTCATCTCATGCAGAGAGTCGCAGTAGCAGATCAGGACCACAATGAAACCTGCGACGGTCCGGTCAGGGCCGGGATCCCCATTGAGATCGGATCTCCGCAGCATGCGCTTCCTCAACGACCGCAGCCCAGCCCGCTGGCCACGAGTCGACGAACCCACACGCGTCTTCTGCCGTCAGTTCTACCCAACCGTCAGGCCAGTACCGCACGGCCTGAACGGCGGCCTCGCACTCGCCGATCCTTGGCGGGGATGCGAACCGCGCCCATCGGAAGTCGGCACCTGCTCGGAAGGAGTTGAGCCAGAACGTCGCGCCCTCGACCTGGGCGTGTTGGAACGTGACGGAGCCATGGAATACTGCATGGGTGAACCAGGCGTGGTTCTGTACCACCATGTGGTCAAAGTGGGCGTTTTCACTGAACTGCGATCGCGAGAATTCGGCATTGTATCCGAAGTAGCTTCCCTGGAAATCAGCATAGCCGTGAAAGGCTACCCAACGGAACCAACTGACCCCCTCGAAGCGCGCGTTCTGGAAAGAGACCTGGTAGCCGAGAAATACGGCCCCGACGAATCTCGCCTCCCCGACGAAACGCGCCCTGTCGAAATATGCCTCACCTTCGAACTGTGCCTCGTCGAAGTCGGCGCGACGGAACTCACAATCATTGAAGTACACATCGCAGAAAAATGCCTTTTTGAGGTCGACATCCATGTCTGGCCAGAAGACAGGGTTCGCGGCCGTAGCGCCGTCACCGCGACCGGGCCGCAGCCGGGAAGCCAGCACCATCTGGGCCGTGCGTCTAACCTGGCCTTCACTGGCGTCATCCTTATCTGGGGGGATCCGGAGGTAGTCGCACAGCTCATTGACGATGAGCTGTCGTTTCTCGTGGTACGTGTCCCCCAGCTCTCCCAGCGTGCGAAGAGCGGCCATGCGCACATGAGGCGAACGGTTGGCTAGATGATCCACGGCCTTCTGATGCAACACCTCGAAGGGGATGGGCTGAGATTCATGTTCCTGGCTATGACCCGCGGTCGGCGCGGTACGACCGGCCGGCTCGGAGCGGCTAGACCGCAGGTTCAACTCTTCGTATAAGTTTTCCAGTTGACTGTGCTGCTCACGCCACCACACGAGCGCGACCGGGATCGAGGACGTCCCGTCGTGCCCGTCCACATGCTGCGCACAGGTCCTGACCCACTGTCTGACGACGTAGAAGTCCTGTGGCCGAGCGTGGCGTCCATTCTCGGTCTTGGAGACGGTGGCGGGGGCAACCCCGATGGCCGCAGCGAGCTCGCGCACGGTCAATCCGGCCTCTACCCGCAGTTGGCCCAGTAGGCCACCAAACCGTCGGACCGCCTCCTGCCAGTCTGCAGCCACCTTGTTCACCTCTGCATCCTCTCAGGACTCCAGCTCCGACTCGTCGGTCACCAGGAGATGCCTTGTTGCCTTGTTTGGGGCGCGTTCGCGATCGGTCCGCGATCACCACTGGTCGGCGACTGCGGTAGCCAACCTCGTCCTGACGGTGAACGTCGGAAGAGGAGGAAGGCCATGCGCAAGAACGACCAGGTAGTGGTGGTCCGGATTGACGGAACAGCTAAGTGGTTGGTGGTAGTCGTCACGTCAGAAGGGCAGACTGGCCCGGCAGCCGCCCCGGTACCCAATCCACGTCATGGCTGGCGGCTAAGGGCGCTCGCGGTAGCAGGCATGCTGGTTCGGGCGCTTAGCACTTCCGCCACCTTGGCACTGCTGCACTGGGCTATGCGGGTCTGCTGCGTCGAGGTTCCGGGTTGGCTGGCGTCCTGACGCTGGACGGTTGCGGTCCTCCTGTCCGCATGAGCGGAGAGCCCCTGTCTGTGATGGTCTTGCGCCGAATGCCCCAGCCACAGCGTGCTACCAGTGTCGTCGCTACTGCTGCATGTAGCTCATCGTCCACGGCGACGCGAGGCGGAGTGGCCGGAGGAGGAGGGGAAAGAGGGGGACTCGGCTGGTTGTACCGTCCGGTGGGTGGGCATGGTGGTGCGGGCCTTGGCTGCTTC
>NZ_JAAKZZ010000741.1 GCF_011045075.1 Streptomyces boncukensis
TCGCCCAGCCGGCCACGGCACCCGCCGCTGCGACCTGGAGCACTCTGCGTCGGCTCGGAACGCGATCAGCCATCGTCCATCCCTTCCCAGAAGACAGAAAACGGTTACTGGAGAGCGACGTCAGGGTCACAGGGGCACCACCCCGCTGGAACCTCTGCCGCGAGACGCGAAAGTTTCGGTCGCCGCCGGCGAGGCGGAAGCCGGGCGCTGACCGTGCGATGGCCGAGGGGGAATTCTCCGGATTCTCCCTCGATGTCGACCGAGATTTCGAGCGGTTCGACATACCGGTCACCCATAATTTCCGGGTGGTTTCCGGGACTTCAACGAACACGTCGGCGGCGTAGTGTGAAACGCGTTCGTCTGGCGATCCCCTGTGAGGAGAGGAGAGCGAGGGTGACGCGCACCGAACCCGGGCCGGCGGGGACGCCGACGGGGCCGACGCTGGCCGTGGTGGCCCGTGCGGCCTCCGTGTCCATACCGACGGCTTCCAAGGTGGTGAACGGGCGGGAGGACGTCGCGCCCGACACCCGCCGCCGGGTGACCGAGGTGCTGGACGCGCTGGGCTACGTCCGCCGCCCCCGCCTCACCCCGCAGCATCCGCCGCGGCTGGTCGACCTGGTGCTGCACTCCCTGGACAACTCCTGGTCGGGGGCCGTGCTGCGCGGCGTGCAGGAGGCGGCGCACACGGCGGGGCTGGAAGTGATGATCTCGGCGGGGCTGACCCGCACCCGGGGCGGCAGGCCGCAGCGCGGCTGGCTGGACCGGCTGGCGCTGCGCGGCACCTCGGGCGTGCTGTTCAACCTCGCCGAGCTGACCCCCACCCACCACGCCTGGCTGGAGCAGCACGGCATTCCGTACGCGATGATCGACCCGGTCGTCGAGCCGCCGCCCGGTGTCCCCGCCGTCGGCGCCGCCAACGAGGCGGGGGCGCGCGGCGCGGTCGAGCACCTGCTGGCCCTCGGGCACGTCCGGATCGCCGTGCTCGGCGGCTACCGCCGCAAGCAGTGCAGCGGCGCGCGCGTGGCGGGCTACCGCGCCGCGCTGGCCGCGGCCGGGTTGCGCGTGTGCGCCGAGTACGTCCGCTACGCCAACTTCGACCCCGCGCTGGCCCGCGAGCGCACCCGGGAGCTGTTCGCGCTGCCCGAGCCGCCGACGGCGGTCTTCGCCTGCTCCGACCCGATGGCGCTCGGCGTCTGCCAGGCGCTCGCCGAGCTGGGCCTGCGGATCCCGGAGGATGTGAGCGTCGTCGGCTTCGACGACCTGCCGGAGGCGGAGTGGGTCACGCCCGCGCTCACGACCGTACGGCAGCCGCTGAGCGAGATGGCGGCCGCGGCGCTGGGGCAGTTGCTGCGCGTCCGGGAGGGGAGCGCTGGGCTTGGCAGGACGGAGCTGTCCACGAGGCTCGTGGAGCGCAGTAGTACGGCGCCGCTGCGGAGTGCTCTTGTGTGACCAGGGTTTCGAAATCTGACCGCTGTACCGAACACTGCCGGTACAGTAACCGATTACCCTCGGTCGGGAGGGGAGAGGGAGGGTGTGCCATGAGCGGCAGACGCGAAGAGCGCCGCGTGACCATTCGGGACGTCGCCGCGCGCGCGGGCGTCTCCGTCGCCACCGTCTCCCGCGTACTCGCCGACAACTACCCCGTCACCTACAGCACCAGGGCCCGCGTCCTGCGCGCCGTGCGCACGCTGGACTACGTCGCCAACCCGCACGCCCGCGCGCTGGCGGGCAGCGGCCCGGAGTCCGTCGCGTTCGTCCTGGACGACATCACGGGGCCGTCCTTCGCGCACATCGCCGCGGGCGTCGAGCAGGAGACCGCGCGGCACGGCAGGCTCTGCCTGGTGTGCACCACGCACGGCGACGAGCGCCGCGAGGCGGACATCATCACGCTCATGCGCGAGCAGCGGGCCGCCGCGGTGATTCTCGTGGGCGGCGCCGAGCGCACCCCCGAATACCGCGAGCGCACCAGCGCGTTCGCGCACCAGCTCGACGCGGCGGGCTCCCGGCTCGTGCTGTGCGGCCGGCCCGCACCCGAACTGCCACCCGGCGAAGAACTGCCGGTCACGCTCGTCGAGTACGACAACGAGGGCGGCGCTTTCGGCGCCACCGCGCACCTGCTGTCGGCGGGACACCGCCGCGTGCTCTTCCTGGGCGGGCTGAGCGCCACCACCACCGCCGAGGAGCGCCGCGCCGGGTACCGCCGCGCTCTGGAGTCGTACGGACTGGCGCTCGACCCCGCGCTGGTCGTCGACTCGGACTTCAGCCGCGAGAGCGGTCTGCGCGGCATGCGCGAGATGCTCGCCCGGGGCCTCGCCTTCACGGCCGTGTTCGCCGCGACGGACATGGTCGCGCTGGGCGCGCTGCAGGCCCTCCGGGAGGCGGGCCTGCGGGTACCGGAGGACGTCTCGGTGGTCGGCTTCGACGACATCCCCGTCTCCCGCGAACTGGCCCCCGGCCTGACCACGGTGCACGTCCCGTACGAGGAACTGGGGCGTACGGCGGTGCGGCTGGTGCTGGGCCGGCGGGACGGCGACGCCCCGGACGACGCCCGCCACCAGCGCGTTCGGCTGGGCACCCATGTGGTGGTCAGAGGCTCGACGGCCGCACCGGCCGCACCGGCGGCACCGTGACGCGCACCGTCGCCACTCGCCTGCCCTGCGCGGTCCGGGACCAGGCCGGCCACAGCACGGAGCGCCCGGATCCCCCACGGCGCTCCCACCCTCGGCGTCAACCTCCTGGACCGGCAGGGGGATCGGCCCTTGCCCACTGAACCGAACCGACGAAGGAATCCCATGGCTACCAC
>NZ_JAAKZZ010000742.1 GCF_011045075.1 Streptomyces boncukensis
ACCCCATCCACTTCATCGATCCACCCCACCCTCCGATGAAAGGAGCCCCTCATGAGTGAGGGCACCACCTCGGACACCCTGGCCATCGAAGCCTCGGGCCTGGTCAAAGTGTTCGGCGAGACCCGAGCCGTCGACGGCGTCGACCTCGCGGTCCCGCCCGGCACGGTCTACGGCGTGCTCGGCCCCAACGGCGCCGGGAAGACCACCACCGTCAAGACGCTCGCCACCCTGCTCCGCCCGGACGGCGGCGAGGCCCGGATCTTCGGGCACGACGTGGTGCGGCAAGCCGACGACGTGCGCTCCCGGGTCAGCCTCACCGGGCAGTACGCCTCGCTGGACGAGGATCTGACCGGCGTGGAGAACCTCGTGCTGCTGGCCCGGCTGCTCGGGCACGGCAAACCGGGCGCACGGCGCCGCGCCGGCGACCTCCTGGACGCCTTCGGGCTCGCCGACGCCGCCGACCGCCAGGTGAAGAACTACTCGGGCGGCATGCGCCGCCGTATCGACATCGCGGCCAGCATCCTCAACACCCCTGAGCTGCTGTTCCTGGACGAGCCGACGACCGGCCTCGACCCGCGCAGCCGCAACCAGGTCTGGGACATCGTGCGTGCCGTGGTGGCCCAGGGCACGACCGTGCTGCTGACCACGCAGTACCTGGAGGAGGCCGACCAGCTGGCGCAGCGGATCGCCGTCATCGACCACGGCAGGGTCATCGCGGAGGGGACTCCCGGCGGGCTCAAGTCCTCGATCGGTGCGGGCTCCGTGCATGTACGGCTGCGGGACCCCCGGCAGCGCACCGAGGCCGGGCAGGTGCTGACCCGGGAGCTGGCGGCCCAGGTGCAGCTCGACGCGGACCCGGTGGCGCTGACGGCCCGGATCGCCGACGGCGGCGACGAGCGGGGAGCCGCGCTGCGCGCCTCCCGCGCACTGGGCCAGCTGGCGGAGCACGGCATCACCGTCGACGACTTCTCGCTGGGCCAGCCCAGTCTCGACGAGGTTTTCCTGGCCCTGACCGACACCGACCGCAAGGGAGCCGCCGTATGAGCGCACCAGTCGAGACCAGGACGCCCACCACCGAGCCCCGCGAGGGCGAACTGCCTCCCGTCGAGTCGGATCAGCTCGCGACAGTGCTGCTCTCCGCCGAACGGCCACCGCGGCCGAGCGCACTGTCGGTCTCGGCAGCGTTCGGCTGGCGGGCGCTGCTGAAGATCAAGCATGTGCCCGAGCAGCTCTTCGATGTGACGGCCTTTCCGATCATGATGACGCTGATGTTCACCTATCTCTTCGGGGGCGCGCTGGCCGGATCGACGTCGGACTACCTCCAGTTCCTGCTGCCGGGGATCATGGTGATGAGCGTCGTGATGACGACGATGTACACGGGTGTGGCGGTCAACACCGACATCGAGAAGGGTGTCTTCGACCGCTTCCGGACGCTCCCGATTTGGCGGCCCGCCCCCATGGTGGGCTATCTGCTCGGCGACGCCGCGCGCTACGCCATGGCCTCGGTCGTGATACTCGTGGTCGGCCTCATCATGGGGTTCCGTCCGGACGGCGGGGTGCCCGGCGTGCTGGCGGGGATTGTGCTGCTGATCGCCTTCTCCTTCGCGTTCTCCTGGATCTGGACGATGTTCGGGCTGCTGCTGCGTTCCGAGAAGTCGGTGATGGGCGTCAGCATGATGGTGCTGTTCCCGATGACGTTCCTGAGCAACATCATGGTCGAGCCGGAGACCATGCCGGGCTGGCTGCAGGCGTTCGTGGACGTCAACCCCATCACTCACCTGGTGGCCGCCGTCCGCGACTTGATGGACGGTTCCTGGAACGGTTCCGAGATCGCCTGGACCCTGGTCGCAGGAGCCGTGCTGATCAGCGTCTTCGGTACCCTCACCATGCGGCTCTACAACCGCAAGTAGCGAGCCGGGCCCCGCGCGGCCTCAAGCGGCTCCGGCCCAGCGTGGCACACACGCCGGACCGGAGCCGCTCGGTTCGCCCGCCACCACCGCGCCGGGGCGCGCGCACGCCTCATAGCCGCCAGGAGACGGGCTGCTCCGGGCGGTACCGGCAGTGCAGGCCGGTGGAGACCGAGCCGCGCAAATGGGCCGCCAGCTCGGGGTGGCGCACATCCAGCTTGCGGAGGGTGTCCCGGATGCGGGCCGTGACGGTCTTCCGGGCCCGCTCCGCCTCGTCCCCCAGCCGCCGGGTGCGCCCGGCGAGGCCGGAGGCCACCCGCAGTTCGGCCAGCAGCGCGTCGCGCTCTCGGTCGAACTCCGCGGCGCGGGCGTCGTCGCCCAGGGCGACGGCGCGGTCGATCTCCTCGTCCAGGGCTGCGAGATGGCGGGCGTAGCGCTCCTTGGCCTCCTGGTCGAGGACGGGGTCACCGCTCATCGCGCGGGCCACGGCGACCTCCTCGCCGCCCTCCGGGTTGAGCAGCCGGGGCGCCGGGATGTCCGCGCCGGGGCTGCCGAGCAGCAGATGCAGGTCCCGGAGTCCCTTGGCGTCCGGCAGATGGGCCGTGCGGCCCCCGAAGCTGAGCCGCCACACGGGGCCGTCCCGCCGGAACTCGCCCAGGAGCGAGTCCGCCCCAGCGGCTCCGGTCCCGGCCGCACCGTCCCCGGCCGCACGTTCCCCGGCGATACGCTCCTCGCCCGGACCGGACGGGCCCGTTCCGGGCGCGCTGCCCGCCGAGCTGGCCCGGCACGGCTACCTCGCGGGGGACGAGCTGGAGCCGTACCACGTCATCGAGCTGCTGACCTCCGCGGCCACCGACGCGGAGGACCGCTTCGCCTTCGAAGAGGCC
>NZ_JAAKZZ010000743.1 GCF_011045075.1 Streptomyces boncukensis
GGCCGGGGTCGGGCACGCTGTTGGGGACGGCCAGCACGGACACCCCCGGCAGGGGCATCCGCGCGCGGTAGACGGCGGCGTCCGCCTCGGTGGTGGTGACGACCGCGTCCAGCCGCCGGTAGTGCCGGGCGAGTTCGGCGCGCAGCGCCTTGCTGTGCGCGTCGTGCCGCAGATGCTCCTGGGCGATGCGCAGGGCGCCGCCGCGGCCGAAGCGGGCGAGATAGACGTTGACGCCGGGGCGGGTGCCGACGACCACGTCGGCGGCGCAGTCGCGCAGATACCCCGCGGCCCGGACGTCGATCAGCCGGCTGTACTGGTGATGGCGCTTCTCGGCGGCCGGAAAGTCCCGGGCCGCCTCGCCGGACAGCGGATCCGCCGCGTCCTGGCCGCCCTTGCGGGTGTCGGCCAGCGGAACGAGCCGGATCCGGGGGTCGACGTCGAACCGCGGCGCCTCGCGGTGCCGCATCATCGAGGCGATCTCGACCTCGTGGCGGTCCGCGAGGGCGGAGGCGAGGTTGAGAGTGGTGCGGATGGTGCCTCCGATTCCGTAGGCGTTGTGCAGCAGGAAAGCGATCTTCATGCGGCCCGAGCCTGGACGGGCCCGGCAAGAGCGTTCCGTGAGCGGGGTAAGAGCCTGGTGAGAAGCCCGGTCCGGGCGCCGGGGGCGGGGCTGTGCGGCGCGGGGGCTTGGCAGACTCGAAGCGTGATCGCGAACAGTCTGCTGCTGGCGGAGGACGACCCGGCCATCCGCCGTGCCCTGGAGCGTGCCCTGGCCCTTGAGGGCTATCGGGTGACCGCCGTGACCGACGGCGTCGCGGCGCTGGCCGCCGCGCACCGGGAGCGGCCGGACGTCATCGTGCTGGACGTGCTGATGCCCGGCGTGGACGGGCTCCAGGTGTGCCGCGTGCTGCGCGCGGAGGGGAACCGGACGCCGGTCCTCATGCTGACCGCGCGCGTCGGGACCGCGGACCGCGTCGAGGGGCTGGACGCGGGGGCCGACGACTACGTGGCGAAGCCGTTCGAGGTGGCGGAGGTCTTCGCCAGGCTGCGGGCGCTGCTGCGCCGGGCGCCCCCCGAGCCCCCGGCTCCACCCGACGGGCAGGGACCCGGGCAGGGACCCGGGCAGGGACTCGGGCAGGGACTCGGGCAGGGCGGCGCGGTCGAGGCGGCGGATCTGCGGCTCGTGCCGCACGCGCGCCGGGCGTGGCGGGCCGGCGCGGAGCTGGAGCTCACCCGCACCGAGTTCGACCTGCTGGAGCTGCTGGCACGCAACGCGGGCATCGTGCTCGACCACGCGACGATCTACGACCGCATCTGGGGCTACGACTTCGGTCCGGGCTCGAAGAACCTCGCCGTCTACATCGGCTATCTGCGGCGCAAGGTCGACGTGCCGGGCCTGCGCCCCCTCATCCACACCGTGCGCGGCGTCGGCTACACCCTCCGGGAGCGGTGAGCGATGGGCCACCGCCGACTGCGGCGCCCCGGCCTGCGCACCGTCCTCGCGCTCCTGTTCGCGCTGGTGGCCGCCGTGGTCACGGTGCTGGTCGGGCTCCTCAGCCACGACGCGGCAACCAGTGTGGTGCGGCTCGACCGGACCTCCGCTTTCGACGAGGCCGTCGAGCAGGTACAGGTCATCGCGACCGAGAAGGCGTTCCCCTCCTCGGACCGGACGTGGGACGGGCAGGGCGGCGAGGACACCCTGCAGGCCATACGCGAGGTCGTACGGGCCCATGGCTCGTTCGGTATCCAGGTGCTCGACGCGGAGGGCGGCCGCAGGGAGGAGGGCACCCCCGTGCTTCCGGTCGGTGACGGCGACCGCAGCTCCGCCCGCAGCCGGCGGCCGGGCCTGAAGAAGCAGCGGCAGGTCGAGATCGGCGGTGAGAAGTACTGGGTGGCGACCGTGGCCCTCGGCAAGGGGCGCGGCGCGGTGCAGGTGTCGCAGCCGTTCAGCCATGTCGAGGAGCTGCTGCGCGAGCTCAGGCAGCGCACCGTGCTGTTCATGGCCGCCGCCGTCGCGGTGTCCGGCGTGGCCGGCTGGTGGCTCGCGGGTCTGGTCACCAGGCGGCTGGTGCGGCTGACCCGGATCGCGGAGAGCGTGACGGCGGCGGGACGGCCGGACGCGCTGGTGCCGGACGCCGGGCAGGACGAAGTGGGCCGGCTCGGGCGGGCCTTCAACGGGATGCTGGCCCGGCTCGCCCGCGCCAGGGAAGCCCAGCAGCGGCTGGCGCAGGACGCCGGGCACGAGCTGCGCACCCCGCTCACCTCGCTGCGGACGAACATCTCGCTGCTGCACCGCTTCGAGGAGCTGCCGCCGGGCGCGCGCGAGGGGCTGATCGCCGATCTGGACAGCGAGGCCAGGGAGCTCACCGAGCTGGTCGACGAACTGGTGGAGCTGGCGGCCGGGCAGCGGGACGACGAGCCGAAGGTGGAGGTGGAGCTCGGCAGCGTGGCGGAGACGGCCGCGGCCCGCGCCCGGCGCCGCACCGGCCGGGAGATCACGGTCACCGCCGACGGCACGGTCGTGCGAGGCCGCCCGACCGAACTCCAGCGCGCGCTCTCCAATCTGGTGGAGAACGCGGCGAAGTTCGACCGGGACGGCGCGGAGCCCATCGAGATCGTGGTCCGGGACGCGCGGGTGGAGGTCCGGGACCGCGGGCCGGGGATCGCCGAGAAGGACCTGGCGCATGTCTTCGACCGCTTCTACCGCGCGGCCGGGGCGCGGAACCTGCCCGGCTCGGGGCTCGGGCTGGCCATCGTGCAGGAGGTGGCCGCTGCCCACGGCGGCACCG
>NZ_JAAKZZ010000744.1 GCF_011045075.1 Streptomyces boncukensis
CCCCCACTCCTGGCGCCGCCGCCCGCTCGCTCGGACGCCGCGAGGGCCTGCTGCCAGAGCCGGGCCGCCTCGTGCGGCGCGCAGCGGCGCTCGGCCTCCTCCGCCGCGGCCCGGGAGTAGTACGCGGCACGGGGCGCGGTGGCCCGGCTGTCCGCGCGCGCGAAGTGGTGGGCGAGAGCGGCGAGCGCCTCGGGCCGCAGCCGCTCCAGGGCCTCGCCGGCCGCGGCGTGCCAGTGGGCCCGGCGCGCCGCCGAGAGATCATCGTAGAGCGTGTCGCGCACCAGGACATGAGCGAAGCCCAGCCGCCCACCGCCCCCGGCTCGGCCATCGGCTCGGGCATCGGCCCCGATGCCGGGGCCCGAGCCCGAGCCGCTGCCCCTGCCCGTGCCGGAGCCGGGGCCACTGCCGGTGCCGACGCCAGTGCTGGAGCCAGTGTCAGACCCCGCGCCGGGGCCACTGCGCGAACCGATGCCAGTGCCCGAGCCGGGGCCAGTGCTGGAGCCGGAGCCCGTACCGGAGCCGGGGCCACTGCCCGTGCCGGTGCCGGTACCGGTGCCCGAGCCGAAGTCAGTGCCGGAGCCGGAGGCGATATCGGAGCCAGAGCCCGTGCCCGAGCCGGGACCGCGGCCAGGGCCGGAGCCGGGGGCAGGGCCGGAGCCGGAACCAGGGCCGGGGGCACTGGCCGAACCAGAGCCGAGGCCAGGGCCCGTGCCGAACCCCGAGCCAGCGCCGGAGCCGGTGCCGGAGCCGGAGCCGACGTCAGTGCCGGGACCGGAGGCGATATCGGAGCCGGAACCAGAGCCCGTGCCCGAGCCGGAGCCCGTGCCGGGGCCAGGGCCCGTGCCCGTGCCCGTGCCCGTGCCGGAGCCCATGCCAGAGCCAGGGCCCGTGCCGAACCCCGAGCCGGTGCCGGTGCCGGAGCCGACGTCAGTGCCGGGACCGGAGGCGATATCGGAGCCGGAACCAGGGCCCGTGCCGGGGCCGGAGCCCGTGCCCGTGCCCGTGCCCGTGCCCGTGCCCGTGCCGGGGGCGGCTCGGTCAGGAATCCGGCTGCGAGGGCCGCGTCCAGGGCGTCGAGCACCGCGGATGTGCCGCCCTCCGCTGCCGGGCCCGGTAGCGCCGCCAGCACCTCGGGGTCGGCGTCCTCGCCGAGGACCGCCGCCTGGCGCAGTACGGTCCGCGCCGCCTCGGGGAGCCCGTTGAGCCGGTGCCGGATGACCTCGCGTACGCCCGCGGGGACGGCGTCCAGCGCGGCGGCGCCCTCGGCCGCCAGCAGCCGGGCCAGCTCGCGGACGAAGAACGGGTTGCCGCCGCTGCGCCGGTGCACGCGGCGCGCGGTCGCGGCGTCGGCCTCGCGCCCCGTCACGGCACCGACGAGCGCGGCGGTCGCCACCTCGGACAGCCCGCCCAGGTGGACGCGGACCGGCTCGGTACGGGCGAACCGGCCCAGCGCGGCGGTGAGCCGGGGCGTGATCCCGGTCGCACGGTAGGTGCCGACGAGGAGCACCGGGCCCGCGGTCAGATCCGGCTCCGTGAGCAGCGAGGCCAGCAGGTCCAGGGTGTCCTCGTCGGCGCGGTGCAGATCGTCCGCGACGAGCAGCACGGGGGCGTGGGCCGCCGCGGCGGACAGGAGCGCCCCCGCTTCCTGCCGCCGCCGGAACCGCCCGACGGCCGGGTCCCCGCCGCGCGCTGCGCCGATGCCTCCGGCGTCCTCCAGGGTCCCGGTCAGCGTGCGGGCGATCCGGGTCCAGGGCCAGCTGGCCGGCGCCCCCTCGTATGCGGGCGCCCGGCCCCACGCCGTCGTCCAGCCGTCCGCCGCCAACCGCTCCGCGAGGGCCTCGCCGAGCGCCGTCTTGCCCGCTCCCGCCTCGCCGGAGACGAGGGCGAGAAGCGGGCGGCCGGAACGTACGGCCTCGCCCGCCGCGTCCCGGAGCCGCGCCATCTCCGCGCCCCGCCCGAGGAGCCGGTCGCCCGCGCCGCCGGGCGCTGCGGAGCCTCCCCCGGCCGCGCACCGCGGCTCGGGGTGCGGGGTCAGGTGGGGGGCCTGGGCGAGGATGTCGGATTCCAGGCGGCGCAGCCGGGGGCCGGGGTCCACGCCCAGCTCCTCCGAGAGCCGCGCGCGGACGCGGCGCAGCGCCGCGAGGGCCTCGCCCTGGCGGCCCGCCCGGTACAGCGCCGTGGCCAGCAGGTGCCAGGCGCCCTCGCGGAGCGGGTGGCCGTGCGCGTGGGCCTCCGCCTCGTACGCGGCTTCCGCCGCCCGGCCCAGCGCCAGCAGCGCCTCGGCGCGCCGCTCGACGGCCAGGATCCGCAGCTCGTCGATCCGGGTGATCTCCGCCCGCGCCCAGTTCTCCGCCGCGCACTCCGCGTACGCCGGGCCGCGCCACAGGGCGAGTGCCCCGTCGAGGCGGTCGAGGGCCGCGCGTGCCTGCCGTTCCGCGAGCAGCTCACCGGCCGCGCCGACGGCGGTCTCGAAGCGCCAGGCGTCCACCGCGTCCGGCGCGGGGCGCAGCGCGTAGCCGGGCGCCGCGGTCACGAGCAGCCGCGCCGGCTGCCGGGGCCGCCGGTCGGGTTCCAGGGCGCGGCGCAGGTCGGCGACGAACGTGCGGAGCGCCGCCACCGCGCCCCGCGGCGGCTCGTCCCACAGGTCCTCGACCAGCCGGTCGACGGGTACGACGCGGCCCCGGGACACCAGCAGTCGGGCCAGCACCGCGCGCTGGCGGGGCCCCTTCAGCGCGACCGGCACCCGCCCCCCGTCCGCGCC
>NZ_JAAKZZ010000745.1 GCF_011045075.1 Streptomyces boncukensis
CCACCCCCACCCCCTACCCGAACGACCGGAAAGAGGACCACTGATGGAGTCGGCTGAAATCCGCCGCCGCTGGCTGCGCTTCTTCGAGGAGCGGGGGCACCACGCCGTGCCGTCGGCGTCGCTGATCGCAGACGACCCGACGCTGCTGCTGGTCCCCGCGGGCATGGTCCCCTTCAAGCCGTACTTCCTGGGCGAGGCCGCTCCGCCGTGGAAGCGCGCAGCCAGCGTGCAGAAGTGCGTGCGCACCCCCGACATCGAAGAGGTCGGCAAGACCACGCGGCACGGCACGTTCTTCCAGATGTGCGGCAACTTCTCCTTCGGGGACTACTTCAAGGAGGGCGCCATCAAGCTCGCCTGGGAGCTGATGACCACCCCCCAGGACCAGGGCGGCTACGGCCTGGAGCCGGAGCGCCTCTGGGTCACGGTCTACGAGGAGGACCCGGAGGCCGAGCGCATCTGGCGCGAGGTCGTCGACTTCCCCGCCGAGCGCATCCAGCGCCTCGGCAAGGAGGAGAACTACTGGGACATGGGCGTGCCCGGCCCGTGCGGACCCTGCTCGGAGATCAGCTACGACCGTGGCCCCGCGTTCGGCCCCGAGGGCGGCCCCGCCGTCAACGACGAGCGCTACGTCGAGCTGTGGAACCTGGTGTTCATGCAGTACGAGCGGGGGCCGGGCGAGGGCAAGGACTACCCCATCCTCGGCGACCTGCCGCAGCAGAACATCGACACGGGCCTCGGCCTGGAGCGCCTGGCGATGGTCCTGCAGGGCGTGCAGAACATGTTCGAGGTCGACACCTCGCGCGCCGTCATCGACAAGGCCACCGAGCTGACCGGTGTGGCCTACGGCGACGCCGAGGAGACGGACGTGTCCCTGCGCGTCGTCTCGGACCACATCCGCACCTCCGTGATGCTCATCGGCGACGGCGTCACACCCGGCAACGAGGGCCGCGGCTACGTGCTGCGCCGCATCATGCGCCGCGCCATCCGCAACATGCGCATCCTCGGCTCGACCGGCCCGGTCGTCCAGGACCTGCTCGACGTCGTCATCAAGACGATGGGCCAGCAGTACCCGGAGCTGATCAGCGACCGCAAGCGGATCGAGACCGTCGCGCTCGCCGAGGAGGCCGCCTTCCTCAAGACCCTCAAGGCGGGCACCAACATCCTGGACACCGCCGTCACCGAGACCCGGGCCGCCGGCGGCACGGTGCTCCCGGGCGACAAGGCGTTCCTGCTCCACGACACCTGGGGCTTCCCCATCGACCTCACCCTGGAGATGGCCGCCGAGCAGGGGCTGTCCGTGGACGAGGCCGGGTTCCGCCGGCTGATGCAGGAGCAGCGGGAGCGCGCCAAGGCCGACGCGAAGGCCAAGAAGACCGGCCACGCCGACCTCTCCGCGTACCGCGAGATCGCCGACAGCAGCGGCCCCACCGACTTCACCGGCTACACCGACACCGAGGGCGAGACCAGCGTCGTCGGCCTCCTCGTCGACGGCGTCCCCTCGCCCGCCGCCCACGAGGGCGACGAGGTCGAGGTCGTCCTGGACCGCACCCCCTTCTATGCCGAGGGCGGCGGGCAGCTCGCCGACACCGGCCGCATCCGGCTGCACAGCGGCGCCGTCATCGAGGTGCGCGACGTCCAGCAGCCGGTGCCCGGCGTCAGCGTGCACAAGGGCAGCGTGCAGGTCGGCGAGGTCACGGTCGGCTCGTCCGCGTACGCGCAGATCGACGCCACCCGGCGGCGCTCCATCGCCCGCGCCCACAGCGCCACCCACCTCACCCACCAGGCGCTGCGCGACGCGCTGGGCCCGACGGCCGCGCAGGCCGGCTCGGAGAACGCCCCGGGCCGCTTCCGCTTCGACTTCGGCTCGCCCGCGGCCGTGCCCGGCACGGTGCTCACCGACGTCGAGCAGAAGATCAACGAGGTGCTCGCCCGCGAACTCGACGTGCAGGCCGAGTACATGGGCATCGACCAGGCCAAGAAGCAGGGCGCGCTGGCCGAGTTCGGCGAGAAGTACGGCCAGACCGTGCGGGTGGTGACCATCGGGGACTTCTCCAAGGAGCTGTGCGGCGGCACCCATGTGCACAACACCGCGCAGCTGGGCCTGGTCAAGCTGCTCGGCGAGTCGTCCATCGGCTCCGGGGTGCGCCGCGTCGAGGCCCTGGTCGGCGTCGACGCGTACAAGTTCCTGGCCCGTGAGCACACCGTCGTCTCGCAGCTCACCGAGCTGGTCAAGGGCCGCCCCGAGGAGCTGCCGGAGCGGGTCTCCGGGATGCTGGCCAAGCTCAAGGACGCCGAGAAGGAGATCGAGCGCTTCCGCGCCGAGAAGGTGCTCCAGGCCGCGGCGGGAATCGCCGAGGGCGCCCGGGACATCCGCGGGATCCAGCTGGCCGCCGCCCGGGTCCCGGACGGCACCGGCGCCGACGACCTGCGCACGCTCGTCCTCGACGTACGCCAGCGGCTGGGCTCCCGCGCCGCCGTCGTGGCCCTCTTCGCCGTGGCCGACGGCCGCCCGCTGACCGTCACCGCCACCAACGAGGCGGCTCGCGAGCAGGGGCTGAAGGCCGGGGACCTGGTCCGCACCGCCGCCAAGACACTCGGCGGCGGGGGCGGCGGCAAGCCCGACGTGGCCCAGGGCGGCGGGCAGCGCGCCGAGGCCGTGGACGAGGCCATCGCCGCCGTCGAGCGCCTGGTCGCGGACGCGGGCGGCAACGCCTGATGGCGGAGCGGGAGGGCGGGGAGGGCCCGGCGGAGCGGGAG
>NZ_JAAKZZ010000746.1 GCF_011045075.1 Streptomyces boncukensis
GTTGGGTTCGGGAGGGCTTGAACTCCCCCCAGGCGACGGCGGCGAAGGGGGCGGCGGGGATCTGGGCACCCCGGACACCGGGCCCGGGACCGGCGGCGTCGGCAGCGGCGGTGGCAGCGCGGGCGGTGCCGGCGGTGCCGGTTACGAGGGGTGGCAGCCGGGGGCCGTTCCGCTCGCGCGCCCGATGGAGATAGGCGCCGACCTGGCGTGGGGCGCGGACGCCTGGGCCCAGGTGCGGACCCGGGCCCAGCGCGCGGGGCGGGCGTACATCTGGCTGAACCTGGTCGAACAGCGGCTGCGGGCCGTCGTCGCCGCCGTGCTGCGGCCCATCTACGAGCCGGTGCACGGCGAGGAGTGGGTCATCGCGGCCGCCGGCCCCGCGGGGCAGGAGTGGGTGCAGCGGGCCGTGGCCGTGCGGGAGGTGTCCCGCCGCAAGGGCTATCTGCTGGACCCGGCCGACGACACCATCCTCGCCTTCCTCACCCTCCCGCAGCTGCGGGAGCTCATGGTGCAGCACTGGCCGTGCTTCGAGCCGTACTTCGAGGACCGGCGCGAGCTCGAACTGGCACTGGACGAGCTGGAGGTGGCGCGCAGCGCCGTCGCGCGCAACCGCGCGCTCTCGGAGACCGTGCTGGCCCAGGCCGAACGGATGTGCGCACGGCTGCTGGAGCTGCTGGGGGCCTCGCGGGACGACGCGCCGTCCGCGGGGCGGCTGCCGGTGGACGCGGTGGAGGAGCTGGTGGGGGACCGGTTCGCGGATGTGGTGAGCGTGCACCCGGACCGGGTGCGGCTGCAGCGGCAGCTGCCCGTCGAGGACCTGTTCGGCGGCGCGCGGCGGCTGGACGCGATGGGGATAGGGCTCAACCTCCTCGTCCAGAACTACAGCGGGCGCCGCCTGGTGCGGCTGGCCGAGGCGGGCTGCCGGATCCGGCTGCTGTTCCTGAACCCCGCCAGCAGCGCGGTGCGCCGCCGGGAGCGGGAGCTGGGGCTGAAGAAGGGCGAGCTGAGCCGCTCGGTGGAGATGAACATCCTCCATATGCGCCGGGTGCGGGCCCGGCTGCGGGACCCCGGCGCCTTCGAGATCCATGTGTTCGACGAGACGCCGCGCTGCACGGCGTACATGGTCGACGGGGACAGCGCCGAAGGGCTCGCGGTGGTGCAGTCGTATCTGCGGCACGCGCGGGGGATGGAGGCGCCGGTCCTGGTGCTGCGGGGCGGGAACCGGGAGCTGGTGCAGCGCGGGGAGCCGGGTGGCGCCGTGCCGCGGGGCAAGCCGCAGGACGAGGGCGACCTGGGGCTCCTTCCGGTGTACCGGGAGGAGTTCGAGTCCTTCTGGGCGGATTCGCGGCCGGTGTCCTGAGCGGGGCCGGGTCCGCGGGTTGCACGAGACGATCCGTCTCGTCTAGTGTCACCGATATGCCTCGCACCGCACCCGCCCATATCGCGATGTTCAACATCGCCGCGTCCGGCCATGTCCACCCCGGCCTGGAGGTGATCCGCGAGCTGGTGGCCCGCGGGCACCGGGTCAGCTACGCGGTCCCGCCCGCCATGGCCGACCTCGTCGCCGCGACGGGGGCCGAGCCGAAGCCGTACACCTCCTCGCTCCCCACCGACGACCCGGCCGACTGGGGCTCGGGCCTGCTCGACAACATCCGGCCGTTCCTGGACGACGCCGTCCAGGCGCTGCCCCAGCTCGCGAAGGTGTTCGAGGGCGATGTCCCCGATCTGGTCCTCTCGGACTCCACCTCCTATCCCGCACGCGTCCTCGCGCACCGCTGGGGCGTGCCGCAGGTCCAGCTCACGACGCACATGGTGGCCTGGGAGGGATATGTCCCCGAGGACGTCGCGCCCGAGTACGCGGAGATGAAGCGGTCGGCGGAGGGGCAGGCGTACTACGCGCGGTTCCGCGCGTGGCTGGACGAGCACGGCATCGCCAGGGACGTCGACGAGTTCGCGGGCATCCCGCGCCGCGCGGTGGTGCTGATCCCCAAGGCCATGCAGCCGAACGCCGCCCTCGTCGACGAGGAGCGCTACACGTTCGTCGGCACCTGCAGCACCGGCGCGGCCCGCACGGAGGAGTGGCGCCGCCCGGAGGGGGCCGAGGGCAGCCGGCTGCTGCTGGTCTCCCTCGGGTCGACGTTCACCGCCGAGCCGGAGTTCTACCGGGCGTGCGTCGAGGCGTACGGCGATCTGCCCGGGTGGTACGTCGTCCTGCAGATCGGCAGGCATGTGGATCCGGCCGTGCTGGGACCGCTGCCGTCCAACATCGAGACGCACCCGTGGGTGCCGCAGCTCGCCATCCTGGGGGAGGCCGACGCGTTCGTCACCCACGCGGGGATGGGCGGCAGCCAGGAGGGGCTGGCCACCGGCACCCCGATGATCGCCGTGCCGCAGGCGGCCGACCAGTTCATGAACGCCGCGCTGCTGGAGGGGCTGGGCGTCGCCCGGCACCTGCCGAAGGAGCGGGCGACGGCCGAGGCGCTGCGGTCCGCGCTGGAGGAGCTGACCGGTGACCCGGAGGTCGCCCGGCGGCTCGCGGAGATCCAGCGCCGGACGCTCGCCGAGGGCGGCGCCACGCGCGCGGCCGACGTCATCGAGTCGGAGCTTCCCTAGTGTCCTGAGTCGGAGATTCGTCGTTGGTCTGGTGTGAGTCGTCCTGGACCGAAGATCCCGCCTGTTGTGCTGACTGATGCTGAGCGGGAGATGTTGCAATCATGGGTGCGTCGTCGTTCGAG
>NZ_JAAKZZ010000747.1 GCF_011045075.1 Streptomyces boncukensis
GTAGGGGCGTACGGGGCGGTGGGGTGGGACCCCGTACGCGGTCAGTACCCCGTCGTCGGGGAGCCCCTAGGGCAGCCCGTGCACGTGGGGGCCGACCGTGCTGGACCACCGGTTCCCGTTGCTGGCGTCCCAGGCCGTGGACCAGGTCATCGCGCCCCGGATGCCGGGCCACTGCTCGTCGGGCTGGAAGCGGCCGCACTTCTCGCCCTTGGCCAGGCAGTCCAGCGCGTTGTTGACCACCCCGGGATCCACATATCCGGATCCGGCGGCCCGCGGCGAGGCCGGGGTGCCGAGGCCCACCTGCGAGGGGTCGAGCCCGTTCTCGATCTGGATGCAGGCGAGCGCGGTGAGGAAGTCGACGCTGCCGGAGGAGTAGACCTGTCCGTCGCAGCCGAGCATGGAGCCGCTGTTGTAGTACTGCATATTGACGACGGTCAGGAAGTCCTTGATGTTGAGGGCCGTCTTGAAGTACTCGTTCCGCGGCGACTGCATGTCGATGGTCTGCGGCGCCATGGTGACGACGACATCCGGTTTGGCGTCGTGGACGGCCCGGAGCGCCTGGGTCATATAGGTGGAGTTGAGGCCGTTCTCCAGGTCGATGTCGACGCCGTCGAAGCCGTACTCGTCCATGAGGCGCACGACGCTGTCGGCGAAGTTCCGCGCCGAGGTGCTGTCGTTGACGCGCGTCTGCCCCTTCTCGCCGCCCACCGAGGCGATCACGGACTTGCCCGCCCGCTGCTTGGCGGCGACGTCCTCCTTGAACGCGTCCTCGGAGTATCCCAGCGCCGGGTCGAGCGTGAAGTCGACCTGGCCCGGGACGCCGGTGGCGTCGGCGAAGGCGACGGCGATGATGTCGTAGTCGTCCTGCACCTCGGCGATGGTCTGCACGGTGGCGCCGTTGTCGAAGTTCTGCCAGTAGCCGGTCACGGCGTGCTTGGGCACGGCGGACGCGCCGACCCTGGGGCCCAGCGCATCCGGCGCCGGCTCCTTCGCGTTCGCCGTCCCGAACGCGAGCAGCCCGGTCGCGACCAGGGCGCCGGTCGTCAGGGCGACCAGGGCGCGGACACGGAGTCCGCGGTGTTTCCGGTGGGGTGCGCTTACCACAACGTCCTCCGGTGTGGGGGGATTTGGGGGGGGTTGCGGTGCTGGGCCCAGCGCTTGTCGTCCAACGTGGTCCAGACCAATCGCGATGTCAAGACCTCTGCGACGTGTTCGGGACGGGTGTTCCCTCGTGTACCCCTCTTGTGCTGATCGTCCGGCGGCGGTTTCATGCGCGGCATGCCAGCTGAGGAGATCCAGGGCGGGACCCGCCCCCAGATGCGCAGGCCGACCTGGAAGCTGATCGGCCCCGGCATCGTGGTGGCGGCGACCGGAGTGGGCGCCGGGGACCTGGTCGCGACGCTCGTCGCGGGCAGCAAGTTCGGCTACACGCTGCTGTGGGCGGCCGTCATCGGCTGTATTCTCAAGATCGCGCTCGCCGAGGCGACCGGCCGCTGGCACCTGGCCACCGGCCGCACCATCTTCGACGGCTGGCGCAGCCTGGGCGCGTGGACCACCGGGTACTTCGCGGTGTACGTGGTGGTGTGGGGCTTCGTCTACGGCGCCACCGCGATGTCGTCCTCGGCGCTGCCGCTGCAGGCGCTGTTCCCGGACACGATGGAGCTGAAGTACTGGGGCATCCTCACCGGGCTGCTCGGCCTGGCCTTCGTCTGGTCGAACCGCTACGCCGTCGTCGAGAAGATCATGATGGTCTTCGTCGGTGTGATGTTCCTGGTCGTCGTCTACGTCGCCATCCGGGTCTCCCCGGACCTGGGGGACGCGCTGACGGGCCTCGCCCCCACCTTCCCGTCCGGCTCGGTGCTCTACACCCTCGGCCTGATCGGCGGCGTCGGCGGCACCATCACCATGGCCGCGTACGGCTACTGGATCAACTCCAAGGGCTGGACGGACATCGGCTGGGTGCGGATGATGCGGCTGGACAACCGCGTCGCATACCTCACCACCGGCATCTTCGTCGTCGCCATGCTGATCATCGGCGCCGAGCTGCTGCACTCGGCCGACCTCGCGCTGGCGGAGGGCGGCAAGGGCCTCCTCGACCTCGACGACGTGCTGGCGGACCGCTTCGGCACCGTCACCTCCAAGCTCTTCCTGGTGGGCTTCTTCGCCGCGTCCTTCTCCTCGCTGGTGGGCGTGTGGCACGGCGTCAGCCTGATGTTCGCCGACTTCGCCGCGCATGTCCGCGCGCTGCGCGCGGGCGGGCGCGAGCCGGCCGGCGGCGTCCGGGAGCGGGAGCGGTCCGTTCCGTTCCGCGGCTATCTGCTGTGGCTCACCTTTCCGCCGATGGTGCTGCTGTGGCTGGACCGGCCGTTCGGGCTCGTGATCACCTACGGCATTCTGGGCGCCTTCTTCATGCCGTTCCTGGCGGTGACGCTGATCTGGCTGCTCAACTCCTCCCGGACGCCGGGGGAGTGGCGCAACGGATGGCTGAGCAACGGGCTGCTGGCCGCCGGCGCGGTGCTGTTCGCGGTCCTGTGCGTCGAGCAGATCCGCGACCTGCCGTGGTGAGGCCGGGCTCCGGCCCGCGCCGGGGGTTGACCCCGGCCACGGTGCGGGTAGTGCTGGGGAGTGCCGAGGGAGCCGGACATGGAGGCGGATGTTGTGTCTACGGCGTTAGCAGTCACCAGCCAGGACCACATGCTCGCCCCGCCCGACCGGCACACCC
>NZ_JAAKZZ010000748.1 GCF_011045075.1 Streptomyces boncukensis
CCTCCACCCCCTCCGTCCCGGCCGCCCCATCCGCCTCTGTGTCCCCTCCGGTCGCTCGCGGACCGTTCGCCGGGCCCGGGGAGCGGAGGCGGCAGCTCTGGCGCGCCGCGGGTGAGGCACTGGTCGCCGGGGTGCTGGCGCTGCTCGCGTTCGTGAGCCAGGTGGGGCTCGGCAGCACGCTCGACGGCCCGGCCGTGCCGGCGCTGGCGCTCCCCGCCATCGGCCTGGCCCTGGTACGGCGCCGGTTCCCGGCGGTGAGCCTGCTCGGCCTGGCCGCGCTGGCCGGGGCCCTGCAGGCTGCCGCGCTGCTGACCGCGGTGGCCGCGCACACCGCGGCACGGCAGACGCCGGTGCCGCGGCGGCGCGGCGCGCTGCTGCTCGGGGGGATGGCGCTGGTCATGCTGACCGGCTTCGCGTCGGCGCCCGGCACCGGGAACGGCAGCGGACCGTACGGACTCGCCGTCGGCGCCGTGCTCGCCGCGACGACGGTCCTCGTGCCGGGGCTGGTCGGCGCCGCGAGCGGCCAGCAGGACCGGCTGCTCCAGGCGCTGCGGGAGCGTACGGCCGCGGCCGAGGAGGCGCGGCGGCTCGCGGACAGCGAGTCGCGGATGCACGAGAGGTCGCGGATCGCCGCCGAGATGCACGACCTGGTCGGGCACCGGCTGAGCCTGATCTCCCTGCACGCGGGCGGCCTGGAGATGGCGCTCCGCCAGGAGGCGCCCTCGCTGCGGGACGAGGCGGCGCTGGTGCGGTCCACCACGCGCGACGCGATGCGGGAGCTGCGCGAGGCGCTGGGGGTGCTGGGCCCGCTGGGCCGGGACACCGGCACCGACGCGCTGACCGACGCGACCGGTACCCGCGCCGATATCGAGGCGCTGGCCGAGGAGTCCCGCAAGGGCGGCATCCCTGTCGAGCTGTCCTGGCAGGGGGAGGACCTGGACGCCCGGTCGGCCCGGGTGCGGCGCGCCGTCCACCGTGTGGTGCGCGAGTCCCTCACCAACGTCCACCGGTACGCGCCCGGGGCCCGGGTGACCGTCGCCGTCACCCACACCGGGGAGCGCGTGGAGATCCAGGTGCGCAACGGCGCACCACCCGCGCCCGCCGCCGCGACCACCGGGCCCGGTGCCGGTGCTGGTTCCGGTTCCGGTGCTGGTTCCGGGCGCGGGCTGCCCGGACTGCGGGAGCGGGTGGCGCTGCTCGGCGGCACCTTCGAGGCGGGCCGCACACCGGACGGCGGGTTCTCCGTCGCGGTCCGGCTCCCCGCGGACCCTCCGGCCGGCGGGGAGCCGGCGGACGCCGCGCCGTACGCGGCGGAGCCGGCGCCCGGTGCCGCCGCGTACGGCGCGGCCGACGGCACCGCCCCGGACCGGGGGCTCCTCTCCCGCGTCCAGCGGGGCCTCGCCGGGGCCGTCACCGGCGTGCTCGGCCTGGCGGGCGTGGGCGTGATGATGCTCTTCGGGCTGGTGCTGGTGGACAGGGCCCAGCCCGGCCCCGACTACTCGCCCCCCGGGAAGCCCCGGCTGGGGATGTCGCGGGAGCAGGTGACGGACGCCGTGGGCCGCGACGACGAGCCGACGCGCGCGGCGGCGACCGGGCACGAGCCGCGGCGGCCGGCGTCCGCGACGGACTGCGTCCACCCGTGGACGGACGACCGGACCGGAAGCGGGCGGCTGCGCATCGTCCGCTACTGTTTCCGCTCCGACACTCTGATCGCGATCGACCGGTTCACGGTGCCGCTGGCGCCCGAACCGCACCGCGGGGGCGGCACACATGACTGACGACCAGGGCACCGGCTCCGCGATCCGGGTCCTGCTCGCCGACGACGAGCAGATGATCCGGCACGGCGTCCGCCTGATCCTCCGGCACGCCGGGGACATCGAGGTGGTGGGCGAGGCGGTCAACGGCGCCGACGCCGTCCGGCTCGCCGCCGAGTACCGGCCCGACGTCGTGCTCCTCGACATCCGGATGCCCGTACTCGACGGGATCGCCGCCGTCGAGCGGCTGACCGGCGCGGAACCCGCGCCGCAGGTCGTCATGCTCACCACCTTCGGCGACGAGGACAACGTCATCCGGGCCCTGGCGGCGGGCGCCACCGGCTTCCTGCTGAAGGACGAGGGCCCGCAGGAGCTGATCGGCGCGGTGCGCTCGGCCGCCACCGGGGACGCCGTCCTGTCCCCGGGCGTCACCGGGACCGTCATCCGGCGGATGCTGCGCGGCGGCGCTCCCGCCACGGGGACCGCTGAGCCGGACCGGCGGCTGGCGAGCCTGACGGCCCGCGAGCGCGAGGTGCTGGCCATGCTGGGGGAGGGGCTGTCCAACCTCGACATCGGCAAGCGGCTGGCCATCGGGGTGGGCACGGTCAAGACGCACGTCCGCGCGGTGCTGGACAAGACGGGTTCGGACAGCCGGGTCCAGGCGGCGCTCCTCGCCCACCAGACGGGCCTGACGGCCTGACGGCCTGAGGCGTACCCGCGCCGGGTCTGCCTTTGGGTAGAGGCCGTCTGTTCCCCGGGACATACCCGCGCCCGGCGGCTCCGCCTTTCGGCAGGGCGCCGATCCACGACCTGGGAGCGACACACCGCGGCCGTCCGCGCGACCACGATGGAAGCGAGTCGAGCCCCGCTTCCAGGAGTCCCCATGCCGCAGGCAGCCACCCCCTCCGCGCCCCGCGGGGTCCAGCACCGCCCCCGGCCGGACTGACGCCGCGCGCACCAGACA
>NZ_JAAKZZ010000749.1 GCF_011045075.1 Streptomyces boncukensis
CGTCCCCGCACTCCCCCGCCACCGCGAGGTCGGGCTGCGCGTCGATGATGGTCACCATCCCGGTGCGGACCAGCACCTGGTCGTCGCAGACCAGGACCCTCAGCGGCGTGGTCACGTCGGATCCTCCTCGGGTATCCGCGCCCGCACGACGAAGCCGCCGCCCGTCCCCGGGCCCGCGCTGAGGTCGCCGCCCAGGCCGACGACCCGTTCGCGGAGCCCGGCGAGACCCCGCCCGCTCCCGCCCGGGGACCGGGTCGGCGCGCCGGAGCCGTCCGTACACACCTCCACGGCGATGTGCTGCGCGCCGTACCGCACCTGGACGGATGTGCTGCTGCCGTGAGCGTACTTGAGGGCGTTGGTCAGGGCCTCCTGCACCACCCGGTACGCCACGAGCCCCGCGCTGCCGGCCGGCTGGGCCGGGCTGCCCTCCTCGGCGAACTCCACCGGCTGCCCGGCCCGCCGGGTCTGCTCCACGAGCGCGAGCAGCCCGCCGGAGGGCGGCGCCTGGGACCCGGCGCCGCCGTCGGGGCCGAGCACCTCGTCGGGGCTGAGCACATCCAGCAGGTGCCGCAAGTCGGTGAGCGCCCGCCGGCCGGTGTCGGTGACGGTGGTGAGGGTCTGGTCGAGGCGCTCGGGCGCGGCGGTCACATAGCGTGCCGCCTCGGCCTGGACCACCATCGCCGTCACATGGTGGGTGACGACGTCGTGGAGCTCGCGGGCGATGCGGGCGCGCTCGGCGGCGCGGGTGTCAGCGGCGACCCGGCGGCGGCGCTCGGCCTCCGCGACCCGGCTGGAGCGCACCCACGCGCCGATGCCCCACACCAGGACCGTCGCCAGGTAGAACGTCACATATCCGCTCAGCGCCTCGGTCCCGCCGAGCTGGTGCAGCGCGACCGCCAGCGGCACATAGGCCGCGGAGAGCAGGAGCACGGTGGTGCGGCGCAGCCGCTCCAGATGCGCCCCCGCGCTCAGCAGCGCGATGGCCCACCCGGTGCCCGCGAGCGAGTGGTAGCCGCGGAGCTGGTCGGCGGCGAAGCCGAGCGACGCCAGGGCGAGGCACAGGAGGGGCCATCGGCGCCGCAGGGCGAGCGGGAGGCACTGGAGGGCGACCGCCGCCGCGGCCAGCGCGTCGAAGGAGCGGTCCGGCAGGCCGCCGAGCTGCGTCCCGTGGCTGTGGAAGGCCGGTACGAACGACGCGGCGGCGAAGCCCAGCGCGAGCGGGAGGTCCCGCATGGCGGTGTCCATCCGGTGCCACCCGTCCGCGGCCCGCCCAAGATTGATCACCGGGGTGATTGTAGCGACGGCGTCAAGCCGGACCGGCCCGACCGCGGCGCACCGACCCATTGACGCTCACCGCACCGGCGCCCTACTGTTCCCGCACATAAATGGGAAACCTTCCTAACAGTAGCGAGGCGGAGGCACCACACATGGCCGGGACGACACCGGGGACCCCTCGCGTGCTGCGAGCGATGAACGACCGGGCCGCACTCGACCTGCTGCTCGCCCACGGCCCCCTCTCGCGCGGCCGGATCGGCAAGCTCACCGGGCTCTCCAAGCCCACCGCGTCGCAGCTCCTCGCCCGTCTGGAGGCGGCCGGGCTGGTTGTCGTCACCGGCACCAGCGAGGGCCGCCCGGGGCCCAACGCGCAGCTGTACGCGGTCAATCCGGCCGCGGCACATGTGGCGGCCCTCGATGTGACCTCCACCCGGCTGCTGGCCGCCGTCGCCGACATCACCGGCCGCACCGCGGGCACCTTCGAACTGCCCACACCGGGGCGGCAGGCCGGGGCCGACACCGTGCGGCAGGTGCTCCAGGCCGTGGACGGCGCCGCCAAGACGGCCGGCGTCCACCGCTCCGGCCTGCAGCGGATCGTCATCGGCACACCCGGAGCGTTCGACCCCGGCACCGGGCGGCTGCGGTACGCCTCCCACCTGCCCGGCTGGCACTCCCCCACCCTGCTGGACGAGCTCGCCGCCGCGCTCCCGATGCCGCTGGAGTACGACAACGACGTCAACCTCGCGGCCGTCGCGGAGCAGCGGCTGGGCGCGGCGGGCGGCCACGAGGACTTCGTCCTGCTCTGGAACGAGCAGGGGCTGGGCGCCGCGGTCGTCATCGGCGGAAAGCTGCACCGCGGCCGGACCGGCGGCGCGGGCGAGGTCGGCTTCCTGCCGGTGCCCGGCACCCCGCTGGTGCGCCGCCCCGGGCAGTCCAACAGCGGCGGCTTCCAGGAGCTCGCGGGCGCCAACGCGGTCCTGCTGCACGCACGCGAACTGGGGCTGGAGTACGACCAGCAGGCGCAGTGGAAGGACGCCGCAGCGCAGCTGCTGGCGCACGCCGCGGAGCGCGCCGCCGCCGGGGAAGGGGACGCCGCCGGGGACGCCGTCGACGCCGATACAGCCGCCGCCTACGACGCCCTGCTGCGCCGGCACGCCACCGACCTGGCCACCGGCCTCGCCTCCGTCGTCGCGCTGCTCGACCCGGAGCTGATCGTGCTGTCCGGCGGCCTGCCGGCGGCGGGCGGCGAGCCGCTGCGCGAGCTGGTGCGCGCCGAGCTGTCCGAACTGGCCGTGCCCCGGCCCCGGCTGGTGCTGGGCACGGTCACCGAACACCCCGTGCTGAGCGGCGCGCTGGAGAGCGCGCTCGCCACGACCCGCGACGAGGTGTTCGACACCTCGCGCTGACCCCCGTCCCCGTCCCCGCTC
>NZ_JAAKZZ010000074.1 GCF_011045075.1 Streptomyces boncukensis
GCCTCGGAGGTGGGGGGCTCCTGACGGACCGGGGGGAGCGGCGCCCGCTCATAACCAGCGTGCAACATCTGCCGCACCATAGCGGTTCTACCTGTGTGTCGTAAATTCCCGTCGGCCGCTGCCTACCCTGTCCTCCGCTTGCTATTCACCGCAGGGAGGAAGGGAGTTGACGAGCTGTGAGAGGAATGTTCGGTTTGCTCCGCGATGTCCTGCATAAAGCGCACATATAGAAGAGCTGTGCGGCCCGTCCCCGTGGTCGAGGGGGCAAATTCCACTGCGTTCCGGTAAAACTGTTCCGTACCGGCACTGGGTGCCGAGGATAATGCACCAGGTGCATCCGGTCTGGCAATCATGGAACGGCCCTGAATTCGGCTGAATGCGGTGCGCCCGGGGCCGGTGCGACGGCAGTGGCTACGCTCGGTCGTCGTCAACCCTGAGGTTTCCCCGATGGTGTGTCACCTGGCTCCTCCGCCCCGGAAGTTGGTGGCACCATGGACGGGCCCGGGGTCCGGCCGCAGCGGCAGCCTCCCAGGGCGGGTGAGCGTACCGACCGCGAGGGTGTGAGCAGTTGTGGCCATTTCACTGTCTGTAGTACTGCTGCTGGGTGTCATCCTGTTCCTGATGATCCGTAGCGGTTCCCTCAAGGGGGGCCCGGCGTTCATCGCCATGCTCTTCGGGTTCTTCCTCGCCTCGACGGGCATGGCCCCGTCCATAAACCGCTTCTTCAGCTCGCTCGCGGACTCGATCAGTCAGATCAACATCTGAGCGGCGCCGCGACAGCCCACGTCAACAGCCCACGTCAGCGCCGTCGGCCCGGCTCCCCGCGGGGAACCGGGCCGACGGCTTCGCTGGAGCGGGCGACGGGAATCGAACCCGCGTAGCTGGTTTGGAAGACCAGGGCTCTACCATTGAGCTACGCCCGCGAGCGCCGCGCGGAAGCCCACAGCCCGGGAGGCCGTGTGCCGGGGCGGCACGGGATGCATCGTACGGCATGTACTCTACGTGTCGCACTGACGGGGTGTGGCGCAGCTTGGTAGCGCGTCCGCTTTGGGAGCGGAAGGTCGTCGGTTCGAATCCGGCCACCCCGACCACGTACTATGGGGCACGCGCGTGCCTGCTGCCGTGTCCGCCTTTCCCGTCGGCTCGCATCGGGGCGCACCTCAAGATCGACCCCCAAGAAGCCAGCCCCAAGGAGACCGACCGTGAAGAGCGCCGTGGAGACCCTGAACCCCACCCGGGTTCGGCTCACTGTCGAGGTGCCCTTCGAGGAGCTCAAGCCCAGCCTCGACGCGGCGTACAAGAAGATCAACCAGCAGGTCACGGTGCCTGGCTTCCGCAAGGGCAAGATCCCGGCGCGGATCATCGACCAGCGCTTCGGCCGCGGCGCCGTCCTGGAGGAGGCCGTCAACGACGCGCTGCCGAAGCTCTACCAGTCGGCCGTCGAGGAGGGCGAGCTCAGCCCGCTCGGTCAGCCCGAGGTCGACATCACCGAGCTCAAGGACAACGAGCTGCTGACCTTCACCGCCGAGGTCGACATCCGCCCCGAGATCGAGATCCCGGACTACCAGGGCATCGAGGTCGAGGTCGAGGCCGCCGAGGTCGCCGACGAGGACGTGGACCAGGCCGTGGAGCAGCTCCGCGAGCGCTTCGCCTCCACCACAGCCGTGGAGCGCGCCGCCGCCGAGGGCGATGTCGTCAAGGTCGACCTGGAGGCCAAGGTCGACGGCGAGGTGCTGGAGGACGGCGTCGCCCAGGGCGTCGACTACACCATCGGCTCCGGCGAGCTGCTCGACGGCATCGACGACGCGGTCACCGGCCTGGAGGCGGGCGGCAGCGCCACCTTCGCCTCCGAGCTGAAGGGCGGCTCTGCGGCCGGCCGGGAGGCCGAGGTCACGGTCACCGTCGCCGCCGTCTCGGCGCGCGAACTCCCCGAGCTGGACGACGAGTTCGCCCAGCTCGCCAGCGAGTTCGACACGCTGGAGGAGATGCGCGAGGACAGCCGCAAGCGCCTCGCCGACCAGAAGAAGTACGAGCAGGCGACCCAGGCCCAGGAGAAGGTGCTGGACGCGCTGCTGGAGCTGGTCGAGGTCCCCGTCCCGGAGAAGCTGCTCCAGGACGAGGTCGAGAGCCGCAAGCACCAGCTCGTCAACCACCAGCTCGGCCAGCTCGGCCTGGACCTCGCGGCGTACCTGAAGATGCAGGAGAAGACCGAGGAGCAGTTCGAGGAGGAGCTGAAGGAGCAGGCGGGGAAGGGCATCCGCACCCAGTTCGTGCTGGACCAGCTGGTCAGCACGGAGAAGCTCAACGTCAGCCAGGAGGAGCTCACCGAGCACCTCATGCGGCGCGCCCAGTCCTCCGGTATGAGCCCCGACCAGTTCGCGCAGGCCGTCGTCGAGGGCGGCCAGGTGCCGATGCTCGTCGGCGAGGTGGCCCGCGGCAAGGCCCTGGCGACCGTCGTCGAGGCGGTCACCGTCAAGGACACCAACGGCGAGGTCGTCGACCTCGACGAGGGCGACGGCGAGGCTGGGGACGAGGCCGAGGCCGAGGCCGGGGCTTCCGAGGCCGAGGCTGCCGAGGCCGGGGCTTCCGACGAGTCGGCGGACCAGAAGTCCGAGAGCTGAGAGTTTTCCGGTACAGGAGCGCGGGGCTCTGCCCACCGGCGGCTTCGCCGCGGATGGGCAGAGCCCCGCGCCCTTTCGGGGCGCCCATGGTCAGTCCCTCATCCGAGGCATGCGCTCACAGCGAACAGCCCTCTTCGCAGGATGGACCGTCCCGCGCCGCGCGTTAGGGTCCCCAGTAGACGAAGACCCCAGTGACGGCCGACCCCCGGGCGACCGTCCGGATACGAGCAGGTGGACACGTGACGCTTCCGATGCCTTCCGCCGCCGCTGAGCCCAACTTCGGTGGTGGCCTCGGCGACCAGGTCTACAACCGGCTGCTCAACGAGCGGATCATCTTCCTCGGCCAGCCGGTGGACGACGAGATCGCCAACAAGATCACCGCGCAGCTGTTGCTCCTCGCGGCCGACCCGGACAAGGACATCTTCCTTTACATCAACAGTCCGGGGGGATCGATCCAGGCGGGCATGGCGATCTACGACACCATGCAGTACATCAAGAACGACGTGGTCACCATCGCGATGGGCCTCGCCGCCTCCATGGGGCAGTTCCTGCTCACGGCCGGCACCCCGGGCAAGCGCTTCGCGCTGCCGAACGCCGACATCCTCATCCACCAGCCCTCGGCCGGTCTCGCGGGTTCGGCCACGGACATCAAGATCCACGCCGAGCAGCTGCTGCGCACCAAGAAGAAGATGGCCGAGCTGTCGGCCCTGCACAGCGGTCAGACCGAGGAGCAGTGGACCCGTGACGCGGACCGCGACCGCTGGTTCTCCGCGCAGGAGGCCAAGGAGTACGGCCTGATCGACGAGGTCTACCAGAACGCGGCCCAGCTCCCCGGCGGTGGCGGTACGGGCGCGTGAGCCCCGCCGACTCCGCACCCCGCCCGCTGCCAGCTCACCTCCAGGAGAACCTTCCGATGACCCCACTGCCTGGTTCCGACGGCGCCTCCGGCCTCTACACCGGCCCGGCAGCCGAGTCGCGTTACGTGATCCCCCGCTTCGTCGAGCGCACCTCGCAGGGCGTGCGCGAGTACGACCCGTACGCGAAGCTCTTCGAGGAGCGCGTGATCTTCCTCGGTGTGCAGATCGACGACGCGTCGGCGAACGATGTGATGGCCCAGCTGCTGTGCCTGGAGTCGATGGACCCCGACCGGGACATCTCGGTCTACATCAACTCGCCCGGCGGCTCCTTCACGGCGCTCACCGCGATCTACGACACGATGCAGTTCGTCAAGCCCGACATCCAGACGGTCTGCATGGGCCAGGCGGCCTCCGCCGCCGCCGTGCTGCTCGCCGCCGGCACGCCCGGCAAGCGGATGGCGCTGCCCAACGCGCGCATCCTGATCCACCAGCCGTACAGCGAGACCGGCCGCGGCCAGGTCTCCGACCTGGAGATCGCCGCCAACGAGATCCAGCGGATGCGCGACCAGCTGGAGGAGATGCTGACCAAGCACTCCACCAAGGACCGTGAGAGCATCTCGTCCGACATCGAGCGCGACAAGATTCTCACGGCGGAGGAGTCGCTGGAGTACGGGCTGATCGACCAGATCGTCACCACCCGTAAGTCCTCGGTCGAAGTCTGACCGCGCTCACGCACGTAGCCCACCCCTCTTGGGCGGCCGGCTGGCAGGATCAGACGGTCCGTCCAAGGGGGGCCCATTCCGGCGGCCCGGCAAGGTACCGTCGGAGAGCACGTACCTCGGTCCGCAGCGATCCGCGGATCCCAGGCGAAGGGGAAGCTCCTCGTGGCACGCATCGGTGATGGCGGCGATCTGCTCAAGTGCTCGTTCTGCGGCAAGAGCCAGAAGCAGGTGAAGAAGCTCATCGCGGGACCAGGGGTCTACATCTGCGACGAGTGCATCGACCTCTGCAACGAGATCATCGAGGAGGAGCTGGCCGAGTCCTCCGAGGTCCGCTGGGACGAACTGCCCAAGCCCCGGGAGATCTACGAGTTCCTGGAGAGCTATGTCGTCGGCCAGGAGGCCGCGAAGAAGGCGCTCTCCGTGGCGGTCTACAACCACTACAAGCGCGTCCAGGCGGGCGAGAACGGCTCCCATCAGGGCCGGGACGACGGCATCGAGCTCGCCAAGTCCAATATCCTGCTGCTCGGCCCCACCGGCTCCGGCAAGACGCTGCTGGCGCAGACGCTGGCCCGGATGCTCAACGTCCCCTTCGCCATCGCCGATGCGACGGCGCTCACCGAGGCGGGATATGTCGGCGAGGACGTCGAGAACATCCTCCTCAAGCTGATCCAGGCCGCCGACTACGACGTCAAAAAGGCCGAGACCGGCATCATCTACATCGACGAGATCGACAAGGTCGCCCGTAAGAGCGAGAATCCGTCGATCACGCGGGATGTGAGCGGCGAGGGCGTCCAGCAGGCGCTGCTGAAGATCCTGGAGGGCAGCACGGCCTCGGTGCCGCCGCAGGGCGGACGCAAGCACCCGCACCAGGAGTTCATCCAGATCGACACCACGAACGTGCTGTTCATCGTGGGCGGCGCCTTCGCGGGCCTGGAGAAGATCATCGAGTCCCGGGCCGGCGCGAAGGGCATCGGCTTCGGCGCCAACATCCGCTCCAAGCGGGAGATCGAGGCGAGCAACCAGTTCGAGGAGGTGATGCCGGAGGACCTGGTGAAGTTCGGGATGATCCCGGAGTTCATCGGCCGCCTTCCGGTGATCACCAGCGTCCACAACCTGGACCGCGAGGCGCTGCTGCAGATCCTGATGGAGCCGCGCAACGCACTCGTCAAGCAGTACCAGCGGCTCTTCGAACTCGACGGTGTGGAGCTGGACTTCGACCGCCCGGCCCTGGAGGCCATTGCGGACCAGGCGATTCTGCGCGGCACCGGAGCGCGCGGGCTGCGGGCCATCATGGAGGAGGTCCTCCAGTCGGTGATGTACGAGGTGCCGTCCCGCAAGGACGTCGAGCGCGTCGTGATCACGGAGGACGTCGTGCACTCCAACGTCAACCCGACGCTGGTCCCGCGGGCGCGCGGCGAGCAGGCCCCGGGCCAACGGCACGAGAAGAGCGCGTAGTCGCTTGCGGAGCAGCGGGGGCGCGGGCCGTCACCGGCTGTGCGCGCCCCCCCCGTGCGGTCACCGTTTGACGCGGGCGTCGCTGCGCACCTTCGCCGTCAGCTCGGCAGCCTCCGCCAGAGTGGCCTTCGCCTTCTCGGACGTCTCGGCGAGCGAGACCGCACCGACGGTGCTGGAGTCGCCCCAGACGCAGACCCTCATCCGGACGGTCTCGATCGCGTACGCCTGGCACTTCAGGACGTCGCCGTCGAACCCGGAGGGCGTGAACTCCTCCGGGTCGCCCTGGGGCTCGCCGATCGAGGAGAACTGCCCGCGCATCTCCTTCAGCAGCCACTCGGCGCTCGCACCGGGGTCGTCGACCTCTCCGTAGGCCCCGCCGAGCTGGAGCTGCCGGGTGGAGCCGGAGGCGTATCGCGCGGTGACGTCGCCGTCGGCCTTCAGCCCGGGTATCTCCTTGCCGGAGCCCTTCCCCTCGGTGAAGACCCTGCCGCTGGTGCCCTCCTTGGCCTCGCCCTTGCGCGTGTACTCCCCGGCGACCTTCCCGGGCCCGGTCAGCCGGTACCGCGCGTCGTCGTCGCCGCCGCTGAAGGCGCCCGCGCCGAGCAGCCCGCCGACGACGCCCCCGACGACCACCACCAGCACGCCGACGATGATGCCGACTCTCTTCGCTGTGGACATGTGCATGATCGTACGGAAAAGGGGCGCCCGGCGGCAGACGCCCCTTCGCACGCGCGCGAAGCGGTGGCGGTTACTTGATCTCGACGCGGGTGTCGTTGCGCACCTTCGCCGCGATGTCGCCGGCCTCGCTGGCCGAGGTGCTCTGGCCGGCGAGCGCCTTGGCCGCGTCCACGGGGATGATCATGCCGATGGTGCTGTGGTCGCCCCACATGCAGACCGGGATGGTGACCGACTTGCCGCCGGTCGGCTCGGTCTTGACCTTCTGGCACTTGAACACCGCGCCGTCGCCGCCCGAGGGCTTGACCGCCTCCGGGCCGCCCTCCAGCTCGGCGTCGCTCTTGCTGTCCTTCTGGGCCTCCTTGGCCATCTTGCCGAGCGCCGCGTCCACGACCTTCTCCGGGTCGTCGATCTCCCCGTAGACGCCGCCGAACTGGAGCTGCTTCGCGCTCAGCCCGGTGCCCGCCTTGTAGGCGGCGTTGACGTTCTTGGGGTCCTTGACGCCGAAGCTTTCGAAGTCGTTCTGGGTGCTGCTGTCCATGCCGCTGCCGGGCCGCGACGGGTCCTTGGAGTACTCGCCCGCGACCTGGGCGGGCGTCGTCAGCTTGTACTTCTTGCCGTCGTCCGCGATCTTGCCGCCGCCGCTGTCGTCGTCATCGCCCGAGAAGAGCATGATGCCGCCGACGATGGCCCCGACGACCACCAGGGCGCCCACGATGATGGCGATGGTCTTGCCGTTGCCGCCACCGCCGGCCGGCTGCGGGGGCATCGGCATGTTGGGCGGCTGGCCCGGCGCTCCCGGCTGGCCGTACGGGGGCTGGCCGGGCGGCTGGCCGGGGCCGGGCATGCCCTGCTGCTGGGGGTAGCCGTAGCCGGGCTGCTGGGGCTGCTGCTGGGGGTAGCCGTAGCCCGGCTGCTGCTGCGGCTGTCCGTAGTCACCGGGCTGGCCGGGCTGTCCGGGCTGGCCCGGCTGGCCGGGCTGCTGCGGGTAGCCGTAGCCGGGCTGTCCCGGGGCGCCACCGTACGGATTCGGGCCGCCCGGCTGCTGCCCCGGCTGCGCCGGCTGTCCATAGGGACCGGGCTGCCCGTAGGGTCCGGGCTGGCCCGGCGGCTGGCCATACGGGCCGGGCTGGTTGTCACTCATGGTGGCGCTTCCCCTCCGTGAACATGTAGTCGAATGCGCGGCGCACATCCTCTCCCATGGCGCGTCGTGTCGCCTCTCGGGGAGTGGAATCGCAGCCGGGAGGATGCCGGATCGTCAAGATGCGCTGGCGGGTTGTCCCGATATGCCAGGGAAAACGAGCGCCCTGCGGGTACCGCGGGGCGCTCGTTGGCGTGCCGAATCCGTGATGCGGGAGTTACTTGATCTCCACGCGTGAGTCCTCGCGGACCTTCGCCGTGGTCGCGCCCGCTTCCTTGATCGTCGTCGACTTGCCCGTCACCACCGCCGCCGGGTCGATCGCCATCACAAAGCCGATGGTGCTGTGGTCGCCCCACATGCAGAACGGGACCGTGAAGCCGTCGATCCCGGAGGTGTCCCCGGCCGGGGCGCTGTACTTGATGTTCTGGCACTTCAGCACGGCGTCGTCCCCCAGCCCGGCCGGCTTCACCGACTGCGGGCTGCCCTCCAGCTCGGCCTTGCCGCCGTTGTTCGTGCCGGGGTCGTTCACGGCCTCCTTGGCGATGGCGGCGAACGCCACGTCCAGCACCTTCTGCGGATCGGAGACCTTGCCCCAGGCGCCGCCGAAGTGCAGCTGCTTGGCGATCTGGCCGGTGCCGGACTTGTACGCGGCGCTGACGGGCTCGGGGTTCTCGACGCCGAGAGACCCCAGCTTGCCGGAGTCGCCGCGGCCGAACGCGGAGCTCTCGCCGGGGGTCTTGGTGTACTCGCCCGCGACCTGCTCGGGCGTCGTCAGCTTGTACCGCTTGCCGTCGTCCGCGACCTTGCCGCTGCCGCCCTTGCTGCCGCCGCCGTCGTCGTCATCGTCGCTCTGGCTCGCGTACAGGACGCCGCCGCCGACGAGCGCGCCGACGACCACCACGGCGGCGACCGCCATCCCGATCACCTTGCCCCTGCCGCCGCCCGAGGGCGGCGGCACCGGCGGGCCCGGAGGCATTCCGGGGCCGCCGGGAGCCCCGTACGGCGGCTGGCCGTACGGCTGCTGCGGATAGCCGTAGCCGGGCTGCTGCCCCGGCTGGCCCCCCGGCTGCTCGGGCGGCTGTCCCGGCGCTCCGGCGTAGGGGTTCGGGCCGCCCGGCTGCTGCCCCGGCTGCGGCGGCTGGCCGTAGGGCCCCGGCTGCCCGTAGGGACCGGGCTGTCCGGGTTGTCCGGGCTGTCCAGACTGGCCGGGCTGCCCGTACGGCCCCGGCTGCTGGGGCTGCTGCCCGTACGGACCGGGCTGGTCGTTGCTCATCAGAAACTCCTAGCGTCGGACACCCCGCTCCCGGCCTGACTGCCCCCGCCACCGGGCGGGAACTCCGTGACGCGGCGTTTCCCTCCGTGAACGCGTGCGTGCCCACATGTGCGACTCCGCACGCCTTATCCTGACGGATGGCGGGCCCGAGCGCCGCATCGGGCGGCAAACCGATTCGAGACCGGGACATTGGCGCCCGTACACTGGCCGTCGTGACCGAGAACACTCAGCGGCACCCGGAGCACGCCGGGCCGCATCCAGCATCCCCCGCAGACCTGCCGACTCAGTACGCCCCGGCCGAGGTGGAGGAGAAGCTGTATGAGGGCTGGGTAGCGCGCGGCTATTTCGAGGCGGACCCGAAGAGCGAACGGCCGCCGTACGCGATCGTCATCCCGCCGCCGAACGTCACAGGGTCGCTGCACCTCGGGCACGCCTTCCAGCACACGCTCATGGACGCCCTCACCCGCCGCAGGCGGATGCAGGGGTATGAGGCGCTCTGGCTGCCCGGCATGGACCACGCGGGCATCGCCACCCAGAACAAGGTCGAGCAGCAGCTCGCCGAGGAGGGCAAGTCCCGCCAGGACCTCGGCCGGGAGGCGTTCGTCGAGCGGGTGTGGCAGTGGAAGGAGGAGTACGGCGGCCGGATCCTGGGCCAGATGCGCCGCCTCGGCGACGGCGTCGACTGGAGCCGCGAGCGCTTCACCATGGACCGGGGGCTCTCCCGCGCGGTCCAGACGATCTTCAAGCGGCTGTATGACGACGGCCTGATCTACCGCGCCGAGCGGATCATCAACTGGTGTCCCCGCTGTCTGACCGCGATCTCCGACATCGAGGTCGAGTACCAGGAGGACAGCGGCGAGTTGGTCTCGCTGCGGTACGGCGAGGGCGAGGAGACCGTCGTCGTGGCGACGACCCGCGCCGAGACGATGCTCGGCGACACCGCCGTCGCCGTGCACCCCGACGACGCCCGCTACCGGCATCTGATCGGCAGGCAGATCAAGCTGCCGCTCACCGACCGCAGCATCCCGGTCGTCGCGGACCCCCATGTGGACCCGGAGTTCGGCACCGGCGCCGTCAAGGTCACCCCCGCCCACGACCCGAACGACTTCGAGATCGGCCGCCGTCACGACCTGCCGTCGCTCACGGTGCTGGACGAGCGCGGCGTGATCACCGCGCACGGGCCCTTCGAGGGCCTGGACCGGTTCGAGGCCCGCGCCGCGATCGTCCACGCGCTGCGCGGCCAGGGCCGGGTGGTCGCCGAGAAGCGGCCGTATGTGCACAGCGTCGGGCACTGCTCGCGCTGCGACACCACCGTCGAGCCGCGGCTGTCCATGCAGTGGTGGGTCAAGGTCGCCCCGCTCGCCCAGGCGGCGGGCGACGCCGTGCGGGACGGCCGTACGGCCATCCACCCGCCCGAGATGGCGTCCCGGTACTTCGACTGGGTCGACAACATGCACGACTGGACCATCTCGCGCCAGCTGTGGTGGGGCCACCGCATCCCCGTCTGGTACGGCCCGGACGGCGAGGCCGTGTGCGTCGGCCCCGACGAGGAGCCGCCGGGCACCGAGGCCGAGGGCTGGCGGCAGGACCCGGACGTCCTGGACACCTGGTTCTCCTCGGGGCTGTGGCCGTTCTCCACCCTCGGCTGGCCGGACGAGACGCCGGACCTCGCGAAGTTCTACCCGACCTCCGTCCTGGTCACGGGGTACGACATCATCTTCTTCTGGGTCGCGAGGATGATGATGTTCGGGACGTACGTCATGGACGAGGTCCCGTTCCGCTCCATCGCCCTCACCGGCCTGGTGCGCGACGAGCACGGCAAGAAGATGTCGAAGTCCTTCGGCAACGTCGTCGACCCGCTGGACTGGATGGAGGCGTACGGCTCGGACGCCGTCCGCTTCACCCTCGCGGGCGGCGCCAACCCCGGCACCGACGTCCCCATCGGCGAGGACTGGGTCAAGGCGTCCCGCAACTTCGCGAACAAGATCTGGAACGCCACCCGCTTCGCGCTGATGAACGGCGCCACGGTCACCGGTCCGCTGCCGGACGCGGCGGAGATGTCGGCCGCCGACCGCTGGATCCTCTCCCGGCTGAACGAGGTCGTCGCCGAGACCGACCGCCACTACGAGGACTACCAGTTCGCCAGGCTGTCCGACGTCCTCTACCACTTCGCGTGGGACGAGGTCTTCGACTGGTACGTCGAGCTGTCCAAGACCGCCTTCGCGCGGGGCGGACGCGCCGCCGAGGTCGCCGGCCGGGTGCTGGGCGAGGTCCTGGACGTGATGCTGCGCCTGCTGCACCCGGTCATCCCGTTCGTCACGGAAGAGCTGTGGACGACGCTCACCGACGGGGAGTCCCTCGTGGTCGCCGCCTGGCCCGCGGATTCGGGCTTCCGGGACGCGGCGGCCGAGGGGGAGATCCGCACGGTGCAGCGCGCCGTCACCGAGGTCCGCCGCTTCCGGGCCGAGCAGGGCCTCCAGCCCGGCCAGAAGGTGCCGGCCCGGCTCGCCCTCGCCGGCACCCCGCTGACCGCCCACGAGGAGGCCGTCCGCCAGTTGCTGCGGCTCCAGCCCGAGGGCGACGGCTTCCAGGCCACGGCCACCCTCCCCGTCGAGGGCGCCACGGTCGAGCTGGACCTCTCCGGCGCGATCGACGTGGAGGCGGAGCGGAAGCGGCTCACCAAGGATCTGGCGGCCGCGGAGAAGGAGCTGAAGCAGACGACGGCCAAGCTCGGGAACGAGGGTTTTCTGGGCAAGGCGCCCGAGCAGGTGGTGGAGAAGATCCGGGCCCGCCGTGCGGCGGCGGAGTCCGACATCACCCGGCTCAAGGACCAGCTGGCCCGCCTGGGCTAGCCCCTGGGGAGGGGCTGCCCCTGGCGGGGCCCGTCGTGCACCCCGCGGAGCGGTCGCGGAGCGGTCAGTGGTCGAGCGCGGTCGCCCCCGCGAGGGCCTCCGCGTTGCGGCGGGTCTTCGCCCAGCCGTCCCGCCCCCGCAGGGCGCGCCCGAGGGCGCGGACGGACGCGGGGAACAGGTGGTACGCGTACAGCCACAGCGCCAGCCCCCAGCCCAGCCCCGTCAGCCGGGAGCGCCCCGGCGCGTAGTGGCGCCGGTAGAACAGCCCCCACCCCACGAACGGCAGCACCGAGACCAGCGCCAGTACGGCGAGCACCGGCCAGATCGCGGCCGCGTGCCCCAGCACAGGACCGGTGCCGTACGCGCTGACCGTCACCCCGGCCACCACGGCGGCGACGGCGGCCAGCGCCAGCGCCGCCAGATGGGCCAGCGGCTGGACGAACGTGTAGAGGGCCTCCAGCACGGCCGCGCCGGAGAAGTGCCGGGAGGAGACGACGCGGGGTGCGTACCGCGCGCACATCAGGTTGCCCTGGGCCCAGCGGGTGCGCTGGGTGAGCAGCCGCCGCGGGTGGGGGAGCCCCTCCTGGGTGACCCAGGTGTCGGCGAGGTGCGCGGTGCGGTAGCCGCTCAGCAGCATGTGCAGGCCCAGCTCGTAGTCCTCCAGCAGCGCGCTGTCCTTCCAGGGCCGCCGCTCGGCCGCCGCGATCCGGTCCAGCGCGGAGAGCCGGGTGAACTGGCCGTTGCCGCCGAGCCCGGCGGACCCGGAGCGGGTGCGCAGCGCCTGGGTGCCCGAGCAGGTCACCGCGAACTCGATGTCCTGCACCCGCACCAGCAGCCGCCCCAGCCGATGGGGGTGCGGGCCTTCGACGTTCCGCATCCGCACGTTCACCTGGACGCCGCCGACGTCCGGGTCGCCGAACCCGTCGGGGCCCGAGACCGGGCCGAGGGCCGCCGGGTCGAGCTGCCCGTCGGCGTCGACCACACAGACGACGACCCGGGAGCGGTCCGTCCCCTGCGGCAGATGGCGGTTCAGCTCCGCGTACGCGGCGTTCAGGGCCGCGCCCTTGCCGGTGCGGGCGTGCGGACGGCGGCGGCTGACGACATGCACCCGGGGGTCGCGGGCGGCGAGGCCGGCGGCGATGGCGCCGGTGCGGTCGTCGCTGTCGTCGTCGATCACCCACACATGGGCGCCGGGGAAGCTGTCGCGCAGCCGGGTGACGGTGGTGCCGATGACGGCCTCCTCGTCCCGGCACGGCACGAGGAAGTGCCAGTCGAAGTCGGCCGGGTCGCCGGGCGCCGCCGGGGTGCGGAGCCGCAGCGCGCGCACCACGGTGGCCCAGTGGATGAGGAAGCAGGCGAGGAGGACGAGCGGGAGTATGACGAGCACGGTGGTCCTTGGAGGTGGGGTCAGGCGGCGGCGGTGAACTCGGCGGCGTGCGGGGCGCGGGCGAGCGCCGCGATCCGCTCGGACGCCAGGCCGTCCCCGAACGGGCTCGGCAGCAGCGCCAGCCGCCGCAGCCCCAGTTCGCCCTCGGCCAGCCGCCGCCGCGCCGCGGCGCCCAGCGCCGGGCCCGGCGTCACCAGCTCGGCGAAGTCCCCCAGCGCCTCGGGCCGCTCCGTGGACCGGCGTACGACGACGAGCGGGCGCCCGAGCACCGTCACCTCCTCCTGCACCCCGCCCGAGTCGGAGACGACCAGCGCCGCGTCCCGGGCCAGGCCCAGGAACTCCGCGTAGCCCAGCGGCTCGCGGACCAGCAGCCCGTCGCCGTCCGCGCCGTCCAGCAGGGGGTCGAGCCCGGCGGCCGCGATCCGGGCCCGGGTGCGCGGGTGGACGGGCAGCAGCACCGGCGTGCCGGAGGCGGCGAGGGCGCGCAGCTCGGTGAGGCAGGCGCGCAGCGCGTCCGGGTCGTCGGTGTTCTCGGGGCGGTGCACGGTGGCGAGGATGTAGCCGTCGGCGGGCAGCCCGCCGAACCGGGCGCGCAGCGCCGCGCGCTCGGCCGCGGACGGCACATACTGCCGGACCGCCTCCACGACGGTGTTGCCGGTGACCTCGATCCGCTCGTCCGCGACGCCCTCCGCGAGCAGCGCTGCGCGGTTGGCCTCGGTGGGCGCGCACAGCACGTCGGCGAGCCGGTCGATGAGCACGCGGTTGTGCTCCTCGGGCATCGCCCGGTCGTGGCTGCGCAGCCCGGCCTCGATGTGCACCAGGCGGATGCCGCGCGCGTTGGCGGCCAGCGCGCCGGCGAGCGCGGCGTTGGTGTCGCCCTGGACCAGTACGGCGGCCGGGGGAGCGGCGGCGAAGCGCTCGTCGAGCTGCTCCAGCGCGGCGGCGAGCTGTCCGGCGCGGGGCTTGCCGCCGACGCCGTGCAGATAGTCCGGCTCGGGCAGACCCAGCTCCCCCAGGAAGCGGCCGGACATCTGTTCGTCGTAGTGCTGGCCGGTGTGGATCAGGTGGGCCTCCGGGCCGAGCAGCCGGAGCAGCTCTGTGACCTTGACCAGCTCCGGGCGGGTACCGAGGACGACGGCGACGGCGGGCAAGGGGACTCCTGACGTGCTGAGCGCGTGCGGCGGACAGCGGCCAGAGTCGGGTACGGAGGTAGCAGGAAGCGGTGTGCCCCGGTTGTCGGACAGTTGCTTTTTGCCCGATTCGCGGGCTCCCGGTGCACGACGCCGGTTCAGGGCGCCCGGTGCACGGCGCCCGGTTCACTCGGCGGGGTCGGCCGGGTCCTGTGGCGTGCGGTAGCGGTAGCCGGTGCCGCGTACGGCCTCCAGCGGGTCCTCCTCGGCGCCGCTCGCCGCGCGCAGCTTGCGGCGCAGCCGCAGCACCGCGAACTTCACCCGCTCCTTGCCGATCCCGGTCGGATCGTCCCACACCAGATCGAGCAGCTGTTCGGTGGTGACGATCCGGCCCCGGTTGCGCAGGAGCGTCCGCAGCAGCCGGAACTCGATCTCGCTCAGCCGCACCTCAGCGCCCTGCCAGACGGCCGCCCGCCGCTCGGGCACCAGCAGCGGCCCGCCCGGCGCCCCGGGGCCCGCCGCGCCGCCCGGGTCCGGGGCCCCGAGCCAGTGCGCGGCGCCCGGCGAGCGCCGCCGCAGCAGCGCCTCGATGCGCGCCAGCAGCTCCTCGTTGCCGAACGGCTTGGCCAGATAGTCGTCCGCGCCCGCGCGCAGCCCGCGCACCCGGTCCTGCTCGGCGCCGTGCCCGGTCAGCATCAGCACCGGCACATCGGACAGGTCCCGGGTGCGGTCGAGCACCTCCCAGCCGTCCAGCTCCGGGAGCCCGACGTCCAGCACCAGCAGCGCGGGGCGGACGGCGAAGAGCTGCCGCAGCCCCGACCGCCCGTCCTCGGCGGTGTGCACCGCGTACCCGGCGCGGGTCAGCAGCGTGTGCAGGGCGAGCCGCAGATCGGCGTCGTCCTCGACGAGCAGGATCTCGCTCACGGCGCACCGCCTCCCGCACCGGGGCCGCCACCGTCGCCGCTGCCGAGCCCGGCGCCGAGGCCGCCGCCGGGCAGCGGGAGGCGCAGCCGGAAGACCGCGCCGCCGCCCTCGGCGCCGCCGGCGGTGAGCGTCCCGCCGTGCAGCCGTACGATGTCCCGGCTGACGGCCAGGCCGATGCCGCTGCCCGGCCGCCCGGCCCGCTCGGCGTTGGCGGCGCGGTACCCGGGCCGGAAGACCGCGTCCCGCGCCTCGGGGGGCACGCCGATGCCGGTGTCGGCGACCTCGATCTCCCAGCCGCCGCCGCACGGCGCCGCGCTCACCCGGATGTCGCCGCCCGCCGGGGTGTACTTGGCCGCGTTGCCCAGCAGATTCGTCACCACCTGTCCGAGCAGGTGTTCATCCCCGTACAGCGGCGGTCCATCGGCGCAGCGCACCGTGAGGAAGACGCCCTCCGCCGCGACGGCCGGCATCCGGTCCTCGGCGGCGTGGGCCAGCAGCCGCGGCACCCGCACCTCGCCAGGCTCCCACGGGTGCGGGTCGCCGCCACCCCCGTCCTCGCCGGGGAGCGGCAGCAGCCGGTCGAGGACCTTGCGCATGCTCCGCGCGTTGCGCGCGACGGCGTTCAGGAAGTCCCGCTGCCCCGCGCTGAGGTCTCCGCTGGCGGGGTCGGTCAGCAGCTCGCAGAAGCTGATGACGGCGGCCAGCGGGGTGCGCAGCTCGTGCGAGGCGGCGGCGGTGGCCTCCCACTGCTCGCGCAGCCGCAGCTCCAGCTCCGCGTTCCGGCGGCGCAGCTCGCGGACGGCGCGCCGGTCCTCGGTGACGTCCCGGAAGGACCAGAAGGTGCCCAGATAGCTGCCCCGCTCGCGCAGCGGCAGGATCTGCCGGACGACCGTCCGGCCGTCCGGCAGCGGGATCTCGGCGACGCGGCGCAGCCGGCGGTGGTGCTCCGGGCTGACCGGCCGCGCGGCGGGGTGGTCGGGCGGGCAGCGGCGGGCGATGGCCTCCAGGACCGGCAGCGCCTCGGCGCCGGGCGTCAGATCGCAGTCGGGCCCCAGCGCGAAGAGGTCCCGCAGCGCGCCGTTCGCGGCCACGATCCGCCCGTCGGCGCCTTCGCAGAGCGTGCCCAGGGACGTCGTCCGCAGCGCGCACCGCAGCACCCGCACGTCCTCCGGTTCCGGCGGGAGGGGGGTGTTCCGCACCTCGGCCACGGTACTCACGGTAGCCCGGTGCCGTCCGCGCCGCCCGGCCACGGCGCCACGCCGGTACGGATACGTAGACTGGTCCGCGTGAGCGACGAGCCCCAGCCCCACGAGCCCGAGCACTCCCCCTCCGAGCCCTCCGAGCCGTCCGGTGCGTTCGAGGAGATCGTCGGGGAGGCGACCGACCGGGATCCCGATCTCGCGGTGATCGAGGCCGGCAGCCGCACCCTGCGCGCCCGGTCGGGGCCGCAGCCCGACACCGTGCCGTCCCGGCCCGAGGACCCCGAGGTCGACCGGGCGCTGCGCGCGGTGGAGGAGGAGTTGGCCACCCGCTGGGGCGAGACGAAGCTGGAGCCGTCCGTCAAGCGGATCGCCGCGCTGATGGACGTGCTGGGCGAGCCGCAGCGCGCCTACCCCTCGATCCACATCACCGGCACCAACGGCAAGACCACCACGGCCCGCATGGTCGAGGCCCTGCTCGGCGCCTTCGAGCTGCGCACCGGGCGGTTCAGCTCGCCGCATGTGCAGTCGGTCACCGAGCGCATCAGCGTGGACGGCGCCCCGGTCCCGGCCGAGCGGTTCATCGAGATCTACGAGGACGTCAAGCCGTATGTGGACCTGGTGGACGCCCGGGAGGAGTACCGGCTGTCGTTCTTCGAGGTCCTGACCGGCATGGCGTACGCCGCCTTCGCGGACGCGCCGGTGGACGTCGCGGTCGTCGAGGTCGGCATGGGCGGCAGCTGGGACGCGACGAACGTCATCGACGGGCATGTCGCGGTCATCACCCCCATCTCCCGGGACCACACCGACCGGCTCGGCGAGACGCCGGAGCAGATAGCGGTGGAGAAGTCCGGGATCATCAAGCCGGACGCCGCGGTCGTGCTCGCGCAGCAGCCGGTGGAGGCCGCCTCCGTGGTGCTGCGGAAGGCCGTGGAGGTGGACGCCACCGTCGCCCGCGAGGGCATGGAGTTCGGCGTCGTCTCCCGCGAGCTGGCCGTCGGCGGGCAGCAGCTCACGCTGCGCGGCCTGGGCGGCGAGTACCCGGAGATCTTCCTGCCGGTACACGGTGCGCATATGGCGCACAACGCGGCAGTGGCGCTGGCCGCCGTCGAGGCGTTCTTCGGCATCGGCCAGCAGCAGGCCCGCACCCTGGACCTCGACGTGGTGCGGGAGGCGTTCGCGTCCGTCACGTCGCCGGGCCGCCTGGAGGTCGTCCGCACCAGCCCGACGGTCGTGCTGGACGCCGCGCACAACCCGGGCGGGGCCGGCGCCACGGCGGAGGCGGTCGGCGAGGCGTTCGGCTTCAGCAGGCTGATCGGCGTCTTCGCGCCCAGCGCGGACAAGGACGTACGCGGGGTGCTGGAGGCGTTCGAGCCGGTGCTCACGGAGATCGTGGTCACCCGGCACCAGACCATCCGCGCGATGGACGTGGACACGCTGGCAGCGCTCGCCGTGGAGATCTTCGGCGAGGACCGGGTGCAGGTCGAGCCGCAGCTGGACAGCGCGCTGGAGGAGGCGATCACCCTCGCCGAGGAGGAGGGGGAGTACGCGGGCGCCGGCGTCCTGGTCACCGGCTCCGTCTACACCGTCGGGGAGGCCCGGCTGCTGCTGGGAGGGAAGCGCTGATGCGGACGCTGTGCGCGTCGACGCTGGTCGGCGAGTTCTTCGTGATCGGCTTCGCCGGCCTGGTCGCGATGCGGACGAGCGATCTGTCCATGGCCACGGTCTGGACGGTGTGCGGGGTCGCGATGGGGCTGTGTGTGCTGCTGTGCGGGGTGATCACCCGGCGCGGCGGCGTCGAGCTGGGCTGGGCGCTGCAGGTCGCGCTGTTCGGGAGCGGCTTCGTGGTGCCTGCGATGTTCGTCCTCGGCACCTGCTTCGGAGCGCTGTGGTGGGCGTCCGTCCACTACGGACGCCGGGTCGACGAGATAAGGGCCCAGCGCGCGGCGTAGCGCACCCCGTGAGCACCGGCGCCCCTCCCCAGCACGCTCCGCGCCGTCACCCGTGTAGCCTCTTCGCACCGCAGAGTCACACTGTCAAGGAGCTGCACGCCATGTCCCAGCGCACCCTGGTCCTCCTCAAGCCCGACGCGGTCCGCCGCGGGCTGGTCGGCGAGATCATCGGACGTATCGAGTCCAAGGCCGGGTGGAAGATCACGGCGCTGGAACTGCGCGCCCTGGAGCGGCCGACGCTGGAGCAGCACTACGCGGAGCACGAGGGCAAGCCGTTCTATGCGCCGCTCGTGGAGTTCATGCTCTCGGGTCCCTCCGTCGCCATGGTCGTGGAGGGCGAACGGGTGATTGAGGGGGTCCGGGCGCTGGCCGGGCCGACCGACCCGATCGCCGCGGCTCCGGGCTCCATCCGGGGCGACTACGGCACCATCGTGCGCGAGAACCTGATCCACGCGTCGGACTCCGAGCAATCGGCCGAACGCGAGCTGAAGATCTTTTTCCCTGACTTCGCCTGACGGGGAAGGGCGAGGGAGGGGCAGGGGAACCCATTACTCCGACACGACGTCACCATTAAGAGGGACGGACGGTGTTCCGCTGACAATGGCGGAGGAACCGTCTCTACGTGTTCGAGCAAGCGCGTCTACGATGGAACCCTCGCGCTCCGCATCGTCGGCGCGGACCCGAATCCTGCCGTTCCCTCACACCACATCGCCCCACTTGGAAGGCCAGACGCATCCATGGCAACCAATATGTCGTTCATCGGCCGTGATATGGCTGTCGACCTCGGGACCGCCAACACGCTGGTGTACGTCAGGGGTCGCGGGATCGTCCTCAACGAGCCGTCCGTCGTCGCGATCAACACCAACACGGGCGGCATCCTCGCGGTCGGCGCCGAGGCGAAGAAGATGATCGGCCGGACCCCCGGCAATATCGTGGCGGTACGCCCCCTGAAGGACGGCGTGATCGCCGACTTCGAGATCACGGAGCGAATGCTCCGCTATTTCATCCTCAAGATCCACAAGCGGCGCTACCTCGCCCGCCCGCGGGTCGTCGTCTGTGTGCCCTCCGGCATCACCGGCGTCGAGCGCCGGGCGGTGATCGAGGCGTCCACCCAGGCGGGCGCGCGGCAGGTGCACATCATCGAGGAGCCGATGGCCGCCGCGATCGGCTCCGGCCTCCCGGTCCACGAGGCGACCGGCAACATGGTGGTGGACATCGGCGGCGGCACCACCGAGGTGGCCGTCATCTCGCTGGGCGGCATCGTCACCGCGCAGTCCATCCGGGTGGCGGGCGACGAGCTGGACAACGCGATCATCCAGCACATCAAGAAGGAGTACAGCCTGCTGCTCGGCGAGCGCACCGCCGAGAGCATCAAGATCACCATCGGCTCCGCCAACACCCTGGACAAGGACGAGCACACCGAGATCCGCGGCCGCGACCTGGTCAGCGGGCTGCCCAAGACGGTGGTGATCTCCGCGGGCGAGGTCCGCAAGGCCATCGAGGAGCCGGTCAACGCGATCGTGGACGCCGTCAAGACCACCCTGGACAAGTGCCCGCCGGAGCTGTCCGGCGATGTGATGGACCGGGGGATCGTGCTCACCGGCGGCGGCGCGCTGCTGCGCGGCCTCGACGAGCGGCTGCGCCGCGAGACGGGCATGCCGATCCATATCGCGGAGGATCCGCTGGACTCGGTGGCGCTGGGCTCCGGCAAGTGCGTCGAGGAGTTCGAGGCGCTCCAGCAGGTGCTGGACGCCCAGCCGAGGCGCTAGCGCTGTGCGCGGGGGACCCTGGTCGGGCTCTTTCTCCCCGCCGGGGAGGGGCTGCCCCTGGCTGTTTCGTCGCAGGGTGCGGGTGTCCTGCGGCCGGTCGCGCCCCGCGGCGGAGCCGCTGTGAACAGGAGCCCCGCGCCCCTGACGGGGCCCAATCGCACCCGAGAGTTGCCGCGTACGTATAACTGAACACACCCAGAGCGCATTCGACACCACACGGTCCGACCGAGAAAGGCACGGCCGCCGCACGTGAGGGACACACGAGAAAGTCGGCTGCTGCTCGTCCTGCTGATCGCCATCGCGTTCGCACTGATCACGGTGGATCTCAGAAGCGGCGAGCAGTCCCCGCTCGACGGCGCGCGGTCGGGGGCCGCGTCCGTCCTGGGACCCGTCGAGGAGGGCGCCGCCTCGGCGGTGGACCCCGTCGGCAACGCGATCGCCGCCGTCCGCGACTCGGGGGAGCGGCACGACCGCGTCAGCCGCCTGGAGCGGGAGAACGCCGAGCTCAAGCAGCGGCTCGGCTCCAAGGACCGCAACCGGGCCCGCGCCCAGGAGCTCGACAAGCTGCTCAAGACCGCCGGGGCCGGCGGCTACGGCGTCAAGGGAGCCCAGGTCATCGCGGTGGGCGCGACGCAGGGCTTCTCCTGGACCGTGACCATCGACGCGGGCAGCCGGGACGGCCTGCGCAAGGACATGACCGTGCTGAACGGCGACGGGCTGGTCGGCCGCGTCACCACCGTCGGCCCCACCACCGCCACCGTGCTGCTGGCCAACGACCCGGACTTCACCGTCGGCACCCGGCTGGAGAAGAGCGGCGAGATGGGCTTCGCCACCGGCCGCGGCGGCAACGCGCTGAGCGTGCAGCTGATAAACGGCAAGGCCGAGGTCAAGAAGGGCGACCGGATGGTCACCTTCGGCTCCCGCGCCGGCAAGCCCTTCGTGCCCGGCGTCCCGGTCGGCGAGGTCACCAAGGTGAACCGGCACAAGGGCGACCTCACCCGCACCGTCAGCGTCCGCCCGTTCGTGGGCTTCAGCAAGCTGGACGTGCTCGGCGTGGTCGTCGAACCGCCCCGCACCGATCCGCGCGACGAGGTGCTGAAGGCCAAGAAGCCGAAGCCCGCGCCCACCGTGACCGTCACCAAGACCCCCAAGGCCGACGACCAGGGCGACCAGCCCGGCCAGGGCCAGCAGGGCCAGCAGGGCCAGCAGGGCAACCAAGAGCAGCAGGGCGCCGGGCCCGGAGCCGGGGGAGCCGAGGGAGCCGCACAATGATCCTCAACCGGATGCTGCTCTCGGCATCGCTGATCGTCGTCGCCCTGGTCGTCCAGGTGACCGTGCTCGCCCGGCTCCAGCTCCCCGGCGCCGTACCGGACCTGCTGCTGCTCGTCGTCCTCGGCCTGTCGCTGGTCTACGGCCACACCACGGGCGCCCTGGTCGGCTTCTCCGCCGGGCTGCTCGCCGACATCGCCCCGCCGGCCGACCACGCCGTGGGCCGCTACGCGCTGGTCTTCTGCCTGATCGGCTACGCCGCCGGGCTGACCCGCCCGGAGAGCGGCCAGCACCGCTCGGCGACGATCCCGATGCTGGTCGTCGCCAGTGCCGCCATCGGCTCCACGCTGCTGTACGCGGGGGTCGGCACCCTCGTCGGGGACACCGCGGCGCGGGAGGCCGGGCTGACCGGGCTGCTGGTCACGGCCACCATCTACGACCTGCTGCTCGCCCCGTTCACGGTGCCGCTGGTGATGGCGCTGGCCCGGCGCGGCGAGCGGGACCCGCTGGGCGCCGAGTCCGGAGCGGGCGGCGGCAGCGCCAGCGCCGGCGGCGACCGCGCCGCCGGCTGGCTCTCCTCCGGCGGCGGACTCGGCGGCGGCTCGCTCGGCACCGGGGGCGGCCTGC
>NZ_JAAKZZ010000750.1 GCF_011045075.1 Streptomyces boncukensis
GGTGGGGATGGTCTCGGCCATCAGCCGGGCGTAGGCGTCGCTGCTCACGTCGTCACCTCCGCTTCGCGCTGCCGTTGCGGGTGGGGCTCGGGGATCTCGCGGCCGTCGACGTGGCAGGGCGTGCCGGGCGCGACCTGGCAGGCGGGGCACACGGCGGTGGCATACACCCAGGCGGTGATGCGGGCCGGGTGCGGCTCGATCAGGCGGCGCCGTCCGGAGCGGGTGGTGCACGGGGCGCGGTCGTGGGCGCCGCAGTGCGGGCAGTCCGCCGCGCGGGCGGGTGCTGGGCGGCGCGGGCGATCGCGCGGACCTCGGCGGGCATCGGGGCGCCTGGCGGGCGGCGGCTCACTCGGTACGCTCCCCGCCGGGACAGCCGATCCATTCGGCGCAGATCGACTTGTGCACCGTGGCCCGGCGTGAGGGCGCGTACCGGTGGAAGCGGATCAACCCGGCGGCAGCAGCGGCCTTGAGGCGGGAACCCCAGCAGTTCGGGTGCGGCGGCTCGTCGAGCCCGTCAGCGACGAGGTCGGCGGCCTGGAACGGCACGCCGCGGGCGGCGAAACGGGCTATGCGCTCGTCGCAGTCGGCGGCCCAGTCGGGGTCGAGCTGGGCGGCGCGGGCCATACCGGACTGTTTGGCGCGCTCTGCGGCGGCCGGGTCGATGACGCCGCACACGGGGACGGGGATGTGGAGCTGGCCGGTCATGCGGGGTCCTCCTCGTCGTGGAGTTCGGTCAGCAGGTGCTGGCGGTAGTCGTCGAGCGCGGCGGTCCACTCGGGCGTGATGGCGGGCGGCTCGCTGCGGGGTGTGGGGCCGGCTCCTGGGGGCCAAGCACCGGGCCGGTGGCCGGGCAGGCGCGGCGGCGCCGGTGCGGGTGGGGTGCCGGTGGGGCGGCGGATGCGGCTGCGCAGGAACTCCCGCAGGTCGCCCTGCTCGCGCATGGCGGCCACGTCCTCGACGTCGAAGTCGTCGGTCATGTCGCAGCCTCCGCGTCGTCGACGATCTCCGCATCGGGTACGTCGTCGAGGCGGGCGAGCGCGGCGCGGGACGCCTCGCGTATGCGCTGCTCGGCGACGGCCTGCTGCTCCGGCGTCAGCTCGGGTTCGCCCTTGGCGGCCCGTCGGCGGGCGCTGTGCGGGTGCTTCCGCGGCTTGCCCAAGGGCTGCTTGTCGCTGCCGCCCGGTGTCCGGCAGCCGTGACCGACGGGCGCAGTGCACGTCGGGCACACAACGCCGAGCGGGCCGGCGCGGCGCACGGAGTCGGCAACGGCCTCGGCGTCCGTGTCGGGGACCTCACGGCCGACGCTCCACCCGCGGTCCTCCAGCCCCTGGGTGAACTGCCGGGATGGGCCGCCGGTCAACTGGAGGTTGCCGGTGGGCGGGGCGACACGGCCGGAAGCGACAACGTGCACCTGGCCGCGGTACCGCGCGAGGTACTCGCTGGTCGTCTCGTCCGACAGCGGTTCGTACCGGAAGTTCTCCAGCCGCGCGTTGCGGATCTTGGTACGCAGGCTGCGCACGTGGTGGGGCAGGATCCACAGCCGCTCGCTGGGGTTCTGCGGCGGGGTTGTGTAATAGGCAGCGACGGCGTTCTTGGCGTCCTCGTCGAGGGGGATGTCGAGGAGCGCCGAGGCCCAGGCGATGGCGGCGGCGAGTGAGGGCTGTCGGTTGTCGAAGCCGGAGCAGTGGGCGAGGAGTTCGGCGGCCTCGTCGGCGTTCATGTGGGGCCTCCGTTCTGGCGGAGTTGGTCGGATAGGGCCATCCAGCCCGCGACCTTGGTGTCGGTGCCGGGCAGGGGCTGGCCGTGTGGAAGGCGGATGACGTTCCCGCCGGGGTGGTCGAGGGCGACGGGTGTGCGGATGGCGTGCCAGGAGTCGTAGAACCAGCGGCTGCTGAAGGGCGCCTTGGCGGCGCTCTGCTCGGCCTTGACTGCCTGCTCGACCATGAGCGGGATCCCGAGGCGTCTGATGTCGTTGATGACGCGGACCATGTCGTCGCCGTGGAACTTCCACGGCAGGTTGATCCCGGCGCCGCTCATGGCGTCCTGAAGGCGGACGATCTCTTCGGGGAGTCGGTCCTCCTCCTCCGCGTCTCTGGCAGCAGTGAGACGATCTTTCTTCGCCGCCGGGTTGTTGTGGTGGTTCCCTGACGGTTCCTCTGGTGGTTCTAGTGGTGGTTCCCCCGCAGATTTGACGGGGTTTTCGCGAACAATCGACGGGGTTTCTGTCGCAAAGTGCGGGGTTTCTGCTTCAAAGTGCGGGGTTTCCTCAGGCGATACCCCGTCGGATGTGCGGGGTTTACCGTCGGTAACCCCGTCAGATGGACCGGGATACTCGCTAGTTACCCCGTCAGATGTGCAGGGTTTCGGGATGATCGTATAGCGGTTCCGGACCCGTCGACCGCCACCCGATTCGACCTTCAGCTCACCCAGTTCGACCAGATTCGAGATGGCTTTCTGAACTGCCCTCGGCGACAACTTTGTCCGCTCGCACAGATCCTCGATCGAGGGCCACGCGAACCCGTCGTCATCCGCACGGTCCGCCAGGGCGAGCATGACCAGTCGCGGCCCGTTCCGGGATTCGGACCGCGCCCACACCCAGTTGGTGACCTTGATACTCAACTGACTCTTCTCTCGTTCGTGCTGGCCAGGGCAGGGA
>NZ_JAAKZZ010000751.1 GCF_011045075.1 Streptomyces boncukensis
GCGGCGGCCCCGTCCCGCTGTACACCCCGGAGTTCGCCGCAGACCCGCACGCGTACTACGCGTATCTGCGGCACTTCGGCCCCACCGCGCCCGTCGAGCTCTCGCCCGGCGTCCCGGCGACCCTCGTCACGGACTACACCGCCGCGCTGGAGCTGCTGCAGAGCCCCGGCGCCTTCGCCAAGGACTCGCGGCGGTGGCGGGATCTGAAGGAGGGCAGGATCAGCCCGGACAGCCCGGTCCTGCCGCTGCTGATGCACCGGCCGAACTGCATGTTCTCCGACGGCGCCGAGCATCTGCACCTGCGGCAGGCCGTCACCGACAGCCTGGCCCGCGTCGACTCCCACCGGCTGAGCCGGAACGTCGAGCGGGTCGCCCAGTATCTGATCTCCCAGTTCAGCACCCGCGGCTCGGTCGACCTGCTCAACGACTACGCGAAGCCGCTGCCGCTGTTCGTGTTCAACGAGCTGTTCGGCTGCCCCGCGGAGATCGGCGACCGGGTCATGTTCGGCATCTCCGGGATATTCGACGGCATCAACGCCGAACAGGCCAACGAGGTACTCGTCCAGGCCGTCAGCGAGCTGGTCGCCCTCAAGCGCACCAAGCCCGGCGACGACGTCACCTCCTGGCTGATGCAGCACCAGGCCGGACTGGACGACGAGGAGATGGCCCACCAGCTGGTCCTGCTGCTCGGCGCGGGCGCCGAGCCGCTGCGCAACCTCGTCGCCAACACCCTGCACCTGGTGCTCACCGACGACCGGTTCGCACGCAGCGGGCTGGTGGACGAGGCGCTCGACGACACCCTGTGGCACAACCCGCCCATGTCCAACTACGCCCCGCACTTCCCGGTCTCCGACATGGAGTTCGCCGGCCAGAAGCTCAGCGAGGGCGATCTGGTGCTGGTCAGCTTCGCCGCAGCCAACGCCTCCTCGGCCCAGGCCGCACCCGGGCACACGGCCAGCCGCGCCCACCTCTCCTGGAGCGCGGGCCCGCACGCCTGCCCGTCCAAGGAACCGGCCCGCCTCATCACCGTGTCCGCCATCGAGCACCTGCTCAACGAGCTGCCGGACGTCGAGCTCGCGGTCCCGCCGGAGAGCCTGTCCTGGCGCCCCGGCCCGTTCAACCGCGCACTGGCCGCGCTGCCGGCCCGCTTCTCGCCGCTGCGCGCCCCGCAGCCCGCTGAACCGGCTCCCGAGCGCTCCACCGCCGGCGGCTCGGGCTCCGGCTCCGGCGGCTCGGGCTCCGGCGGCTCCGGTTCCGGCGCGGGCAGGCAGGAGCGCACCGGCCTGTGGAGCTCGTTCCTGTCGTGGCTCAAAGGCTGAAATGTCACTCAACGTCACCACTTGTCACCCGGGAGTGTGATATACGCGACACGAACACATGGCCACAAACCGAATCAGTTTTCAACTGCCGGGGTAGGTCAAGGTGTTCCTGTCGGCCACAACACAATGAAGGAGGCGTGGTGGAGGATACCGGCACGATCGCCAACGCCACTTCGGCCCGGCGCTCCGCGGCCCGTCCACACCGGCACCACACCCCGTGGGAACGCCGGTCCTCCCGCATAGGGACGCCCGCGCACAGACCGCACGGCCGCATACCCGCCCCCCGAGGCGGGTATTTTTCTGTCCCGGCCCCCGCTGCCGGGCCCGGCGACGCCCGATGAGCGGGGCGCCCGACACCGGCACCGCCCCCGCCGCCACGGCCGGGACCACGCTCGGCGAGCACACCGCGGGACAGCTCCGGCGGCTCGGCGGCATCGCCGGTCTCAGCCATCAGGACACGGAGAGTTATGCGCGCGCCCTCGCCGAGACGCTGGGGGCCACGGCGGAGCGCCCGCTGGCGCTGCCTCCCCCCTCGTCGACCTTCCTGTCCGACGACCACACCCCGGTCGAGTTCTCCCTGGCGTTCCGGCCCGGCGCCCCGCCCACGCTGCGCGTCCTGGTCGATCCGGGGTGCGCCGCCGGCGGCCTGGCGGAAGGCGGCCGCACCGGGCTGGCCGTCGTCCGCGGCATGGCGCACCGCTGGACGTTCCCCACCGCGCAGCTCGAAGCGCTGGAGGACCTGTTCTTCCCCCGGGACCCCCGGGGGCCGCTGGCCCTCTGGTACGCGTGGGAGCTGCGGCCCGGCGGCGTGCCCCGGGTCAAGGTCTATCTGAACCCCGGAGCGCGGGGACCGGAGCCGGCCGCGGCCACCGTGCGGGAGGCGCTGGAGCGGCTCGGGCACCGGCGCGCCTTCGAGGCGTTACCCCCGGCGGACGGCCACCCCTTCCTCGCCCTCGACCTCGGCGACTGGGAGGCGCCCCGCGTCAAGGTCTACCTCCGCCACGACGGCCTGTCCGCGGCCGAGGCGCCCGGCCTGAACCGCATGGCCCCGGCCGCCCCGCCCGACGGCCGCGTCGCGGGCGCCCCGGACGGCGGCGTCGAGGACTTCCTCCGGATCGCGGCGGGCCGCCCGCCGCGATCCGCCGACCCGGCGCCGCACGCGCCGCGGCTCACCGGACGCCCGGCGCTCACCTGCCACTCCTTCACGGACACCGCCGTCGGCGCGCCCAGCGGCTTCACCCTCCATGTGCCGGTCCGGGACTACGTGCCGCACGACGCCGAGGCCCACACCCGCGCCCGGACCCTGCTGCGCCGCCTCGGCATCGACGGGAC
>NZ_JAAKZZ010000752.1 GCF_011045075.1 Streptomyces boncukensis
CCACGCCCCGCCACCGGATTCCCCCTCGCTGGAAGGACCTCCGCACCTATGAGCACCCCCCTCTCCCTGGAGGACCGCACCACCGGCTGCCTGGTCGGAGCGGCGGTCGGCGACGCCCTCGGCGGCCCCGTCGAGGGCTGGTCACCCGAGGCGATCGCGGAACGCCACGGCGGCCGGGTCCAGGGCATCGTCGAGCCGTTCCACGGGGACGACTGGCGCACGGCCCGCCCCATCGCCCCGTACCACAAGGGCGACGGACACGTCACCGACGACACCCTGATGACCCACGCCCTGATCCGCGTCTACGAGCGGGTGCGCGACCACCTCGACGCGTACGCCGTCGCCGACCACCTGGTGCCCGACCTGATCGGCACCCCCCGCTGGATCCCGGAGCTGGAGGTGGAGGCGCTGCCGCTGCACCGGCTCTTCCTCGCCGAGAAGTGGCTGGTGGCCCGGCTGCACTACGGGCATGTGGACCCGCGCGAGGCGGGCAGCGGCAACATCGTCAACTGCGGCGCCGCGATGTACATGGCGCCGGTCGGCGCGGTCAACGCGGGCCACCCGGACGGCGCGTACGCCGAGGCCCTGGACGTGGCCGGGGCGCACCAGTCCTCGTACGGGCGGGAGGCGGCGGGCGTCTTCGCGGCGGCGGTGGCGGCGGCCCACCGCCCCGGGGCCACGCCCGCGACGGTCGTGGACGAGGCGCTGCGGCTGGCGAAGGACGGCACGCACACGGCCATCGCGGCGGTGGCCGACACCGCGGCCCGCTTCTCGGACTTCGAACCCGCACTGGGCCCGCTGCGCGAGGCGGTCGCCCCGTACGACACCGTGGGCCCCGACTACCGGCAGCCGTCGCTGGGCGCGCGCCGCCCCTCGCGGCTGCACGCGATCGAGGAGCTGCCGGTCGCGCTCGGCATGCTGCTGATCGGCGGCGGCGACTTCCGGCACACGGTGCTCGGCTCCGTCAACTACGGCCGCGACTGCGACTCCATCGCGACGATGAGCGGCGCGCTGGTGGGCGCGCTGCGCGGCGCTTCGGCGGTGCCCGAGGAGTGGACGGCGGAGGTGTCCCGGGCCAGCCGGCTCGACCTCGCGGGTCCGGCCAGCGCGCTGACGGCGGTGGCCCGGGAGGTCTTCGCGAAGGATGTCGCGCGCCGCCGCGCCCACGAGTCCGCCTTCCACGAGCTGGACGGCGCCCGATGAGCCCGGCGGGTCCGGCGGGGCCGGCGGGGCCGGCGGGTACGGCGCGTCCGCTGCGCCTCACCTGGGTCCAGCCCGAGGACCTGGTCGGCCACGAGCTGCGGCAGGCCGCGCAGGACGGCCGGGAAGCGGACGGGGTCCGGGAGCGCTGGCTGGCGGCCGGGGGCGCCCTGCCGCCCACCCGCTCCGGCGCCTCCGAGGCGCCCGCCGACCCGTCCCTGCGCGCCCTCGCCGACCGGCTCCTCGACGAACTGGCCGCGCTGCCCGGCCCGCTGGCGGAGCGGGAGCCGACGGAGCTGGCCGCGATCCGCGCCGCCTGCCCCGCCTGGCCCGCGCCGGAGGGCGCTCCGGCGGACGGGCACCCCGCGGACGGGGTGCTCCGGGAGCGGCTGCACGCCGCCTGGCTGGGCCGCGCCGCCGGGTGCCTGCTCGGCAAGCCCGTCGAGAAGGTGTCGCTGGCCGGTATCCGGGCCCTGGCCCGCGCGACCGGCAACTGGCCCCTCGACGGCTGGTTCACGGCACGCGGCCTCGACCCGGACACCGCGGCGGCCCACCCCTGGAACCGCCGCTCGGCCCCCACCTCGCTCGCCGAGAACATCGACGGCATGCCCGAGGACGACGATCTGAACTACCCCCTCCTCGGCCTGCTCCTCCTCGAACGCCACGGCCACGCCTTCGACACCGCCGACATCGCCCGGCTGTGGCTGGAGGAGCTGCCCGCGGGACGGACGTTCACGGCCGAGCGGGTGGCGTACCGCAACCTGCTGTGCGGCGTCGAGCCGCCGCACACCGCCACCCACCGCAACCCGTTCCGCGAGTGGATCGGCGCGCAGATCCGTGCGGACGTCTTCGGCTGGACCCACCCGGGCGACCCGGGCGGCGCCGCGGCGGCGGCCTGGCGGGACGCGGTGCTCACGCACACGGCGAACGGCGTGTACGGCGAGATGTTCGCGGCGGCGGCGCTGGCGCACGCGGCGGGGCACGGCCCGGACACGGACGTCCACGCCTGTCTGGCGGCCGGCCTGTCCGTCGTCCCGCCCGCCTCCCGCTACGCGCACGCCGTCCGTACCGGCATCGAGGCGGCCCGCGCCGAGGCGGACTTCGACGCGGTGGCCGACCGGCTGCACGCCGCGTACGCCGACACGCACCACTGGGTGCACGTCCTCCCGAACGCGGCGCTGCTCGCGGCGGCACTCACCCACGCGGACGGGGACTTCACGGCGTCCATCTGCCGCACGGTCTCCGGCGGCTGGGACACCGACTCCAACGGCGCGACGGCGGGCTCCCTGGCGGGCCTGCTGGCGGGCGGCCCGCAGGCGCTTCCGGCGCGCTGGACCGCACCGCTGCGCAACCACCTGTCCACGACGGTGAACGGGCTGCACGGCATCGGCTTCGACACCCTGGCGACCCGCACGGCACACGCGAGGAACGGCACCGCATGACTGACGAG
>NZ_JAAKZZ010000753.1 GCF_011045075.1 Streptomyces boncukensis
CCCCCCATTCCCCCCGATCCCCCCGGCCGGTGCGTCGCCGTCGGCGGCTCCGACGGCGACGAGCAGCCAGAAGACCACGGTCACAAAGACCGCGGCGGAGAACACGACGGTGGGGAAGCCCAGCGCCGCCTCGGTGAACGTGCCCATGGCCGGCCTCCGATCCGTCGCTGTCCGAGCCCGGGTTTCTGCCGGTTCCCGGCAGCAGCCCCGCGCTCGCCCCTCCTTCGTGCTCTCGCGGGACCATCCTGCCGTTCACGAACTCCCTTGCGCATTGCCGGACATCGGCAGTGTTCATTAGGGTCTGTATGCCGGGCGGCGTTAAGAGGGAGTCACCGGCGCGTCAAGAACTCGGGGGTGTGCGTGACAGGCGCGGAGATTCCAGCCGACTATGTGAGCGGCTGTGCCGGGATACTGGCCGATGTCTCCACGACGGGCCGCCGGCTGACCCGCGATGAGCTGGACTCCCGCCGCGAACTGGGGGAGCGGGCCGCCGAGGCGGGCTACGGACTGCGCGCGCTGATCAGCGCCCATCTCACCGCGGCCCAGGCCGCCTGGCCCAGCGCGCCGGGGAGTTCGGACAGCGCGCTGGCGGGCGTGCACCAGATCATCGACGCCGTCGTCGAGGGCTACGAGCGCGCCCAGCGGCTCGCGGTGCGTCAGGAGGAGGCGGCGCGCCGGGAGTTCATCGACGACCTGCTGTACGGCCGCAGCGACCTGGGCCACTTGGCCGAGCGCGCCGAGCGGTTCGGGCTGCGCCTCTCCCACGCGCACGCGGTGGCCGTGGCGTGCGGCGCGGCGGCGTACGGCGAGGGCGACGCGGTGGCCCGGCAGATCGAGCGGGCGCTGATCGCCCGCTTCGGCGACCGCAGCATCCTGCTCACCACGAAGGACGGCCGGCTGCTGTGCGTGGCCCCCGGCGACCAGGAGGAGGTGCTGGGCTACTTCGCCAAGCAGGCGTTCGCCGCGACCGACGGCGGCCAGGTCGCGGTCGGCCGCGCCCAGCCGGGCCCCGGCGGGGTGGTGCAGTCGTACGAGGAGGCGCTGAGCGTCCTCGACCTGGCCGACCGCATGGAGCTGACCGCGCCCGTGCTGTACGCCGCCGACCTGCTGGTCTATCCGGTGCTCACCCGGGACCGGCAGGCGATGGCGGACCTGGTCACCCACACCCTGGGCTCGCTGACCAAGGCCCGCGGCGGCGCCCTGCCCCTCCTGGAGACCCTCTCCGTCTACTTCGACTCCGGCTGCGTGGCGACGGAGGCCGCCCGCCGCCTCTCGCTGAGCGTGCGGGCCCTCACCTACCGCCTCCAGCGCATCCACCAGCTGACCGGTGCCAATCCCGCCGACCCCACACACCGCTACATGCTGCAGACCGCGGTCATCGGCGCCCGGCTGCTGGGCTGGCCGGAGACGGAGCTGTGATATGAACTACTCTGCACGTAGTGGAACGGATGGAGCACTACGCATGGAGTGGCTTCAATGGTGCGCAGAAACGACGAACGGCGGGCCTCGCTGGTCGACGCCGCCATCGAGGTACTGGCCCGGGAGGGCGCCCGGGGGCTGACCTTCCGCGCGGTCGACACCGCGGCCGGCGTGCCGCCGGGCACCGCCTCCAACTACTTCACCAGCCGCGACGAGCTGCTCACCCAGGCGGGCGCCCGGGTCTACGAGCGCCTCCAGCCGGACGAGGAGACCATCGCCCGGCAGCGCGCCGCCTCCCCGGACCGGGAGACGTACACGGCGCTGATGCGCGAACTCGTCGGCCGCGTCAGCTCGTTCCGCACCGGCTATCTCGCGCTCCTCGAACTGCGCCTGGAGGCCACCCGCAGGCCCCGGCTGCGCACGGTCCTCACCGAGCGGGTGCGCGCCGATGTCGAGGCCAACGTCGGCTACCACCTCTCCTCCGGGCTGCCCGGCGACGCGACCGCCGTCAAGCTGCTCTACCTCGCGTTCAACTGGCTCATCGTGGAACAGCTCACGCTGCCCGAGGTGCTGGACGAGGCCGAGCGGGACCGTCTGATCGCGGCGGCGGTGGAGCGGATCGTCACTCCCTGACCCGGTAGTGGTAGCGGTGCGAGAGGGTGAACCCGGCCCGCTCGTAGAGCCGCCGCGCCGCGTCGTTGGCCTCGGCGACCTGCAGATACAGCTGCTCGGCGCCCCGGCCCAGCGCCCAGTGGGCACCCGCGCGCAGCAGCCCCTCGGCGACCCCCCGGCGGCGGCAGTCGGGGCGGACGGCCACACAGAACACCCCCGCGGCGCCGGCCGAGGCGACGAACAGCGCGATGCCCGCGACGCGGCCGTCCCGCACCGCGCACGCGTACCCGGCCGGATCCGCGATCCGGGGGAGCACCTGCCGGCTGACGACGGCGCCGTCGCCGCCGCCGTCGAGTGCGTGGAAGGCGTCGAGCCAGGCCGCGGTGGGCGCGCCGGCGAGCTCGACAGCGCCCTGGCCACCACGCGCTCCGGCGCCCTCCGCGACCCGGGCCGCGGGCGCGGTGAGGGCCAGGACGGGCGCTGTGGACCGGTAGCCCCGGGCGGCGAGCCGCGCGTCGAGCGCCGAGTGCCGGTCCGCGGGGGTGACCTGGACGGCGGCCGGCAGCCCGTGCTCCGCGTAGAAGGCTTCGAGCGCTGCCAGCCCGTCCCCCTCCCCC
>NZ_JAAKZZ010000754.1 GCF_011045075.1 Streptomyces boncukensis
CCGGGGGAGCGGTCGGGGCGCGGTCGGGGCGCGGGGTGAGCACGTCGTGCAGAGCGCGGCGGACCGCCAGGCGTATCGCGGCGACCGCGGGGTGGGGACCCATGTCCGATTCACTTCCTCATCAGGGAATCTGAGGGGCTTACGGGATATGAGGGGTGGCGGGGGATGGTGAAGCGAGCACGAGCGGATTCTCGTTACGCTATGTGCACTGATGGTGACAGAGAAGTGCGGTGTTCCCCGAGCATCGCACGCATACCCGGCCCTCACGGTCCCTCAGAAGGGTGATTGGCGAGGATTCGTGTAGCCGTCAATCGGCCTTTCGGTGCACCCTCGCCACCCAGTCCGCGGGTTTCGCGATCTCCGCCTTGGTGGGCAGCGTGTTGGGAGAGGTCCACACCCGGTTGAACCCGTCCATCCCGACCTCGTCCACCACGGCCCGTACGAAGCGCTCGCCCTCGCGGTACTGCCGCAGCTTCGCATCCAGCCCGAGCAGCTTGCGCAGCGCCTGGTCCAGCCGCCCGGCGCCGGTGGCGCGGCGCTTCTGGAACTTCTCCCGGATCTCCGCGACGGACGGCACGACGCCGGGGCCCACCCCGTCCATCACATAGTCGGCGTGCCCCTCCAGCAGGGACATCACGGCCGTCAGCCGGCCGAGGATCTCCCGCTGCCCCGGGGTCTGCACCAGCTCGACAATGCTGCCGCGGGTGTCGGACGCCTCGTCCCCGGCGTCCTCCTCCGCCGCGTCCGGCCGGTTGCCGGTCAGCGACTGGGCCGCCTCGCGCAGCCGCTCCAGCAGGGTGGAGGGGTCGATCTCGGTCTCGCCGAGGAACGACTGGATCTCCATCTGGATGTGGTCCCGCAGCCAGGGCACCGCGGTGAACTGGGTGCGGTGCGTCTCCTCGTGCAGACAGACCCACAGCCGGAAGTCGTGCGGCGCGACGTCGAGTTCGCGCTCGACATGCACGATGTTCGGCGCCACGAGCAGCAGCCGCCCGCCGCTCTCCGTGGCGCCCGGCAGCTCGCGCGAGGCCGGCGCGAACGTCTCGTACTGCCCGAGGACGCGCGACGAGAGGAACGACAGCAGCATGCCGACCTCGACACCGGTGACCTTGCCGCCGACCGCGCCGAGCACGGCGCCGCCGGGAATGTTCGCGCGGCGCTCCTCGACCTTGCCGAGGAGCGGCTGCAGCAGTTCGCGGAAGCCCGCCACGTTCGCCCGGACCCAGCCGGGGCGGTCGACGACGAGGACAGGCGTGTCCGCGTCCTCGGGGTTCGCCGCCTCCAGCCGCGTGAAGCCGCGCACATGCTCCTCGGACGCCTTCGCGTGCCGACGCAGCTCAGCGACGATGTCGCGGGCCTCGTCCCTGCTGACTTCGGGCCCCGGCCGCACGAGCCGGGTCGCGGTCGCGACCGCGAGATTCCAGTCGACCATCTCCACACCACCGAGGCTCGTCATGACTTCACGGTACGTGCCGTGGCCGCGGAGCGGGAGGCAACGGGGGGACCACTCGCCCCCTAGGGGTGCCCGCTCGCGGGGCGCGGGGAACTGCGCGAGGGGCCTCCCCCAGGCTCTCGGCTTCGCCCCGGTCGGGGAACCGGGAGTCAGCGGCCGGACTGGGACTCCCGGCAGCCGCAGTTCGCCAGCGCCGACGCCAGCTCGTCCAGCGACTCCTGCGCCGCGTCGCGGTCCCGCGTACCGGAGGTCAGGAAGGCGAAGGCCAGCATCCGGCCGTCGGCGTCCACGACGGTGCCCGCGAGGGTGTTCACACCGGTCAGGGTGCCGGTCTTGGCCCGGACGAGCCCGGCCCCGGTCCGCTCGCGGGCGCTGTCGTAGCGCCCGCCGAGGGTGCCGGTGAAGGCGGCGACCGGCATCCCGGTGAGCACGGGCCGCAGCTCGGGCCGGCCGGGGTCGGCGGCGAGCGCGAGCAGCCGGGTGAGCAGCGCGGCGGTCACCTTGTCGGCGCGGTCGAGCCCGCTGCCGTCGGCGAAGCGGGCGCCTTCCACCGGCAGGCCGAGCCGCTCCAGCCGCTTCTTGACGGCCTTCTCGGCCCCCGCGAAGCCGGCGGGCTCGCCGGCGGCGATGGCGGTCTGGCGGGCGAGCGCCTCGGCGATGTCGTTGTCGCTGTGCGTCAGCATCCGTTCGACCAGCGCGCGCAGCGGCGCGGACCGGTGGACGGCCAGCTCCCGGGCGTCCCCGGGCGCCTCCTTCAGCTCGGCGGGCCCGGTGAGCGCGACGCCGCCCGCCTCCAGCCGCTTGCCGAACGCCTCCACGGCCTGGCCCGCCGGATCCCCGGCACGCGGCGCGGGGCCGTTCTCCGAGTCGTCCAATCGCCCCTCGTCGAGCATCAGCGGGGTGACGGGGGCGAGGTTCTCGTTCGGGCCGATGGGGTGCTGGTCGGTGCCCTCGTAGCGGGAGACGTCGTAGCGGAGGGTGACCTTCTCGGTGCCGCGCTTGTGCAGCGCGCGGACGGTGTCCTCGGCGAGCTCTCCGAGGTCGTCCTCGCTGAGCGTGGGGTCGCCGCCGCCGACGAGGGTGACGGCGCCGTCGTCCGCGTCCGCGACGACCCGGGTGGGGATCCGGTGGTTCTCGCCCCGCGCGCTCAGCACGGCGACGGCGGTGGCCAGCTTGACGGTGGAGGCGGGGGT
>NZ_JAAKZZ010000755.1 GCF_011045075.1 Streptomyces boncukensis
CCCGCCCCCCGCGACCCGGCCGTCCCCGGCTGATCGCCACCGATCTGGACGGCACGCTGCTCAGGAGCGACAAAACCGTTTCCGCGCGGACGGTCGCGGCGCTGGCGGCCGCCGAGGCGGCCGGAATCGAAGTGATCTTCGTCACGGGCCGTCCGCCCCGCTGGATGGGCGTGGTCAGCGACCATCTGCACGGCCACGGCCTGGCCATCTGCGCCAACGGGGCCGTCCTCGCCGATCTGCGCGGCAGGCCCCGCGCCCGGCTGGTGCGGGTCCGGCCGCTGGAGCGCGCGGACGCCCTGGCCACCGTGCACGCGCTGCGCGCGGCAGCGCCCGGGGTGTCCTTCGCCGTCGAGCGGACGGAGGGCATCCACTACGAGCCGAGCTACCCCGTCTTCTTCGAGGACCCGGGCGCCAGCTACGCCCCCGCCGAGAAGCTGCTCGCCGACAGCCACAGCGACTCCTACGACCAGCCCGTCGTCAAGCTGCTGGCCCACCACCCGGACCGGGACCCGGACGCCTTCCTGGCGCTCGGCCGGAAGGCCGCGGGGGCGCACGGCGAGTTCACCCGCTCCAGCCCGAGCGCGCTGCTGGAGATCAGCGGGCGAGGCGTGAGCAAGGCCAGCACCCTGGCGCACGCCTGCGCCGAGCGCGGCATCACCGCCGACCAGGTGGTGGCCTTCGGTGACATGCCGAACGACCTGGAGATGCTGGGCTGGTCCGGCACGTCGTACGCGATGGCCAACGCGCATCCCCAGGTGCTGGCCGCGACGACGCACCGCACCGCGTCCAACGAGGACGACGGCGTCGCCTCAGTGATCGAGGCGTTGCTCACCGGCTAGCCTCGAAGAGGGTGCGGGAGGAGTGGGCGACGAACACCCCGTCTGCCCGAATCCGCTCGTGCAGCTCACGGAGCCGGTCCCGGTACCGCTCCACGGAGAAGCCCGGCACGATCCAGACCACCTTCCGCAGGAAGTAGACGACCGCCCCGACATCGCGGAACTCCATCCGCAGCCGCTCGGACCGCACATCCACCAGCTCCAGGCCCGCGGCGCGCGCCCCGGCGCACTCCTCGTCCGGGTGCCGCAGCCGGCGCACCTCCTCCGGCTGCGGGCCGAGGAAGAACTCCGTCAACTCGAACACGCTCGCGGGACCGACATGCTGCGCGAGATACCTCCCGCCCGGCTCCAGCAGCCGGGCGATCTCGTCCCACCAGGGGGTCATCGGATGCCGGCTGGTCACCAGGTCGAAGGCGCCGTCGGCGAACGGCAGCGGGGGCTCCTCCGGGCCCGCGACGACCACGACGCCGCGCGGGCGCAGCAGCCGGGTCGCGCGGGCCAGGTTCGGCGGCCACGCCTCGGTGGCCGCCATGGTGCGCGGCAGCGCGGGGGCCTCGTTCAGGACCTCGCCGCCGCCGGTCTCCAGGTCGAGGGCCGCGGTGGCGGTGGCCAGGCGGGCGCTCATGAGGCGCTGGTAGCCCCAGGAGGGGCGCTGCTCCGTGGCGCGGCCGTCCAGCCAGGAGAAGTCCCATCCGGAGACGGGCGCGGCCTCCGCCTCGGCGAGAAGTTCCTCGAATGAGCGTGCCGACGGTGACATGTGATCACTGTGGCAGCGGATACGCCGGGAGGCGATCACTTTTCCCGGCGCCCCCCGGGGGGCTGGACCGCTACAGCGGTGCCGTCCAGCACAGGGCCGTGCCGCCGCCCGCCGCGCCGATCCCCGGCCCCCACCGCGCCGCGCCGCCCAGCCGCTCCGCGCGCCGCCGCAGGTTCGCCAGCCCGCTCCGGCGCCCCTCCCGGGGCAGGCCGACCCCGTCGTCGGCCACGGTCAGCCGGACAGCGGGGCACCCGCCCGCCAGCGTCGCCGTCGCGTCCACCGTGACCTCGATACGGGAGGCGCCGGCGTGCCGGAGCGCGTTGGACAGCGCCTCGCGCAGCGCGGCGATCAGGTTCTTCGTCGTCCGCTCGCCGACCCGCGCGTCCACCGCGCCGACGAACCGCACCGACGGCTGGAAGCCGAGCGCTGCGGCGGCGATACCCGTCTCCCGCAGCACCCGCGTCCGCAGCCCCGCCTGGGCCTCGCCGGGGTCCTGCTGGAGCGCGAAGATCGCCGTGCGGATCTCCGCGATCGTGGCGTCCAGCTCGTCCACGGCCTGGCCGATGCGCCCGGCGACCTCCGGCTCGCAGGTCGCGCGCCGCGCGCTCTGCAGCGTCATCCCGGTGGCGAACAGCCGCTGGATGACCAGGTCGTGCAGATCGCGGGCGATGCGGTCGCGGTCCTCGTACACCGCGAGCCGCTCGCGGTCGTGCAGCGCGTCGGCCATCACCAGCGCCAGCGCGGCCTGCGCCGCGAACCGCGCGGCCAGCGACTTCTCCGCCTCCGAGAAGCGCGGCGCTCCGGGCTCGCGCGGTACGGCGAGGGTGCCCAGCACCCGGCCGCCGCTCTCCAGCGGCAGCAGCATGCTCGGCCCGAACCGCCACGCCACCTGAGTGATCATGCGCGGGTCCGTCGCGGAGTCGTCCACGAAGACCGGCCGCCCGGCCAGCAGTTCGTCCAGCACGGGGCTGTGCGGCGGGATCACCGTGCCGATCAGGGTCCCGGGCTCGTCGGCCGCGGCGGCCACGATCTCCAGCCCGCGCCCCTCGTC
>NZ_JAAKZZ010000756.1 GCF_011045075.1 Streptomyces boncukensis
GGAGGGCGCACCGGTCCGCGCCGTGGCGCCCGTGCCGTGGCGCCCGTGCCGTGGCACTAGTGCCGTGGCGCTAGGAGCGGACCTCCAGGAGCGGGACGAGCTGCTCGGCGGGAGTCGCCGAGCCGTGCATCCCGATCAGCGCGGACTCGTTCGGCTCGCGCCGCGTCGCGACCACCGCCACATCGGCGCACATCGCCACGACCACGTCGCCGATCCGGCCACGCACCCGGTCCTCCACCACGGGGCCGAACCAGCCCAGCTCGACGGCCTGTTCGCGGGTGGCCACCCACGCCTGGTCGGCGAGCACCTCGCGCCACACCGCGTGCACATCCCCCGCGGCGCCCGGAACAGCGTACACGTGCCGCATCCGGCCCTCGCCGCCCAGCGCGGCGACGCCCGCGCTCAGCTCCCAGTCCTCGTCGAAGTCCAGCCGGGCCGCCGGGCCGCCCGGGATGTCCACCATGCCGTGGTCGGCGGTGACATAGAGCACGGAGCGCGGCGGAAGCTGCTCGGCGAGCCGCTCGGCCAGCCGGTCGACGTACTGGAGCTGGCCGCGCCAGGCGTCGGAGTCCATGCCGTAGCGGTGTCCGTGGCCGTCCAGCTCGGCGTAGTACGTGTAGACGAGCGCGCGGTCGCCCGCGGCGAGCCGGGCCGCCGCCTGGTCCATCCGCTCCTCCGCGGGCAGCACTCCGGCGAACGCGCCGCCGGACAGCGCGATCTTGGTGAGCGGGGTCTGCTCGAAGTGCGGCGCCGTCACCTGGCTGGTGGCCACTCCGGCGGCATGCGCGGCCTGGAAGACGGTGGGGTGCGGCTGCCAGGCGTACGGGTCGGTCCAGGGCTGCCAGCGCAGCTGGTTCATCAGCTCGCCGGTCTCCGGGTTCAGCGCCGTGTAGCCGGGCAGGCCGTGCGCGCCGGGCGGCAGCCCGGTGCCGACGGAGGCCAGCGAGGCGGCGGTGGTCGAGGGGAATCCCGCGGTCAGCGGCTCCCCCGCGCCGCTGAGCGAGCTGGGCAGCAGCGAGGTGAGGAACGGCGCCTCGTCCGGGTGGGCCCGCAGGGCCTCCCAGCCCAGGCCGTCGACGAGGAAGACGCACACCCGGTCGGCGGGCCGCAGCGGCAGCCCCGGCGACAGCGCGTCCATGCCGGGCACACCGAGCCCGGCGGCGAGGGTGGGCAGCAGATCGGTCAGGGAGCCGGTGCCGTAGCGCGGCACCGGCGCGGTGCGGGGGTCGAGCGGCTCGCCGGGCCGTGCGGGCGCGCACTGCGCACCGGGCGGCCGGGTGTCCGGGACGCCGCCGGTGTGCCCTCGGGTCACCGCGCCGGCCCGACGCCGGTGCCCGCGGTCGCCTCGGAGAGCGCCTGCGCGAAGGTGAGGGTCTGCCGCACGGTGTCCGGCCCGTCGCCCGCCTCGCTGACCCGGAGGGACAGGTCGTCGGCGGTGGAGGAGCCGGTGTAGCCGTGGTCCGCCTCGCAGTTGGGGTCGCCGCAGGTGGCGGGCTCCAGGTCCAGCCGGGAGACGGCGCCCCAGCCGATGGTGAGCACCACCTCGCGGGGCAGGGCGCCCGGAGTGTACGACTCCGGGTTGGCCACGACGCGGGAGAGCACCACGGAGGAGATCCGCTCCAGCTTCACGGACTCGGTGGAGGTGGTGGCGTACGGCGAGGGGGAGGTGCCGTCGGCGGCCTGCTCGTCCGTGTGGCTGACGAGGAACCGGGTGCCGGTGAGGACGAGCACGGTGACATGGCGGCGGACTTCGTTGGAGTCGAACGTCGTCTCCTGGTGCACGAGGTAGGAATCCACCGGCTCCCCGCCCACCGCGGCCTCGACGGCCTCGGCCACCAGCGCCGGGTAGTAGCCGCTGCGCTCGATCGCCGCGCGCAGCCCCTGTGTCGTCGTACCGGTCTTCGCCATGCCGCCATCCTACGGGCCAACCCGGTGATCCCGGCCCCGGTCGGCCCCGAGGGAGCCCGGCTCGCGGGGACCGCCCCCGGAGGGCGCACCGGCCGGACGCCTGGCGCTCAGTACGCCGGAAGGCGGCGGGCCCCGAGGTCCGGGCGGGGCGGCGGAGGGGCCACCCGGACGACCGCGTTCAGGACGGTGACCCCGCGCGGGGCCACCACCACCGGATCCAGCTCCACCCGGACGACCTCCGGGTGGTCGTCCACCAGGAGGGAGACCCGCAGCAGCACCTCCTCCAGGGCCGCCGTGTCCGCCGGTTCGGCGCCGCGCCAGCCGAACAGCAGCGGTGCGGTGCGGATGGCCCGCACCAGGCCCGCGGCGTCGCGGTCCGTGACCGGAACCAGCCGGTGCGCGACGTCGCCTAGCAGGTCGGACGGCGTTCCTGCCAGACCGAAGGAGAGGACGGCCCCGATGCCGGGGTCGACGGCCGCGCGCACCACGGTGCCGACCCCGCGCGGCGCCATGGACTGCACCACGGGCCGCAGCTCGCCGGGGGTGCCGAGGGCGGCGGTCAGCTCGCCGTACGCGCGCCGCAGCCCGGCCTCGCCCGCGATGTCGAGCCGCACGCCGCCGAGGTCGGCGCGGTGCCGCAGATGGGGCGCGGTGGCCTTGAGGGCGACCGGGAAGCCGAGGCGGCGCGCGGCGGCGACGGCGGCCTCGGCGTCGGGCGCGGGGAGGGTGGGCTG
>NZ_JAAKZZ010000757.1 GCF_011045075.1 Streptomyces boncukensis
CCCCGGCACCCCGCCCGCGCTGCTGGCCCTGATCGCGCTGTGCACCGCCGTCACGGTCGCCAACATCTACCTCGCCGCGCCGCTGCTCGGCCTGATCGCGGACAGCTTCGGCACCGCGGCGTCCGGGGTGGGCTGGATCGCGGCCGTCGGCCAGCTCGGCTACGCGGCCGGGCTGCTGCTGTTCGCCCCGCTCGGCGACACCGCACACCGCCGCAAGGCGGTCGCCGCGCTCGCGCTCGGCGTGGGCGGCACCATGGCCGCCGCCTCGGCCGCGCCGGGCGCCGCGCTGCTCGGCGTCGGCGTCTTCGCCGCCAGCGCCGCCTCCGTCGTCCCCCAACTGCTCGTCCCGCTCGTCGCCGGGCGCGCCCCGGCCGGACGGCGCGGCCGGCACATCGGCGTGCTGATGGCCGGACTGTTCACCGGCGTGGTGGCGGCCCGGGTGCTGGGCGGCGCGGCGGCGCAGGCGTACGGCTGGCGCGTCGTCTTCCTCGCGACCGGGCTGCTCACCGCCGCCGTCGGCGTCCTGACGGCCGCGGCGCTGCCGGCCGAGCCGGGGCGCGCCGGCCACGCGGCCACAGCGAACCCGCTGCACGGCGTGCTGCGCACCGGCCGCGCGCTGGCCGGCTCCGCCGAGCTGCGGCGCGCCTGCCTGCGGCAGGGCGGGCTGTTCGGCGCGTGGAGCGCCCTGTGGACCTCCCTGGTGCTGCTGCTGACGGGCGAGCCGTACCACCTGACGACCGGGGCGGCCGGGCTGTTCGGCCTCTTCGGACTGGCGGCGAGCGTGGTCGCGCCGCTGTCCGGCAGCCTGGTGGACCGCCTCGGCGCGCGCCGCGTGGTGCGCGGCACCTATGCGCTGGCCGTGCTGTGGCTGCCGCTGTGGTGGCTCGGCGGACACCAGCTGTGGGCCCTGTGCGCGGCGGCCGTCCTCGTCCACGCCGGCCTGGTCGCCGGGCAGGTCGCCAACCAGTCCCGCGCCCTGGCCGCCACGGCGACGCCCGCGGCGGCCAACACCGGGTACGTGGTGGCCGCCTTCGCCGGCGGCGCCGCGGCCTCCGCGCTGAGCGGGGTCGCCTTCGGCCACTGGGGCTGGACCGGCGTGTGCGCGGTCGCCGCCTGCGCCCTGGTACTGGGCGGTCTGCCGGGCGCCCGGAGCCGGGGCTGAAGAGCCCCCTCAGCGGCCCGGGGCGGCGGCCGGCCCCTTGCGGTGCGCCGCGTCCGGGATGCCTGCCAGGTCCTCTGCGAAGCGGCCCGTCACATGGGCCATCGCCTTGCCGAACTGGCCGAACAGCGCGCGGTCGACATGCTCGATCCGGTCGCACACCTGGTGGTAGCACGGGTCGAGCCACTGCCCGGCCGCACCGCCGAACAGGCGCTGCCACCGGGGGGTCTTGAGCTGGTTGGAACCGCCCATGCCCCCGCCGACCGGGACCCCCGCGGCCATGAACGGCGCGTAGTCCGAGCGCCCGTCGAGGTCCCGGCTCGCCGTCGGCAGGCCCTGCCGGGCGAAGTGGCCGGCCAGCTCCCGCTCGATGGTGTCCGAGCCCGGCGGCCCGGGGCCCGCGCCGGTGCCGTCGCTGTCGTCCCCGTCGTGGACCATGCGCGCGAAGTTCGGGGAGCCGATCATCTCGAAGTTGAGGTTCAGCGCGTGGCCGCGCAGCTCGGCGGGCGTCAGCGCGTCCACGTAGTGCTGGGAGCCCTGCACGATCAGTTCCTCCGCGCCCCACCAGGCGAACCGCACCCGGTGCCGCACCTGGTCGAGGTGCGGGGCCAGCCGCAGCGCCGTCTCCAGGACCATCGCCGCGCTGGTCGCGTTGTCGTTGATGCCCGGCCCCTCGCGCGCGCCGTCCAGGTGCGCGCCGAGGACCACCGTGCGGTCGGGGTCGCCCGTCGGCGTGTCGGCCAGCAGGTTGAAGGAGCTGGTCCGCATGTGCCGCCCCCGGAGCGTGAGATCGAGCTCCACCGGCCGCCCCGTGGCGGCGTCGGCGGTCAGCTGCTCGCTCTCCCGGCGGGACAGCACGGCGGTGGGGACACGGGCGTCCTCGCGGGGGACGACGAAGAACCGGATGTTCGCGTCGGCCCCCGGCGCGCCGATGTTCAGCAGCACGGCCCGCGCTCCGGCCGCGTGCGCGGTCTTCTGCTTCCGGGCGAGCGAGCACGAGCCGCCCGCCACCAGCGCGATCCGGCCCCGGGCCGCCGCCTGTGCGTACTCCCCGGCGGCGCACCCGGGGCCCGGCACGACGGCGAGCCGCGCGCGCAGCCCGCCCTTCGGCGTGGAGGCGCTGAACTGGGCCATCAGCGGGTGCAGCGTCCGGCGCGCGGGCCCGGTCGCGCGGGCGGTCTCCGTGACGGGCTCGAAGTCGGGGAAGCTGAAGCGCTGGTAGCGGACGCGGTACCCGGCGGCGGTGAGCTGCTTCTTCACATACCGTGCGGACGCGGCGTAGCCGGGCGTCCCGGCGGCGCGGGTCCCGCCGTACCGGTCGGTGAGGCGCTGGAGGGCCTTCAGATGCCGGTAGCCCCCGCGCTCGGTGACCTCGTGCTCCAGCCGCTCGGCGAGACCGGTGGCGGACGGGGGCCCGGCACGGCCGGGGCCGGGGGAGTCGGAGCGCGCGGCGCCCGGG
>NZ_JAAKZZ010000758.1 GCF_011045075.1 Streptomyces boncukensis
CTTGCGCCCCCGCAAGGAGGCGGGCAGCAGCGGCCGAACGAACTCCCACTCCGCATCAGACAGTTCATGGCGACGTATCACCCGACCATGATCCACCATCCAAGATCAATTGAAGACACCGCCTAGCCGCCGGCGAGACGCACGAGCACCGACCGCAGCAGCGCGTTGAACTCCGCGGGCTGCTCCGTGTGCGGCATATGCCCCGCCGCCTCCATCAGATGCAGCTCGCCGCGCGGGGCGAGCGCGGCGAGGGTCTCGGACGCCTCGGCGGGGATCTCCGCGTCCAGCTTCCCGTGGATGAAGACGCTGGGCACCGTGAGCTCCCCGATGCTCTCCCGGGGGTTGTGCCGGACCGCGTCGGTGAGGATCTCGTCGATGTGCTCGGAGGACTCCAGGATCCGCCGCACCGTCCAGTCCACCCAGGACGGATCGGCCAGCGGCCCGTACCAGGCCGGGACCCACGCGCGGACCGTCCCCGCGCGGTCCTCGCGCAGCGCCTGCCGCAGCTCGCGCAACTGCTCCGCCTTGCGCTCGGCGGGCCAGTGCCCCGGCCCGTCCACGGCCACCACGGCGCGGATCAGCCAGGGCGCGCGGCGGGCCGCCTCCAGCACGATCGCGGCCCCGGCCGAGCAGCCGACGAGCACCGGCCGCGCCAGGTCCAGCGCGTTCGCCAGGGCGAGGACGTCCTCCGCGTTGCCGGCGAGGCTGTTGCCCTCGGCCGGGCGCCCGGAGCGTCCGCAGCCCCGCCAGTCCACCGTGACCACCCGGTGGTCCCGGGCGAACTCCTCCTGCTGCGCGCGCCACACCTCCCCGCAGGTCCCCCAGCCGTGCAGCAGGACGAGCGGCTGCCCTGTCCCCTGGTCCCCGTAGTACAGCCGGGTGTCGTTGACGTTCGCGTAGGGCACGGTTCCTCCTCGCGGGGCGGCCGGGTGCGGAGCCGGCGCGGACCGGTGTGCGTACGCGCAGGGCCCCGGGCGCGGAGTACCGGCCCGGGGCCCTGCCGGACGGCGACGGGGCCCCCTGATCCCCCGGCCGCGCGGCAGCTCCAGGGCCCGTCCGCGGACCGCCGGTACGAACCCCACGGCAGCGCACGGCACATGGACCCTGGAGCAGAGGAACCTACTGACGGCCGCGGGGGCGCGGCTAGCCGGGGAACGCGGTCTTTGGCCGGAAAGCGCACCACGGTGCCCGCGCCGGCCGGCCCCGTGCGGCGGGAGGCCCTGCGGCTGCCGCGGGCCCGGGACACCCTGGGCGGGAGCCGGGGCGCCGGAGAGCCCGCTCGCGCCCCAGGGGGCCCGGGGGACCGCTCAGTGGGCCTTCTCGAATGCCTCACGGATGTTGGCGGGGACCCGGCCGCGGTCGCTGACCTCGTACCCCTGCTCCCTGGCCCAGGTACGGATCTTCGCCGTGTCCTCGGCGCCCTGGGAGCGCTTGCCCGCGGCGGCCGGGCCGCCGGTCCGGCTTCGCCGCAGCCGCCTTCCGGATGTCAGGAACGGGTTGAGAGCCTCCATCAGCTTGTCATAGGAGTCGGGCGCGAGGTCGATCTCATACTGAACGCCGTCCACGGCCAGGATATGCGTCTGCGCGTCAGTCGACTCTTCCCCGGTGAGGTCATCGGTGACGATGGTGATTACTCTCTGAGCCATGAGGTTCCTTCAGCTTGATACACAGAGGCGTTGAATGCCGATCCTAGATGTCCGTACGACGAATCGCCAAGACGAAATACTCGACTTACTCGACCGACCGCCATTCCCCTGCGTTCCGGCATCCCTTTTGCTCTTCGAGGGTTTCCGGGAAACACGCTGACAAACCCCGCCCGATGAGGTCCAATGGGAGACCGAATCCACCGGGGAAGGGACGTGGGACCCCTGTGCGGCGCACACTCGACCTCTGGCGCGAACAGCTCGGCGCCATACCCGAATCGGTCTGGCAGGACACCGGTCTCCAGGTGCTCATCCTCGCCGAGAACGGGCTCACGCACGTCCCGGCCGAGATCGGGCGGCTGCGCCGGCTGACCACGCTGGACCTCGGGCACAACAGGCTCACCTCGGTGCCCGCCGAACTCGGCGGCCTGACCGGGCTGAGCGGCTGCCTCTATCTGCACGACAACGAGCTCACCCGGCTCCCGGAGTCGCTGGGCGGGCTGACCCGGCTGCGCTATCTCAACGTCGGCGAGAACCCCCTCGGCGCGCTGCCCGATTCCCTGGGCGGCATGACCGCGCTGACCGAACTGCGGGCGCGGCACAACCGGCTGACCGCGCTGCCGGACGGCATCGGGCGGCTCGGCGCCCTGCGCGAGCTGTGGCTGCGCGGCAACCGGCTGACGGGGCTTCCGCCGTCCGTCTCCGCACTCACCGGGCTGCGCCATCTCGAACTGCGGGAGAACGCCCTCACGGAACTGCCGGAGGCACTGGCCCGCCTCCCCGCTCTGCGCCAGCTCGACGTGCGCGCCAACCGCCTCACCCGGCTGCCGGACTGGGTCGCGCAGATGCCCGCGCTGGAGAAGCTCGATCTGCGCTGGAACGCGTGCGAGCCCGAGCCCGCACTCTGCGCCGAGCTGGAGAGGCGGGGCTGCGTCGTCCTGACATGAGGTATTCGGGACGGGATTCCCGG
>NZ_JAAKZZ010000759.1 GCF_011045075.1 Streptomyces boncukensis
TAAGAGACAGTCTCCCCTCCGGGCACCTGCCCTGCGGCCGGGCGCCCCGCGCCCCTGCCGGCCGGGATGCGAAAACGCCAGGTGCCCCGGACACCGCGAGGGTTACCGTTCCCGCCATGTCATCCTTCGCCGACGACCTGGCGCACACCCTCCAGCTCGCGCTCACCGCCCTCCGCAAGGCCCCGGACGCGGCCTGGGAGCGCGGCCGTCCGGCCGGCTCCCTGGAGTGGGACCGCTGGGAGACCGTCGAGCACCTCGCCGACGACCTCTTCGCATACGCCGTCCAGCTCGGCCCCCGCAACCCGCCGCCGCACGCCCCGGTGCCGTTCCGCTGGGAGAGCCGGCGCCCCGGCGGGCCCGCGAACGCGGTGCACGCCGATCCGGCGGCCGGGGCCGCCGGGCTGCTCCAGGTGCTGGAGGCCGGCGGCGCGCTGCTGGTCGCCATGGTGCGGACGGCGCCGCCGGACATCCGCGCACACCACACCTTCGGCGCCTCCGACCCGGACGGCTTCGCCGCGATGGGCACCGTGGAGACCCTGGTGCACACCCACGACCTGCTGGACGGCCTGGGCCCCGGCTGGGAGCCGCCCGCCGCGCCGTGCTCCCGGGTGCTCGCGCGGCTGTTCCCGGACGCTCCCGCGGACACGCCGCCCTGGCCGACCCTGCTGTGGGCCACCGGGCGGGGCGAGCTGCCGGGGCGCCCCCGGCTCAGCACATGGCGCTGGCACGGTACGCCCCCGGCGGAGCGGGCGCCCCGGCCGGCGCCGTGACGCCGACGCCGTCCGCCGCGCCGGCCCGCGCCCTGCGCGCCAGCAGGGAGACCACCGCCGGATGGCCGGCCAGGGGCGCGGCCACCGCGTCCGCGCCCGAGGCGCGCACCCGGTCGGCGAAGAGCCCGGGGGCGAGCAGCCACGAGGCCACCGCGACCCGCCGGGCCCCCGCGGCGCGCAGCCGGGCCACGGCCTCGGCGACGCTCGGCCCGGCGGTCGCCGCCCAGCCGACCGGCACCGGGTCCGGACGGCTGAGCAGCCGCCCCAGCCGGGCCGCCACGCCCGCGACCTCGCCGCGCGCCGACGGGTCCGCGGTGCCGGCCCCCGCGAGCAGCACCGCGTCGCCCTCCCGGACCCCCGCCTCCGCGAGGCGGTCGGCGAGCGCGGGCAGCAGTTCCGGGCTGGGCCCGAGCGGCGCGGTCACCGTCGCGTCGGGCGCGCGGCCGGCCGCGCGCAGCTGTTCCGGGATGTCGACGCGTACGTGGTAGCCGGACGCCAGGAACGCGGGGACGACCGTCACCGGGCCCGCGCCGACGCGGGCCAGCGCCTGGGCGACGGTCGGCCCGCGCACGTCCGCGTACGCCAGTTCCACGGGGCGGTCCAGCCGCGCGGCCGTGCGGGCGGCGAGCAGCCGCGCGGTGCGCGCCCCGTCCGGGTGCCGGGTGCCGTGCAGGACGAGCAGCACGCTCATGTCGCCCTCTCTCCCTGTCGCCTCTCGGATCGCGGGACCGCTCACGGGACCGCGCAGTCGCCCGGGTCCAAGGCCAGCCGGTAGCCGCGCTTCACGACCGTCTGCACCACGCCCGGCGCGCCCAGCGCGCCGCGCAGCCGGGCGACCGCCGCCTCCACCGCGTGCGCGTCCAGTCCGCCGCCGGGCAGCTCCACCAGCAGCTCCGAGGCCGGGAACACCTGGCCGGGGCGGTGCGCCAGGGCCCGCAGGACGGCCATCGGCCCCGGCTGGACGCGGCGCAGCTCGCCGTCCAGCACGACCGCCGTGCCGCGGACCTCCAGCCGGTGCCCCGCGACCGGGAGCCGGGGCGCGGCGGCGGGGAGGCGCTCGGCGAGCTGCCGCACCAGGGCGCCGATGCGGAAGCGCTCGGGCCAGTACGCGGGGATGTCCCGCGCCAGCAGCGGCGCGGCGGTGACGGGGCCGACGCAGGACGCCTGGGTGCGGGTGCGCAGCGCCGCCACCAGCTCCGCCGCCCTCCCCCGCTCGTCGGCCCGCGCGAAGAGCCCGGCGGCGGCCAGGGCGCTGGTGAAGGTCACCGCGTCGACGCCGCCCGCGGCCACCGCGTCGATCAGGCGGTCGAGGCGGGTGGAGTCGGCGGGGCCCGTCCACCGGTACACCGGTACCGGCACCACCTCGGCGCCCGCGCAGCGCAGCGCGTCGATGAAGTCGCGCAGCGGTTCGCCGTGCAGCTGTACGGCGATCCGGCGGCCGGCGAGGTCCGGCGCCGCCAGCAGCCGCTCCAGGACCTCGCTGGACGACTCGGACGCGGGGGACCACGCCTCCTTCAGCCCGGCCGCGCGGATCGCCCCGCACGCCTTGGGGCCCCGGGCCAGCAGTTCGGAGCCGGACAGCGCGGCGCGCAGCGCCTCGCCCTCGCCCCAGCCGTCGGCGGCCTCCATCCAGCCCCGGAAGCCGATCCCGGTGGTGGCCACGACGGTGTCCGGGGCGCGGGCCGTCACCTCGCGGGTGGCGTTCCGCAGCTGCGCGTCGTCGGAGAGCGGGATGATGCGCAGCGCGGGGGCGTGCAGGACGTCCGCGCCCCGGCGCTCCAGCAGCGCGCCGAGCTCGTCGGCCCGGCGCGCCGCGGTGACGGCGACCG
>NZ_JAAKZZ010000075.1 GCF_011045075.1 Streptomyces boncukensis
CGTCACCACCGCCCAGCACCACACCATGCGCACCGATACCCCGGCTGTCTCCGCGGCGATCCGCACATGCACCGTCTCCAGCCCTCCGGCCACCTCCAGCACGAGAAAACGACGCACCACCACTCATCTCACACTTCCAAGGGATCGCAGTTCATCGCACCACGGCTATGGCCACGCATTTCGATGATGCAGTCATCCCTGGTCATCGCGCACTCTCCTTAAAATGCAAGATCAATATCAATCACAGGCAGTCAGGCTCGAATTTCCGACGCTGGGGCCTGCCGTGGGCCGAGAACCCACAACGAATGTCAACGACCTATCACGACGCTCCGTCACCACCGCATGCGAGACAGGGCCGTTAGCTTTACAAACCCGATCACGAAACGCACCAATCTGCCGGAGTGAGGCAGAGTTGCGTCGTGGCCCCTCACGCTGTTCCCGTCCTGCGGTTGGCGAGGAGCACGGGGAGAAGGAGGTCCGGTCGCAGAAGTTGCAGAGGGTTCATCGTCATGTCGAGTGCCTTGACTGTGGTATTTTCGCCGCAGCACGACGGGGAAGCGGAAGCCTTTGATTTCATCGAGAGGTTCTACCTTGTCGAGGACCGAGGTGACCTCTGACGGGGGTAGACCGCGAGCGAAGGAATAGAATTCTTGCGGAGTTGCAGGGGGACGGTTCGATTTTTTGTATCCCTGCAGTGAGAGCACCCACCGATTGTTCTCCTGGGTGGCAAACATCACCCCACGAGGGCGATCCGGACGAGGACCTACCAGGAAGAACTTGGTCGCGCCGAACGCATCTGGCAGCAGGTGATAGTGCCGGCTGGCGTATGCGATGTCGATGTGCGTTCTGCTCTCAGGAGGTTTGGGGTAGCCCATGGATGCAAGCCAGGTTGCGGTCCGGCCGGAACGCCCCATGGCATCGATAACCAGATCGCATTGCACGATTTCACCTTGGGGTGAGTTTTCCTCGAATAGATGCATACCCGTGACTCGATGGCCGCATCGTGATACTTCCAACCCGACTGCCTCTGCCCGGTCGATGAGGGTAACATTTTCTAATCCAGTAACCTGTCCCCTCAGGCGAGTCCCAAGGAAAGGGCGACTCGCCAGAATCATCCGCAAGTCCATGGGGATACTCTTCAGGGTACTCCCGAAGAGCTCTGCCTGGAACTCCGACAGCAGAACGGCTGGGATCCCGCCATGCCTGACATTGCTCCCCCTCAGCTCATCGCGGTCGAAAATCGTGACATGATCGAACCGTTTGGAGAGCGCCGCAGCTGCGCTCAGCCCACCGATTCCGGAGCCAAGAATTGCTGCGCTTGTGGGGACCTACTGACTGCTCGCAGCGCGAGCCTGGCCTGCCCGGAAGCCTTGGCGTACGGAGAACGCGTACCAGAGCATGGCCGAGAGCAGAGCGCCTGACAGCATAAACAGAAACATGGCGGTCGCCTCCGGCATCCTCTTCTTCACCGCGAATCTACCGGGACTCCGTCAGTGAGTAGCGGCATGTGATGTCGTACCAGTCGTAGGAGCCGCGGACCCAGCAGAGCAAGGAATCCAGGTGCCGGTTGATGTTTTCGCGCGTTGTGGCGGGAAGTTGCAGACGGTCGCAGAAGCTGGACAGCTCGGTGCCGAGCGCACACAGCTGATGCACGTGCCACTCAGCGTCCCTGCTGACTTCTTCACGAGCCTGCGGGAAAGTCAGGCCCCTTTCCCGCATCACGAGCGAGACGAGATTGACGCGTGCATCGGCCTCGTCGCACCTGAAGGACTGGATGTCGTTCAGCAGGACCATGTGACGGGTGGCGTGGTGGCGCAGCCTGCCGAGATAGCTGGCATGCCACACATCAGCGCCGATTTCGAAGTCGCCGGTGCGTTCGGCAACCGCATACATCACATGGGCGGCGACGGCCCTGTCCTTGACCCATACGTGTTCCTCGCTGGTCAGGTCGCTGCCACCGCGGCGGTTGGCCGCCTCCGCGAGGTTTGCGTGGAAGTACTCCTGCCACAGCCACGCCGTGCGCCGGCACCAGGCTTCCGACATACCGGCCTGGAGCTGCTCCCACAGGTCGGCGAAGGCCGCAGTGACCGGGCAGGCCGGAGTGACGGGCCGGTGCAGGATGCTGATGAGTTCCGCGGTCACCGCATGGTCTGCCATGCGGTCGGCGGCTGAGGTGTCCATCCAGTCGTCGTGCAGGAAGATCCATCCGATCACGTTGTAGGACAGCAGCAGGTCCCGGCTGTACGGGTCGGTGTAGGCGGCGACGTCGGCAACTCGGGAGCGTACATACTGCTCAGTGGCGGTATCCGATGCCAGCAGGCCGTGGCCGTGCAACCAGTCCAGGTGCGCCTTGCGTACATCTTCGAGCCCGGACGGCACCGGGTGCCGGGGCAGGGGAATCGTCAAGGAGGTGGTCTGTGACATGTTGCTGTCTCCTGGTCTGGCACAGCGATGTTCACTTCTTGCCGGATGGTGTCCTGGGGCGCCGGGTGACGGTGAAGTCCAGGAGGTCGGCGAGGTTTCGGTGCGCCGGGTCGGGAAGACGCATGTCGGCGAGCGTGCCGAGTGCGCGCGCGAGACGGCCCTGGGCTATCTGTTCGGTAAAGGCCCGGCCACCGGATTCTTCGATGAGGTCGGCTGCGCGCGTGAGGTCCGCCTCGTCCAGTTCCTCCTTCTCCAGGAGGCCCCTCAGGGCGCGCGCGGCGGGATGTCCGCTTTGGAGGGCGGCGATGACGGGGAGCGTGTGCTTGCGCTGTCGCAGGTCCTGGAAGCCGGGCTTGCCGACCAGCGCCGCGTTTCCCCAGATGTTCTCCAGGTCGTTGGTGGCCTGCCAGGCGGCTCCGGCGTGACGTGCGGCCTCGCGCAGCGAACGGGCCTGGGCTGCCGGGCCGCCTGCGAGCAGCGTGCCGACGGTGGCCGCGGTTCCGAGGAGCTCGCCGCCCTTGGTCTCGCAGATGGCCAGATAGGCGTCGACGTCGACCTCGGCAGCCGGGGTGCGGTCGAAGACGGCCTCGCCGGCCACGGCGTTGATGATGACGCCCATCGATGTGTTCAGCGCGCTCGCCGTGGCCCGGCCGGCAGTGCCCGGCACCTCGATGAGGGCCGAGAAGGCCGCGGCCCACAAGGCATCGGCGGCGAGCAGTGAGGTGCCCGTCCCGAACGTGACCCAGGCGGCCGGCCTCCCCCGGCGGATGGTGTCGCCGTCGATGATGTCGTCGTGCAGCAGGGTGAAGTTGTGGAGGAGTTCGACCGCAACGGCGCCCGGAAGGGCAACGTGGGGGTCTTCTCCCGAGGCTTCGGCAGCGAGCATCACCATGCACGCCTGCAGGGAGCGGCTGCCCCTCCCGTGGGTGGGTGTGCCCTCGGCGTCGCACCACCCGAAGTAGTAGCCGCATACCCGCGCGAGATCGGGGTGCAAGCGCCCCACGGACTGTTCCAGCGCGGGCCGGGCGAAGGTGCGTGCGCGCTCGATGGCCTCAGGAACGGGAGCTGGGGATGCCGGCGGGCTGTCCATGGTCGGATCCTCCGAAGGCGGCGTCAGGCGACACGACGACGGTCGCGTCGGCGGTAGGCGCTCAGTACTGGACGTCGGCGCGGTCGGTTCACCGGGCGCCCGCGCCCTTGCGGGCGGCGATGCGGATGTAGTTGACGCGGTCGCCTCGGTAGCCGTCCAGGTAGGGCTTCTCGATGCCGGTGGCGAGCTTGGAGTGGCTGCGCAGCACCCAGTAGGGGATGGCGGGCCGGGTGAGGTCATCGACCTGGTACGGGATCAGGCCGGCGTCGATCGCGGCCCGCAGGTAGGTGACGCGGCGGTGGGTGTGGCAGTGGTAGTGCTCGTCGATGGCCTGTACTTCGGCCGGCTTTGTGGTGAGGGCGTCGTTGGTGCACCAGGTCAGCATCACGTAGCGGCCCCCCGGCTTGAGGAGGCGCGCGAACTCGGCGAAGGTCTCGTGCGGGTCGACATACATGGTGGTCTCGTTGGTGACGACGCAATCGAAGCTCTCGTCCGGGAAGCCGGTTGCGGCCATGTTGCGGTCGTGGAAGTGGACCATGTCCGCACAGCCGTGCCGGGTGGCCTGCTCGCGGGCGAAGGTGTTCTGGTAGCGGGAGATGTTGACGCCGTCGACCCGGCAGCCGAATGCCTGGTGCAGCAAGAGCGCGGTGCCTCCCCGTCCGGAACCTCCGTCAAGGATGCGTGCCGTGCGCGGGACCGGCTCCAGGATTTCGGTGACTGTGCGGACCTGGCGGGTTTCCATGCGGTGCAGTTCGGCGTTGATGGCCTGCTCGCGCTCCTCGCCGTCCAGCTCCAGGAACCGGTGGTCGAAGTCACCGACGGCGAAGTGATGGTGGTAGAAGCCGTCGGTGTCGCCGAGGGCGAGGTTGATGGGGTCGTTGCGCTTGTTGTCGTAGTAGTTGAAGGCGGCCTGCTCAAGGTGGGTGCGCAGTTGCACGGCGTGGTCGACGGACATGGCGGGGGCTCCGTTTCGGGTAGCTGTGTGCTGTGTGTGCTGTCGCTGGTCAGCGCTCCCGGTAGAGGGCCTGAGCGGCAAGGGTGTTGAGGGCGGTTCGGGCCTCGCCAGTGATCGGTGCGACCTTCAGGGCGCGGGCGGCCTCGCGGCTTCGGGTGCGGATCCTCTCCTCGACTTGGGCGGGCGCCCCGGTCTCGTGCAGCAATGCGCGCAGTTCGTCCGCGGCGTCCGTGTCCAGGCCGGGGTCTCCGTAGCAGCTCAGGAGCTTGTCGCGCTGGAGGGGCGTCGCGGTGCGCAGGGCCGTGGCGAACAGCACCGTGGGTTTGCCTTCGCGCAGGTCATCCAGGTTGGGCTTGCCGGTCACGCTCGGCGTGCCGAAGGCGCCCAGCAGGTCGTCGCGGAGCTGGTATGCCTCGCCGAGTGCGCTTCCGAACGTCTGGTAAGCCGCGTGGACCTCCTGGTCCGCACCGGTGACGGCCGCGCCGATGCGCAGGGGTGGTGCCATCATGTAGCGGGCCGCCTTGTGCGTGGCGACGGCCAGGCACCGTTCGAGCCGGAAGTCCTGGTCCGCCTGGATCTGGGCCTCAAGTACCTGGCCGTAGACGGCGTCGGTGTACATGCGCCGATAGATGTCGAGGACCTGGTGCAGGCATGCGCCGTCGGCGCAGCGGTTGAGGAGGTCGCGGGCCCAGTCGAAGCACAGGTCGCCCAGGTTCACCGCCGCCGCACTCCCGTAGGCGTCGGCGGATCCGCCCCACTGGTGTGCGGCGTGGTGAGCGCCGAAGTGCCGGTACAGAGCGGGCCGGCCACGGCGCAGTTCGGAGCGGTCGATCAGGTCGTCGTGGATGAGGAAGGCGGAGTGGTTCACTTCCAGGGCCGCCGCCGCGTACTGGACTGCTTCGGCCGATCCGGAGCCGCCGGCCCCGCGCCAGCCCCAGTAGCAGAACAGTGCCCGCATCCGCTTACCGCCGTCACCGATCAGGAAGGTGCGCAGCGTATCGGCGTGCTCGTCCAGCCCCAGCGCCCGCATCGCGGGGGCTTCCTGCTCCAGGAGCGTGGAGATGATGGCGTCGGTCGCCGCACGGATGCGGGACAGTCCGGGCAGGGGCGTCAACTGTCCGGTGCGGTCCGGGTGCTGGGCGGTCCGGCGCAGTTCCTGTGGGAGCGCGCAGTGAGCCGTCTCCCGCGCTGTAGGTACCACGTCCACCTGCCTGTAGCCGTGTGCGGCCAGCCGGTCGAGGACCTGTGTGACCAGCAGGTCCGGAACGGATGCGCCTGAGGTCACGCCCACCGTCCGGGCGACGGCCAGCCAGGCTTCGTCGATGTCGTCCGCTGTGTCGACCAGATGGGCCGCTGGTGTTCCCGCGGCCAGCGCCGTGTCCACCAGGCGGACGGAGTTGGAGGAGTTCGGCGAGCCGACGACGAGGATCAGGTCGGCCCCGGCCGCGAGACGCTTCACTGCCTGCTGCCGGTTCTGGGTGGCGTAGCAGATGTCGTCGCCGGGGGGCGAGAGCAGAGCGGGGAAGCGCTCTTGGAGCGCGGCGACAGTCGTCCTGGTCTCGTCGGCGGACAGGGTGGTCTGGGACAGCCACACCACTCGCTGCTCGTCGCGTACCCGCAGGTGGGGTATGTCGTCGGGTCCGGTGACCACGTGCACACGGTCAGGGGCGTGGCCCATGGCGCCGATGACTTCCTCGTGCCCGGCATGTCCGATCAGGAGGATGTCGTATCCGTCGCGGGCGTACCGCTGGGCTTCCTGGTGGACTTTGGACACCAGCGGGCAGGTGGCGTCGATGGTTGCCAGGCCGTGGGCTTTGGCTTCGTTGCGTACGGCGGGGGCGATGCCGTGGGCGGAGAAGACGACGATGCTCTTGTCGGGGATGTGGTCCACCTCCGCGACGAACACGGCTCCTTGCGTCTCCAGGCGGGCCACGGTGTGGGTGTTGTGGACGATCTGTTTGCGCACGTAGACAGGCGGCCCGTACTTCTTCAGTGCGTTCTCGACCACGGTGACCGCACGGTCCACGCCCGCGCAGCAATCACGCGGTTCGGCCAGCAGCACCCGGAGGGGGGACGTGCCAGGGGTGGTCATGACGTCTCCTCGACGGTGTCCGGTGCGGATGAGCCGGCCGGGGTGAGGGCTTCTTCCACCAGCGTGTCGACGACCCGGTGTTCAGCGACCGTGCGGACGACCCGACCGCGTACGAAGATCTGGCCTTTGCCGTTGCCGCAGGAGACCCCCAGGTCGGCTTCGCGGGATTCGCCGGGCCCGTTGACGACGCAGCCCATCACGGCGATGCGCAGGGGGTGGGGAAACCCGTCGAAAGCGGCCTCGACCCGGGCGGCGAGTTGGTGGATGTCGACCTGGAGGCGGCCGCAGCCGGGGCAGGAGACGATCTCCAGCTTCCGGGGCCGCAGCCCGAGAGAGGCCAGGATGTGGTGTGCGGCCTTGACCTGCTCGACGGGGTCGGCCGAGAGGGAGCCGCGGATGGTGTCACCGATGCCCTCGCCGAGCAGGGCGGCGAAGGCGACGGCGGATTTGATGGCGCCCTGGAAGGCGGGACCTGCTTCGGTCACCCCCAGGTGGAGGGGGTAGTCGCAGCGGCTTGCCAGGAGCCGGTTCGCGGCGATCACGGTCATCGGATCGTGGTGCTTGACCGCGATCTTCAGGTCGGTGAAGCCGTGTTCCTCGAACAGAGAGCACTCCCACAGAGCGGACTCCACCAGGGCCTCCGGCGTCGCGGCACCGTGCTTGGCCAGCAGGCGCGGATCGGGCGAGCCGGCATTGACGCCGATCCGGATCGGTGCTCCGGCCACCGTGGCGGCTTCGGCGATCTCGCCCACACGGTCGTCGAACTTCTTGATGTTGCCCGGGTTGACGCGGACGGCGGCGCACCCGGCGTCGATCGCGGCGAAGACGTGGCGGGGCTGGAAGTGAATATCGGCGATCACCGGTATCGGCGATTTCACCACGATCTTCGGCAGGGTTCGGGCGTCGTCGGCGGAGGGCACGGCGACGCGAACGATGTCGCAGCCGGCCGCGGTGACTTCGGCGATCTGTCGGAGAGTGGCGTCCACGTCGGCGGTGTTGGTGGTGGTCATGGTCTGCACACTGACCGGTGCGCCGCCGCCCACGGGCACCGTCCCGACGCGCAGTTGACGGGTGCGGCGGCGGCGTGCCCGCACCTGCGCCGGCGGCGCGGCGGGCAGGCCGAGGTCGATGGAGTTCACCGGGCACTCCCCTGTGCTGGGAGGGGCACGGCCGGGCCGGCGTCCCGGTGGGCGGTGGCGTTCAGCACGGCGCGCACGAGACCGGGGGCGTCCAGGCCGGCCTGGGTCAAGAGCTCCGGGCGGGACCCGTGCGCGAGGAAGGCACGGGGCAGACCGAGCGCGTGGACGGGGGTGGTGACGCCGCGGTCTTGGCACCACTGGGCCAGGGCCGTGCCCACCCCGCCGGTGACCACGCCGTCTTCGACGCTCACCACCAGCCGGTGGCGGGCCGCCAGCGACTCCAGGGCGGGGTTGACGGGCAGGACCCAGCGGGGGTCGGCGACCGTGCACCCGATGCCATGCTCGGTCTGCAGCACGTGGGCGGCCTCCAGGGCCGGCTGCGCGAGGGGCCCGACCGGCACCAGCAGCACATCCAGCGGCCGCCCCTTGCCGCGGTACAGGACGTCAACGCCGTCCATGGATGCCACCGCCTCAATGGGCGTGCCCGCACTCGACTTCGGGATGCGCAGCACGGTCGGCCCTTCACTCCAGGCGACCGCCTCATCCAGCAGCAGCCGCAGCCGTGTGGTGTCCCGGGGTGCGGCCAGGCGCAGGCCGGGGACCATGGACAGCAGGCCCAGGTCCCACATGCCGTGATGGCTCGGCCCGTCGGGGCCGGTGATGCCGGCCCGATCCAGCACGAAGGTGACCGGCAGCCGGTGCAGCGCCACGTCCATCACGACCTGGTCGAAGGCCCGGTTCAGGAACGTCGCGTAGATCGCGACGAGCGGGTGCGGGCCGCCCGTCGCCAGCCCGGCCGCAGAGGTGACCGCGTGCTGCTCGGCGATCCCCACATCGAAAACCCGCTCGGGGAAGCGTTCCTTCATCGGGCCGAGCCCGGTCGGCAACAGCATGCCCGCGGTCACGGCCACCACCTTGGGATGAGCCGCGGCGGCCTCGGCGAGGGCGTGGCCGAACTCGCTCGTCCACGACGGACCCGACGCCTTGGCGACGGGGCGGCCGGTGTCCGGGGCGATGGCGCCGACGGCGTGCAGGCAGTCCGACGGATCCGTCTCACTGGGCCGGTGTCCCTTGCCCTTGACGGTCATCACGTGCACCACCACCGGCCGCTTCATCGCCCGCGCCCGGCACAGCACGCTCTCCACCTCGCGGGTGTTGTGGCCGTCGACGGGCCCGAAGTAGGTGAAGCCCAGGTCGGTGAATACGTTCCGGCACGCCTCCGCCCCGCCCCCGTACTTGAGGACGCTCAGATGCTTGGCCAGGGCACCGGTGGTGGGGGCGTAGGAGCGGCCGTTGTCGTTGACCACCACGATCACCGGCCGCTCGGGGGCGGCACCGAGGTTGTTGAGGGCCTCGAACGCCATCCCGCCGCCCAGGGCTCCGTCGCCGATCACCGCGACCACCGACCGGTCGCTCTCACCGGCAAGGGCGCGGGCCTCGGCCAGCCCGTCCGCATACGACAGGGCGGTGGAGGCGTGGGAGTTCTCCACGAGATCGTGCACCGACTCCGCCCGCGAGGGATACCCCGACAGGCCGCCCGGCTGCCGCAGAGTGTCGAATCCTTTCTGCCGTCCTGTCAGCAGCTTGTGCACATATGCCTGATGCCCGATGTCGAAGACGAGCGCGTCCCGAGGGGATTCGAACACCCGGTGCAAGGCCAGGGTGAGCTCCACCATCCCCAGATTCGGGCCCAGATGCCCACCCCGGGCGCACACCTTGGCCACCAGGAACCGGCGGATCTCATCGGCCAGGTGTGGCAGGCGGTCCGCGGGCAGCGTGCGCAGCACCCCCGGATCCGCCACTCGTTCCAGCAGCGACAGGGAGGTGTCCGGCAGAGTCGTCGCCATACCCGCACTCCTTCCGCGAGACTCACTGCAGCCCGCCGCTGGCCGCACGCAACCTCTGGGGGAGCCGGGTGCACCGTACGCAACGCATGGTGATCCCGCCCCAAGTGCGTGAACACGGGGAAAGATCGCACCTGTGTGAAAGGCCGACGGGCCGATGGTGCTGTACATGCAACTCAACTCGCCCTCGCCCCGGCGCAGCAAGCCTGGCCAAGGGGCGCACGAGAGCCCGACGAGGTAGAGGGCGCACGCGAACAGGGGCATGGCACATCCCGTGGGGAAGTGCGCCTTGCGAACCGCCGTGCCTCTGACAGGTCGGCAAGGGCAGGCGGGTGAAGGCCCATCGGGCGCCCCCAGCCGGGCTCACCGTGTCGATGTCGTGGACCGTGTCGGGGTCCCGTTTCCTGGTCGCGCCGCCGTGGAAGCGGTGGGCCTTCGCGTCCACGGCGACGCGTACTGACGGGTTCCGGTCGGCGGTCTGACGGGTCCCGGTCGGCGGTCGCCTGCCCGCAGGTCGGCGTAGCGCGTCTCCCAGCCCCCGGGTCCGCCGCGGCTCAGTCGGGGGCTCCGTCGCCGGGCTGGTCGCCCGGCCTGCCGGAGGTGAACGCCGGGGTGAAGCGGGTCCAGTCCACCTCGGCGACGGTCAGGGGCGTCTCGCCGCCGTCGACCGCCTGTGCCAGGGTCGGACGGAGGGGTGCGAGGCCGCGGCGGCGGTGCTCACGCTGCCGTGAGAGGTGCACCCGGCCGAGCGCACCGAGACCCCGGCTGTCTCCTCGGCGATCCGCACATGCACCGTCTCCAGCCCTCCGGCCACCTCCAGCACGAGAAGACGACGCACCACCATGGGCCGCATCACCGCCCGGTCCGTGGAGACAGGAGCAGACGAGACATCCGCCGACGGTGACACCACGCACGAGAGCGGAAACGGATTCGCGATGCAGGAGTGGTGCGTGCGGAAAACGCAATGACCGATCGATGGGAGCGGCCCCCGGTTGCGGCTGCGAGGCCGTTCGCGGGCGGGCTGAGCTGGGGCTTTGACAGAACTCAAACCGCCGGGCCCTCCGAAGCAGTGCCGTCCGCCGGCCTGATCGGCTGCAGCGTCCTGGGTTTTCTCGATACTCCACAGCGCGGCCGATGAGTTTGTGGCTCCCGGCCGGTCCAAGCTCGTGACACCCCAGGAAAGGACACCGCCATGTCGGAGCTTCTCGTCGACTTCATCACCTCCCTCGACGGCCACGCATCGGGAGAGGGATGGCCCGGATTCTGGGGCCTCGAAGGCCCGGAGTACCTCGCATGGCTCGGCGAGCAGCCCGAGGCCACCTACCTGATGGGAGCGAACACCTACCGCCAGATGTCGGGCTTCGCCGCAGGCGAGGTCCCGAATGGCCAAGACGAGTTCAGACCCGAAGAAGAGGCGTCCCTCGACGAGCTCACGCAAGCGTCCAAGGTCGTGTTCTCCTCCTCACTCAAGGAGCCACTGACGTGGGCCAACTCCACGCTCGTCCGCGACGACGCCGTCGAGGCGGTCCGCGCCATGAAGTCGAGCGGCTCGGGGCTCCTCAGCACGATCGGCAGCCTCAGCCTGTGCCGGTCCCTGCTACGAGCCGGACTCGTCGACCGCTTCCGGGTCGTGATGTTCCCGGTGATCACCGGGGCCACGGGCGAAGAACGCATCTACGACGGCTATCCGGACGTCGCCCTCGACATGACCGAGCACCGCACCTTCGACGGCCGCATCCAGCTGGTCGAGTACAAGCCCCGCGTGCTTGAGCACCCGCCGCTCGGCGCCCCTGCGTGACGTCGCCCCGTCCGCCGGTCTGGACGGCCGCCAGGCCGACGCCGGCTCGACTCCCGCAGGCGCCTGGAAGAGCGTCTCCGCGCCGCGGCGGTCCAGCTTGATCGCCAGGCCCGTCACTGAGGGCCTTCAGGATGTCGCCCGCGCCGCCGGACGGGGCATGCTGATCGCGAGCGCGGTGCCACTCACGAAGGCACTCGAATGCAACGGCACACCCACGGGCGGCAAGCTCATCGCCTTCCACACCCGCCGCACCGGCATCCCGGGCCCCCGGTGGCGCGGGCGTCCACGTCCGTGCGGATGGAAGCGGCTGCTCCCCCGGCGTCCAGCAGGTGACGAGGGCGTTGTCGATGGGGTTCTGGCTGTGGGCCACAAGTTCTTGCATGCAGCCGGCTCGAACGCTGCCAGGACGCCGTACTCGATCTCGGCGTAGTCGAGCACTCGGTCGAGCCAGTGACGCAGGGCTTCCACGGGCTCGTGCTCTGCCGGCAGAGCGGAGGCGGCGGTCACGAGTTCTTCCACGTCGTGCCGGTAGACCTCGGCGAGGGGCGCTTCGCGGTTGGGAAAGTTCCGGCTGAGCGTTCCTGCCCTACGTCGGCGCGCTCATCGGTCTCTCCTGAGGTTCCGTCCGCATTAAGTGGACACGTGTCCGGTAGGGTGAGCCATGCACCGGACACGTGTCCACTTTACTTGGAGGCAGCAGTGCTCTCTCTTTACGGCAAGAGCGTCGCTATCACCGGGGCGAGCGGCGGCATCGGCGAAGCCACGGCCCGTCTGCTCGCCCGGCGCGGCGCCGCGGTCGTCCTCGCAGCGCGCCGCAGCGAGCGCATCGACGCCATAGCGCAGGACATCCGGGAGGAGGGGGGCCGCGCTGCCACGTGCGTCGTCGACGTCACCGAGGCCCAAGACCTGCAGCGCCTGGTCTCCACCACCATCGCCCAGTACGGCCGTATCGATGTGCTGGTGAACAACGCCGGCATCGCCCCGATCAGCCCGCTGGCCGACCTCGACACCGAAGGCTGGTCGGCCATGATCGATGTCAACCTTCGCGGCATGCTCAACGGCGTCGCCGCCGCGCTGCCCGTCTTCCGCGAGCAAGGGGCGGGCCACCTGGTCAGCATCGTCTCCGTGGCCGGGCTGTACGGCGCGTCCCCCTCGATGGCCGTCTACGCCGCGACCAAGAACGCCGTGCGCACCGTCCACGACGGGCTGCGCAAGGAGTCCACCGACGGGATGGTGCGCACGACAGCCATCTCGCCGGGATACATCCACACCGATCTCGCCGACTCGATGCCAGACCCGCACCTCCGCGAGCAGACGCGCAATAACATGGACGCGATGGGCATCCCTCCCGCGGCGGTCGCCCGAACCGTGGCCTTCGCCATCGAGCAGCCCGGGGACGTCGAGATCGGCGAAATCAACGTTCGCCCCACCGTCCAGGCATGACACGTGCGGTCACCGGTCACATGAGACAGCCGCTGTCGCTCGGCTGGACTGGTCTCGCGCGGTGGTCGACTCCGACGGCCTCGCCGGTGTCCGGGTCGAACGGGAGCGGTCCGGAGACCTGCGGGACGGGGCCCTTGCGAATGCCCTGGGGCAGCGGGGCCGGGAGAGGGCGTTCTCGGTGGTGGTGACGGTTCTGGTCACGGTGTTCCTTGAAGCGGTGGTGGTCCTTGGAGGGGAAGCAGGCGAAACCCGTACGGGCTGCGCGGCTCGTCGACCTGGGACCACTCGGCGTCAGCGGGCTGCGTGTCCAGGACCAGGCTGAAGGGGCTGAGGCCGATCAGCGGGTCGTGGTGGGTGGCGGTCTGCACGAGCGCCCTGCGGAACAGTCCCGCGGCCTCCGCGGTGGCTCCGGCGGACTGGCCGAAGAGCGTGACGTTGTCCGGGGCACCGCCGAACGCGGCGATGTTCTCCCGCACCCGGCGCAGCGCGGCCATGTCGGTGCTGCCGAGCTTGCGCTCGGACTGCGGCGCGCGAACCGGCCGGCGCCCAGGGGGGCGGCGGTGCCGTCGTCCTGGCGCAGCCTGTCCAGGCAGGTGCTCCAGCCGACGTGGTCGGTGTGGAGATGCGTGTTGATCACGATGTCCACGTCCTCGGGCTGGACACCGGCCCGGCTGTCTCGGCAGCGTGTCATTTCCTCGGCCGGGGACGGTGTGCGTCCAGTCAGACGGTCCGGCCGACGAGTACGGAGACGTGGACCTGCTCGGGGAAGGGCTCCGCGTGCGGCACCGCCTTCCGGATGTTGTCCTCGAACGCCGGCCGCTGCTCGGCCCCGGGGAGTTTCTCTGCGGGGATGGCGGAGTAGAGACCGCCGATAACCTGCTGAAAGGTCAGCTCGTCGGTGTAGGAGACCGTCGTGCTTCGCAGGTCTGAAAAGCTGGCGTCTTCGAGGGCCTGTGCATAGCGGATCCGGTCCTGGTCGGCAGTTCCGCAGGATGCGGTCAGTTCGGTCTCGAAGTGCTGTTCCAGGCAGGTGCGCAGAGCACGGGACCAGGCGGTGTCCTGTAGCCACAGCGGTGCCCCGTTAGCAATCACGGCGATGCCTCCGCCTGCGCGGAACAGGGGGAGCAAGTTCCGGAACAGTTCGTCGTGTCGCATCCAGTGGAGAGCCTGTCCGACGACGGTCATCGCAAGGGAAGGCTCGTGGCCCAGCAGTGTGCCGAGGGCTGGGACGTCGGTGTCGGCGCCGAGCACCCAGGTGGCGTTGCGGACTTCACGCCGGCTGGCCGCTGCATGAGCGAGGCGAAGCATGTCCGGCTCGGGGTCCATGCCGATCACCGATCGGACCCGGTCGGCGAGCGGGAGGGCAAGCTGTCCTGTGCCGCATCCGAGGTCCAGGACGCTGTCTTCCAGTGTCAGGGAGAAGTAGTCCTGGAGGAAGTCGAGTACTTGCTCGGGATAGGCCCGCCGGAATCTCGCGTAGTACTCGGCCACTTCACCACTGAACCCAACGGTCATGAGGGCACTATGCCGAGCCCCGTCGCGGCTGGAAAGCCTCGCAGCCCCTCATCGCTGTGGGCGGAATGGGGAATCAGATGATCGGCGAGGCGGTCAGGGCAGCGGTGATCTGCGGCCAGCCCGGAGCGTCTTCCAGGACGTTGAGGATGCGGGGCCGGGGGGACAGGCGGGCTGCCCCGCTCCGTCACGAGAGCGACTACGACACCGCGTACCCACAGTTCCGCTCCGCGTTCACCGACGACGGCGATCCGGTCCACCACCACGTCTCCTCCACCGTCCTGGCCGAACTGACGGCGGCGGCCGGCCGCCGAGGGCCGCGTCCTGCTGGCGGTTCCCGAGCACGCGGAGCCATTCTTCCAGGCGGCGCTCGCGCAGCCCGCGGGTGAGCAGTGGCCGTTCGAACGGGCACAGACCCGGCACGACTACAGGGTCGAAGGCGCACTGACGCCCGCCGGCGAGTGTGCCGGCTGCCGGGCGACGGCCGTCGCGGTGCAGTTGAGCTGGTGGCCGGATCCGCCCTGGTGGCTCTAGCCGGGCGCCTGCCGTGTCAGAAGGGGCACCACAATGCCGTCCACGATCCGTTCGATGGCCTCGTCGGACACGGGCCGCAGCGTCATGAGGACCTCGTGCCGGAAGAGATCGAAGGGCAGTGAGACAAGGCGCGGTTCGAGCAGGGAGGCGTCCACCTCGCCCCGTCGGACGGCTCGCTGGACGATCGTCTCGGCTGCCGAGCGCCGGCCCGCCAGGATCTGCTCGCGGAGCTGCTCCGGGTTCGATCCCGTGTCCGCGAAGTAGCCGTCCAGGAGGATCGAGGTCGCCACGAGCAGGTCGGTCCGCGACGCGTTGGCCGCCTGCATGATTGCGATCAGGTCGCCGCGGAGTGTTCCCGTGTCCGGGACGTCGATGGCCCGCTGGGAGCTCGCGTGCGCGACGGCCGCCTCGACCATGAGCGCCTTGTTGGCCCAGCGGCGGTAGATCACCGGCGTGCTCGTACCGGCCCGCTTCGCGACCGCCTCCAGCGTGAACGCCGCATATCCGCGCTCGGTCAGCTCGGTCCACGCGGCCCCCAGCAGGGCATCCTCAAGATCCCTGCCGCGTCTGCGCTGCTGCATCGCTCCTCCCTGCAAGGTTGCGTTTGTGCACCTTACGGCACCGGTGTACCGTCCCGAATAAGAAGCGTCAGCACATCTTATTTAGGAGCACCGCCCATGAGCGACCAGAGCACCGTCACCGTCCTCATCGAGATCCACGCCAGAGACGGACAGGAACACGACGCCCGCAACGCGCTGCTCCACGCGATCCAGACCTCCGAGAAGCCGGGCCTGCTCAGCTCCACCGAGTACGAGGACCTCGATGACCCCGGAGCCTTCTACGCCCTCCAGGTCTGGGAAAACCCGGACGCCTTCCACGCACATATGGACGATGCCGCCACATCCGGCATGAGCGAAGCGATCCAATCCCTGCGCGAACACCCCAAAACCACCATTCTGCGCACCATCAACTGACCACACACCCCCGATCTCGTGCGCGCCCGGCGCCTCAGGCGGTCAGACCGGCGCTGGTCAGCCAGATGTGTTCGCAGGTCGCGGATGCCTCTTGCAGCTTCTCGCGGGATTCCTGCGAGGCGTGGTAGAAGGTCCGCTCGATCATCCAGCACAGGGCGCGTGCCATCGCTGCGGCGTGTTCCGGCGCGGTGCCGGGCTGGATGCCGGCTCGCTCCAGGACGGCGGTGATGGCCGTGATGAACAAGTCGGCTGTGTGGTTCCACAGTTCGCCGATCTCCGGCACGGTCAGCGACAGATCGATCGCCGTGCGCATGACCAGCCCGTGTGCGTTCCACAGCTCCACCGTGCGCTGCATGGCGGCTGCGATGGCCTGGCGGGGATCCTCGGTCTGCGCGGTGGCCCGGGACCGCTCCCACAAGTGCCCGACGGTCCGGGCCACGAGCGCCGTGACCACGTCCTGCTTGGAGCCGAAGTAGAAGTACAGGGCGCCGCGGGTGATGCCGGCGCCCTGGGCGATGTCGCCGACGGTCATCGCGTCGTAGCCCTTGCGCGCGAGCAGGGCTTCGCAGGTGTCGAGGATGGCCCGCTCCCGGACATCGCCCTTGCGTTCGGTGGTGCGACGGCTCCGCACGGGGTCGTGGCCGGACGTCACAGCTGGGCGCCCTGGGCGAAGTCGGTCGTACGGGAGAGCGTCTCCCAGGCGCGGATGTCCTCGTCCACGGCTGTGCGCGCGGCGGTGACCAGTCGCAGCGCGTCCGAGCCCAGGACGAGGTGGGCCGGCGGCTGCTCGACCGACGCGATGTGCACGAGGGCGTCCCCGGCCCTGGCCGGGTTGCCCAGCTGGTTCCCGCTGGCCTTCTGCCGCGCTTCGCGGATGGGGGTGAACAGCTCGTCGTAGTCCTCGACGGACCGTGCGGCGCGGGTCATCGACCGTCCGGCCCAGTCGGTGCGGAAGGAGCCGGGCTCGATGGCCGTCACGTGGATTCCGAACTGTGCGACCTCCTTGCCCAGCGCCTCCAGGATGCCTTCCAAGGCGAACTTGCTGCCGCAGTAGGCCGACATGCCGGGCACGGCCATGAGCCCGCCCATGGAGGTGACGGCCATCAGATGTCCGCGGCGGCGCCGGCGCATGGAGGGCAGTGCCGCCTGCAGGGTGGCCGCCGCCCCGAACACGTTGACCTCGAACTGCCGCCGCACCTCGGCGAGCGGGGTCTCCTCGAAGGTGCCCTCCAGGCCGTAGCCGGCGTTGGCGACGACGACGTCCAGGGGGCCGACGCTCTGCTCCACTTCGGCGACCGCGCTGGAGACGGCGGCGTCGTCGGTCACATCCAGGATGCGGCCGTGCGCGTGCCCGGGTCCGAGCTCCTCGAAGGCCCGCAGGTCCCGCTCCGAGCGGACGGTGCCGACGACGGTGTGCCCGGCGGCCAGGGCGGCCTGGGCGAAGGCACGCCCCAGGCCGGTGCTGACGCCGGTGATGAGCCAGTTGCGCTTGTCCATTGCTCCTCCAGAAGGGTCTCGCGAGGAGCTGGAGCGCTCCCCCACCCAGGGAGTTTACACAGTGTCGATTTTTATCGTCGACATGTTAATTCTGCTGGGCTGCACGGCGGTGCCGGCGTCGAGGCGGCAGGTCGTCATCGTTTCCTCATGAAAAGCGGAACCGTCCGTCATACGCTTCGAGCACCCTGGTCACAGTCCACCGCGAACCGCTGGAGAAGAGCCGATCCCGCTATGGCACGAGTCCTGCTCATCGAAGACGACCTGGCCGTCCAGAAGGGCGTCACCCTCTCGCTGAAGCGCCGGAGTCATGAGGTGGAGGTCGCCGGCAGCGGCGAGAGCGGACTGCTCGCCCTGGACCGCCACCGGCCCGACCTGGTGCTGCTCGACCTCATGCTGCCGGGGATGAGCGGGCTGGAGGTGTGCCGCCGTATCCGGGAGAGCAAGCAGGTTCCGATCATCATCCTCTCCGCACGCGGCGATGACATCGACACGGTCGTCGGGCTGGAGGCGGGCGCCGACGACTACATCGTCAAGCCGGCCGGCGGGGAGGTCCTGGAGGCCCGGATCAAGGCGGTGCTGCGCCGGGTGGCCCCGGCCCCGGGGTGCGAGCCGGCCGGGCCCGCGGGGGTGGGCGTGGAGCGGCACGGCGATCTGACCGTGGACCGCACGGCGCTCATCGCGACGCGGCACCGGACCGAGCTCGACCTCGCGCCTTCCGAGTTCAAGCTGCTGCTGTTCCTCTCCGCGGCGCCGGGGCGGGTGTACAGCCGCCAGCAGCTTCTGGAGCAGGTCTGGGAGCACTCCTTCTACGGCGACGCCCGGCTGGTGGACGCGTGCGTGATGCGGCTGCGGGCCAAGATCGAGGACGATCCGCGGGCGCCGGTGTACGTGCAGACCGTGCGCGGCTTCGGCTACCGCTTCGGGCCCGTCGCGTGACGCGCTTGCGCTTTCCGCGAGGGCTGCGGGTGCGGCTGGTCGTCTGGTTCCTCCTCGCCACGGCCTTCGGAGCGCTGCTCACGGCCGGGCTCACCTTCCACCGGGCTCGGTCGGCGATTCTGGAGCGGACCCAGCACAGCGCCGTCGCCGACCTGCGCGGCCAGCTCGACTCCCTGGCCCCCGGCCTCCGCTTCCCTCCCACCAGAGCCGACCTGCGCGCCCTGGCCCGCCGCCTCGACCGGGCCGGGGGCTCGCACTCCTGGCACTCCTCCGCCACGTATGACGACGGCCCTCTCGTCTCCGCCTCCCGGGGCGCCCCGGCCCTCCCGCGGGAGCTCCGCCGGACGGTGCGGGACCGCGGCCAGGCCGTGCACCAGCGCGTCGAGCACAACGGGCGCCCCTGGCTGGTGCTCGCCATGCCCGTCGCCTACGCCGGCGGCCCCGACGCGTCCGGCAAGGCCGACACGCCCTCCGGCCTGACCGTGTACGCGTCCTTCCCCCTCGACGAGGAGCGGGCGGACATCGCGGCGCTGGTCACCGCCGCGCAGTCGGGGGCGGTCCCCGCGCTCGCGCTCGGCCTCGTCCCGGCGCTGTTCGCGGCCCGCCTGGTGCTGCGCCCCGTACGCCGGCTCCGGCACGGCGCCGAACGCCTCGCCGCGGGCGATCTCGACACCCGGATCGAGGCCAGGGGCCGGGACGAGCTCACCGATCTGACCCGTTCCTTCAACACCATGGCCGCCACGCTGCAGCAGGACGATGCCGAGCTGCGCCGGCTGGAGGCGGGCTCGCGCCGCTTCGCCGCCGACGTCGCCCACGAGCTGCGCACCCCGCTCGCCGCCATGACCGCGGTCACCGGAGTGCTGGACGAGGATGCGGCCTCCGGGACCCTGCCGCCCGACACCTGCGACGCCCTGCGCCTGATCAGCGACGAGTCCCGCACCCTCGCCCGTATGGTCGAGGACCTGATGGAGGTCTCCCGCTTCGACGCCGGGGCCGCCCCGCTGCGCGCCGAGCACATGGATCTGCGCACCCTCGTCTCCAAGACTCTCCAACTGCGCGGCTGGGACGCCGACGAGCGCGTCACGGCCGACCTCGCCGGCCCCGTCCCCGTGCACGCCGACCCCCGCCGCGTCGATGTCGTCGTCGCCAACCTCGTCGGCAACGCGCTGCGCCACGGCCGCCCTCCGGTCACCGTCCGCGTGCGGGCGGAGGACGGCCGGGCGGCCCTCACCGTCACCGATCACGGCCCGGGCATCCCCGACCCTGTGCTGCCGCACGTCTTCGAGCGCTTCTACAAGGCCGACGCGGCGCGCACCCGCTCGGAGGGCAGCGGCCTCGGCCTGGCCCTCGCCCAGGAGAACGCACTGCTGCACGGGGGCACCCTGACCGCGGGCAACGCTCCCGGCGCCGGAGCCGTCTTCACCCTCACTCTCCCGCTCGCCCCCTCCCGGCAGGAGCCACGATGACGGGCCGTCCGCTGCCGCCTCCCGCCACTCGTGCGACCCGCGTCCCTCGGGCCGGCTGGGCCGCCCTGGCCGCCGCCGTGGCCGTCCTCGCCGCCGGCTGCGGCATCACCACCACGGGTCCCGGCACCGCGGGCGCGCCCGCCTCCGGCGTCCCGCTGCCGGGCAGCGAAGCCCGCACCGTACGCCTGTACTTCGCCGGCCCGTACGGGCCCGGCGTGGTCAACCGCCCCACGGACCGGCGGCTCACCCCGCAACGGGCCCTCGACCTCCTCCTGGAGGGCCCCACTGCCGCCGAGCGCAAACGCGGCCTGACCACGGAGGTCCCTCCGATGTCCGGGCAGCTCACCGCCAACGCCGACCAGGGCGCCGTCGACATCCACATCCCCCGCAACGTCCGCGACCTGGATGTCACCGCCGTCTCCCAGATCGCCTGCACCGCCGCTCACGCGGACGTCCCCGGCAAGCGTCCCCCCACCGGGATCGACATCCGGATGTACGAGTACGCCGCCCCGGCGGTTCCCTGGACCGTGCGCTGCGGCTCCAACGGCGCCGCGAGACCGGCGGGGGCCGGGTAGTGCCGCCCCACAGGCCCGCCCCACAGGCCCGCACCGCACGGCCGGGAGCGCCCGCCGCCCGCCGGGGCCGGCCTCACCGGCCTCACAGGCCCACGTCCGGCGTCCGGTACCGCGGGGGGCGGCGGACCCGGCTCGCCCGCTCGTAGGCGTACGCCAGCCGCAGCAGCGTCGGTTCGCTCCACGCCGTGCCCATGAAGGTCAGGCCGACCGGCAGGCCGAACGTGAAGCCCGCCGGGACGCTGATCGCGGGGTATCCGGCGAGTGCGGCGGGAGTCGAGGCGCCTCCGCTGTAGGTGTCGCCGCGGATCAGATCGATCTTGGCCGGTGGTCCGGTGGTCGGCATCACGAGGGCGTCCAGGCGGTGTCGGCGCAGCGCCGCGTCGATGCCCTCGGTGCGCGAAAGCCGGTGGTTGGCGGCCAGCGCCTGCCGGTATTCACGCTCGGTGAAGTCCAGCCGGTGGACCGCCTCCAGCCCGTCCTGCCGGACGTAGCGCAGTTCGCGGTCGGCGTGGGCGCGGTTGAACGCGATCAGCTCCGCCAGGCTGCGGGGGTGGTCGCCGGGAGCGTCGGCCAGATAGGCGTTCAGCCCGCGCTTGACCTCGTACACCTGGACGACTGCCGAGCTGGGCAGGTCCTCCAGCCGCTCGGCCGTCGGGATGTCGGCCGGGTCGATCACCGTGGCGCCGGCGTCGCGCAGCAGGTCGATGGCCCGCTCCGCGATCTCGTCGGCGTGGTCGCTGTAGCCGAAGTACACCTGTCGGGGCACGCCGATCCGCGCGCCGCGCAGGCCGTCGGCGGCCAGGAAGCGGGTGTAGTCGCGGTGGAAGCGGCCGCGGCCTGCCCTGGTTGCCGGATCCCGGGCGTCGACGCCGACGAGGGCGCCCAGCAGGGCCGCGGCGTCGCGGACCGTGCGCGCGATCGGGCCGACGCTGTCCTGGCTCGGCACACCGGGGATCACACCGCCGCGCCCGACCAGACCCACGGTCGGCTTGACGCCGACGACGCAGTTGGCCGAGGCCGGGTCGATGATCGAGCCGTTCGTCTCGGTGCCGATCCCGGCGGCGCACAGGTCGGCCGCGACCGCGGCCGCGGTGCCGGAACTGGACTCGTTCGGCGACCGGTCCAGCTTGTACGGGTTGCGGGTCTGCCCGCCGCGGGCGCTCCAGCCGGCGTGGTGGGTGAGCGACATCCCGCCCGCCCACTCGCTCAGGTTGGTCTTGCCGAGGATGACGGCACCGGCGGCGCGCAGCCGGGTGACGACCGTGGCGTCCGCCGCCGGCCGGAGGCCCTCCAGCGCCAGTGACCCGGCTGTGGTGTGCATCCGGTCGGCTGTCTCCACGACGTCCTTCAGCAGGACGGGGATGCCGTGCAGCGGCCCGCGGCGGCGGGGTTCGGCGTCCAGCCGCCGGGCCTCGCGCAACGCGTCGGGGTTGACCTCGATCACCGCGCGCAGGAGGGGGTCGATGCGCTCGATCCGGTCCAGGTAGTGGCGGGTGAGGCGCTGGGCGTCGAGCCGTCCGCCGGCCATCCGGCGGCCCAGCTCCGCGATGTCGGGCTCAGCCG
>NZ_JAAKZZ010000760.1 GCF_011045075.1 Streptomyces boncukensis
CCCGCGCGCTGTCCGCGCTGTTCGCGACGCGTCGCAGGACGCTCGCCGTGTGCGCCGTGCCCGTCGCGGCGCTGCTGGGGGTCGCGGCCTTCGCGCCGCTGCCGTTCTCGGTCGCGCAGCCGGGCGACACGGCGAACGTCCTCGGAACCCATGAGGGCAAGCCGGTCATCTCGCTCTCGGGCGACGGAGGCGGGGCCCCCGCGCGCGACAACGGCGAGCTGCTCGCCGTCACCATCGGCGTGACCAAGCCCCAGGTGACGGTGCGAGTGGTGGACGTGGCCCGCGCCTGGTTCGCCGACGACCGCGCGGTGATGCCGCGCGAGGCCGCGTACCCGAAGGGCGACACCTACGCGGAGATCCGCCGCGCCATCGACGACGAGATGAAGGACTCCCAGGACAAGGCCGTCAAGGCGGCGCTGCGCCAGCTCGGGCGGAAACCCGGCGACGTCCGGGTCGAGCTGCGCCTCAGCGACGTGGGCGGCCCCAGCGCCGGGCTGCTGTTCTCCCTCGGCATCGTGGACAAGCTGGACGGCGACGGGCGCGGCGGCGGCCTCACGGGAGGGCGCAGCATCGCGGGCACCGGCACCATCGACGCCAAGGGCGCGGTGGGCCCGGTCGGCGGCATCCCGCTGAAGATGCGGGCCGCCGTGCGGGACGGGGCCCGGGTGTTCCTCGTCCCGAAGAAGGAGTGCGACGAGGCGAAGTCCGAGCGCCCCGAGGGCCTGCGCCTGATTCCGGTGACGACCCTGGAATCCACCCTCACCTCCCTGAAGTCCCTCAAGGACGGCAACAAGGTCCCCCGGTGCTGACGGCGCACGCCCGGACGCCCGACTCATCATCTAGTCCTTGATGAAGCCCTTCTCCACCATCCAGTCCTTGGCGACATCGTGCGGGTCCTCCCCGTCCACGTCGACCTTGGCATTCAGCTTCCGGGCCACATCGTTGTCCAGCGCCTTCGTCACCGGCGCGAGCACCTCGGCGATCTGCGGATGCTCCCGCAGCGCAGCGGAGTTGATCTCGGGAGCCGCGTTGTAGTTGGGGAAGAACCGCTTGTCGTCCGCGAGCACGTTCAGCTTCATCGACTTGATCCGCCCGTCCGTCGTGAAGACCTCGCCGAACGTGCAGGGCGAGCCCTTCGACGCCTGCGTGTAGACGACGCCGCCGCTCATCTTGTGCACCCGGGAGGAGGGGATGTCCATGCCGTACCGCTTCTCCATCCCGGTCAGCCCGTCCTCCCGCGAGGCGAACTCGTTCTCCACGCACACCGTCACAGCGGAGGGGTCGGTCTTCGCCAGCCGCGCCACGTCGGAGAGGGTGCGCACGCCGTACCTCTGCTGCAGCCGGTCGTTCACGGCCAGCGCGTAGGTGTTGTTCAGCCGGGACGGCGGCAGCCAGGTGATGCCGTTCTTGCGGTCGGCGTCGCGCACCGCCTTCCACTGCCGGTGCGGGTCGACGATGGGCCGGGTGTGGCCGAGGTGGGTGATCCAGCCGGTGCCGGTGTACTCGTACATCCCGTCCGCCGTACCGGACTTGACCGCTTCCCGGGCGCCGACGGTGCCCTGGATGCTGGTGCGGTCCACGACGTCGGCGCCCGCGGCCTTGAAGGCCAGGCCCATGATCTGGCCGAGGACGATCTGCTCCGTGAACTCCTTGGAGGTCACGGTCAGCTGGGCGCCCTTGAGCGGTTCGCCCCTGCCGATGCTGCCCGGCTGCACGCTGTCCGTCATCGGGCTGCCGCTGACCAGCCCGCACCCGGCGAGCGGGAGCGGCAGCACGAGCCCGGCGGCCAGAGCGGTACGCGCGCGGACAGGGACACGGATACTCATGAGGAACCCTCCAGTCCCCTCGGCCGCAGCAGCAGTTCGGCCAGCGAGGCGAGCCAGTCGACGATCAGCGCGAGCGCGACGGTGAGGATGGAGCCGAGGAAGAGCACCGGCATCCGCTGGTTGGTGATGCCGTCCGAGATCAGGTCGCCGAGCCCGCCGCCCCCGCCGAAGGTGGCGAGTGTCGCGGTGCCGACGTTGAGCACCAGCGCGTTGCGGACGCCCGCCAGGATCAGCGGGACGGCCAGCGGCAGCTCCACCCGGGCCAGCACGCCCAGCTGGGACATCCCGATCCCCTTCGCTGCCTCGGTCAGCGCCGGGTCGATGGCGCGCAGCCCGGCGATGGTGTTGGCGAGGACCGGCAGCACGGCGTAGATCACCATGCCGACGATGGCGGTGCTCGCGCCCACCCCGAGCCAGATGACCAGCAGGATCAGCAGGCCCAGCGCCGGGATCGCCTGGCCCAGATTGGCGATGATCATCGCGATCGGGGCCGCCCTGCGCAGCAGCGGCCGGGTGAGGGCGACACCCAGCGGAATCGCGATGACCAGCACGAAGAAGGTGGAGATCGCCGTCAGCTCGATGTGCTGCCGCAAACGCAGCGCGACGTTGCCTTCGGAGAGCGAGTTGCGCGCGATGGCGTCCAGGTCCGCGCCCCGGAACCACAGCCAGGTGCCGAGCAGCGCCAGCGCCACCAGGCCCGGCAGCACGGTCAGCTTCTGCCAGGTGAGCCGGGACAGCGGCCGCTCGGTGCGCGGGGGAGGGGCGGGCG
>NZ_JAAKZZ010000761.1 GCF_011045075.1 Streptomyces boncukensis
GGGCGTGACCGGGGCCGGGGAGGTGCTGCGGGTCGGCAACGCCTCCGGCTTCTACGGCGACCGCTTCAGCGCGCTGCGCGAGATGCTGACCGGCGGCGAGCTGGACGTGCTCACCGGTGACTACCTCGCCGAGCTGACGCTGCTCATCCTCGGCCGGGACCGCCTGAAGGACCCCGCCCGGGGCTACGCGGCCACCTTTCTGCGGCAGTTGGAGGACGGCCTGGGGCTGGCGCGGGAGCGCGGCGTGCGGCTCGTCGCCAACGCGGGCGGGCTCAACCCCGCCGGGCTCGCCGACGCCGTACGGGAGCTGAGCGCGCGGGTCGGCGTGCCGGCGCGGGTGGCGCACGTCGAGGGCGACGACCTGAGCGGGCGCCCCGGCCTGTCCGGGCACCCCGGCGGCTGGGGCGAGGGGGCGCTGACCGCGAACGCGTATCTGGGCGGCGCCGGGATCGCCGAGTGCCTGCGGGCCGGGGCCGACGTCGTGGTCACCGGGCGGGTGGCGGACGCGTCGCTGGTGAGCGGCGCGGCGACGGCCCGCTTCGGGTGGGCGCCGGACGACTGGGACGCGCTGGCGGGCGCGGTCGTGGCGGGCCACGTCCTGGAGTGCGGAGCGCAGGCGACGGGCGGCAACTACGCCTTCTTCGCGGAGGAGGGCATCGACGTACGGCACCCCGGGTTTCCGCTCGCGGAGATCCGCCGGGACGGCTCCTGCGTCGTCACCAAGCACCCGGGCACCGGCGGCGCGGTCACGGTGGGCACGGTCACCGCGCAGCTCCTGTACGAGACGGCGGGGGCGCGCTATCCGGGCCCGGATGTGACGGCCCGCCTGGACACCGTGCGGCTGACGCCGGACGGGCCCGACCGCGTCCGGATCGACGGCGTGCGCGGCGAACCGCGCCCGGACACCCTCAAGGTGGGGGTGACCCGGCTGGCGGGCTACCGCAACGAGGTCACCTTCGTGCTGACCGGGCTGGACGTGCCCGGGAAGGCGGCGCTGGTGCGGGAGCAGCTGGAGGCGGCGCTGGCGTCCGGGCCTGCGCCCCGCCCGGCCGGGGTGAGCTGGACCCTCGCCCGTACCGACCGGCCGGACGCCGCGGTGCAGGAGGAGGCGAGCGCGCTGCTGCGGCTGGTGGTGCGGGACGCGGACCCGGCGGTGGTGGGCCGTGCGGTCAGCGGCGCGGCGGTCGAGCTCGCGCTGGCGAGCTATCCGGGCTTCCAGCTGGCGGCCCCGCCCGGACGGGGCGAGCCGTACGGCGTGTTCGCCTCCCGCGCCGTGCCGCGGGAGGCGGTCACCCAGCTGGCGGTGCACCCGGACGGGACCCGGGTCGCGGTGGACACCGCCACCCTCTCCGGACCCCGGGCGGAACCTCCCGTACCGCCCTCTCCCGCGCAGGCCCCTCCCGCGCAGGCCCCTCCCGCGCAGACGCCGCCACCGCGGCCCGGCGGGGCGGCCGTCCGGCGCGTTCCGCTGGGCCGCGTCCTCGGCGCCCGCAGCGGCGACAAGGGCGGGAGCGCCAACATCGGGGTGTGGGCGCGGGACGGCGACGCCGGGGTCTGGTCCTGGATGGAGCGGGAGCTGACCGCCGAACGCGTACGGGAGCTGCTGCCCGAGGCGGCCGGGCTGGCGGTCGCCCGGCACGCCCTCCCCAACCTCCGCGCCCTCAACTTCACCCTGGACGGCGTCCTCGGCGAGGGCGCCGCCTCCCGGGCCCGGTTCGACCCGCAGGGCAAGGGGCTCGGGGAGTGGCTGCGCGCCCGGCACATGGACATACCGGAGGAGCTGCTCATATGGTCCGCATAGCCACGGCCCTCGACCCGCACGGCCCCGGGTACGCGGAGAACCGCGAGGAGATGCTGCGCAAACTCGCGGAGCTGGACGCCGAGCTGGCGAAGGCCGTCGCGGGCGGCGGCGGGAAGTACGTCGAGCGGCACCGGGCGCGCGGCAAGCTGCTCGCGCGCGAGCGCGTCGAGCTGCTGCTCGACCCGGACACCCCGTTCCTGGAGCTGTCCCCGCTGGCCGGCTGGGGCAGCGACTACACCACCGGCGCCTCCCTGGTCACCGGCATCGGCACGGTGGCGGGCGTCGAGTGCCTGATCACGGCCAACGACCCGACCGTGCGCGGCGGGGCGAGCAACCCGTGGACGCTGAAGAAGGCGCTGCGGGCCAACGAGATCGCGTACGCGAACCGGCTGCCGTGCATCAGCCTCGTGGAGTCCGGAGGCGCCGATCTGCCCAGCCAGAAGGAGATCTTCATCCCGGGCGGCGCGCTCTTCCGCGACCTCACCCGGCTCTCGGCTGCGGGCATCCCGACCGTCGCCGTGGTCTTCGGCAACTCGACCGCCGGAGGCGCGTACATCCCCGGCATGTCCGACCACGTCATCATGGTGCAGGAGCGGGCGAAGGTCTTCCTCGGCGGGCCGCCGCTGGTGCGGATGGCGACCGGCGAGGAGGCCGACGACGAGGAGCTGGGCGGCGCCGGGATGCACGCGCGCACCTCCGGGCTCGCGGACCACCTCGCGCTGGACGAGCCGGACGCGCTGCGCCGGGCCCGCCGCGTGGTGGCCCGGCTCAACTGGCGCAAGGCGCACCC
>NZ_JAAKZZ010000762.1 GCF_011045075.1 Streptomyces boncukensis
GGGGGAAGGTGCGGGCTTGGGGAACTCTTGACCGAGCCCGCTACGTACGATGAACGCCTGTACGGCCACACGCGCGGTAGAGACCGGGCAGAGACGGGGTAGATCCATGCGGCATTTCCGGCAGCTCCGGCCTGAGCGCCGCCGTGCGCTGTTCCACCGGGAGCCCGCCGAGTTCACGCAGGAGGCGCCCGCCCGCACGCTGGCGGTCGCCCTGGGCGCCACCCTCTACAGCCCCGCCAACCGCCCGTCCCTGGCCGCCGACGTGGTCAAGCAGGCGGCGCGCGGGGTGGTGTCCATGGTGCTGTGCCTGGAGGACTCCATCGCCGACTCGGAGGTCACGGGCGCCGAGACGAATCTCGTGCGCCAGTTCGACGACCTGATGGCCCGGCGCGACCCGGAGGAGCTTCCGCTGCTGTTCATACGGGTCCGGGAGCCGGGTCAGATCCTCTCCCTGGTGCGGCGTATGGGCCCGGCCGTCCGGCTGCTGTCCGGCTTCGTGCTGCCGAAGTTCACCGAGGAGCGCGGGGTGCCGTTTCTGGAGGCGCTCGCGGCGGCGGAGGCGGAGGCGGCGTACGGACGACGGCTGTACGCCATGCCGGTGCTGGAGTCGCCGGAGCTGCTGCATCTGGAGGCCCGGCGCGAGACGCTCATGGGGATCGGCCGTACGGTCGACAAGTACCGGGACCGGGTGCTGGCGCTGCGGCTGGGCGTCACCGACTTCTGCGCCGCCTACGGCCTGCGCCGCACCCCGGACATGACCGCGTACGACGTGCAGCTCGTCGCCTCCGTCATCGCGGACGTGGTGAACGTGCTGGGCCGCGCCGACGGCACCGGGTTCACCGTGACCGGCCCGGTGTGGGAGTACTTCCGGCAGCAGGAGCGGATGTTCAAGCCCCAGCTGCGGCAGAGCCCGTTCCTCAGCGGCCGGGCCGAGGACGTCCGCACCGCCCTGATCGAGCACGACATGGACGGGCTGCTGCGCGAGATCGAGCTGGACCGGGCCAACGGCCTGCTGGGCAAGACCTGCATCCACCCCTCGCACGTCGCGCCGGTCCACGCGCTGTCCGTCGTCAGCCACGAGGAGTACTGCGACGCGACCGATGTGCTGCGCCCGGAGCGCGGCGGAGGCGGCGTCCTGCGCTCCGCCTACACGAACAAGATGAACGAGATCAAGCCCCACCGCGCCTGGGCCGAGCGCACCCTGCTGCGCGGCGAGCTCTTCGGGGTGGCGCGCGAGGGCGTGAGCTTTGTGGAACTGCTGGCGGCGGGAGTCAAGTGAGCGTGACGGAAGGATACGGGGACGGCGGGGTCTGGCCGGGCGAGTGGGTCACCGGCAGGCTCGGGGTCCGGCTGACCGGGGAGGGGACGCACCGGCTGCTCGGGCTGGCGCTGCGCCGCAACCCCAAGCGGGCCCACCTGCTCGTCTCCGCCGTGCTGGGCAAGCATGTGCCGCAGCGGCCCGGGGCCGTGCTGGACGCGGGAGGCCGGCTCGGACGGCGGGTGCGCGCGCTGCTGGGCGCGGCCGCGGCGGACCGCGCCGTCGTGCTCGGCTACGCGGAGACGGCCACCGCGCTGGGGCACAGCGTCGCGGACGGCCTGGGCGGAGGCTCCGGTCGCGCGGCCCCCTACCTCCACTCCACGCGCCGCCCCGTGCCCGGCGTCCCCTCCGTCGGCGGCTTCGAGGAGGAGCACAGCCACGCGACGTCGCACCTGCTGCTGCCCGAGGACCCGGCGCTGCTCGCCGGGGACGGACCGCTGGTGCTGGCGGACGACGAGTTCTCCACCGGCCGCACCGTGCGCAACACCATCGCCGCGCTGCACTCCCGGCACCCTAGGGAGCACTACGTGGTGGTGGCGCTGGTCGACATGCGCGCGCCCGCCGACGCCGTCGAGCTGGAGAAGTTCGCGGCCCGGCTGGGGGCGCGGGTGGATGTGGTCGCCCTCGCCTCCGGCGCGCTCCAGCTCCCGCACGATGTGCTGGAGCGCGGCCGGTCGCTGGTGGCGGCGCACACCGCCGAGCGCGCGCCCGAGCGCCCCCGGAGCGGCGCGGGCCCCGACGTACCGCGGATCGACCTCGGCTGGCCGGAGGGCCTGCCGGACGGCGGGCGGCACGGGTTCCTGCCGGTGCACCGCGAGCGGCTGGAGGCCGCGCTGCCGGGGATGGCCGAGCGGCTGCTCCCGCGGCTGCGCGGCGCCCGGCGCGTGCTCGTCCTGGGCACCGAGGAGCTCATGTACGCGCCGCTGCGGCTCGCACACGCGCTGGAGCGGCGGCTGGACGGCACGGCCGAGGTGCGGTTCTCCACCACCACCCGCTCGCCCGTGCTCCCCGTCGACGACCCCGGCTACGCCATCCGCACGGCCCTGCGCTTCCCCGCGCACGACGCCCCCGCGGACGGCCCGGGGGAGCGGTACGCGTACAACGTCGCGGGCGGCGGCTTCGACGCGGTGGTGGCCGTGGTGGACAGCGCGGGGGACCGGCCCGAGCTGCACGCGCCCGGCGGTCTGCTGGACCAGCTCGGCCGCTGCACGGAGCGCCTGGCGCTCGCGGTCGCCCCGTCCTACGCGCCCCGCGTCCCGGCCCCC
>NZ_JAAKZZ010000763.1 GCF_011045075.1 Streptomyces boncukensis
ATCGGGGGCCGGGGCGACCGCCGGGTCGGGCGGCAGCGGCGGACCGCGCCTCCGCCGCCGGGAGCCCCCCGGGCTTCCGGGCAGCAGTCGGCCCCGCGGGCCCCGGAGCCCGGGGAGGCCCCGCGGGCCCCGCAGGCCGGCACCGCGCCAGAGTCCGACGGCGCCGGCGATCAGCAGCGCCCCGAGCACGGCGGTGAGGAGCGCGAACCAGCCGGAGCCGCCGTCCGAGCCGCCGTCGGGCCGGGTGCCGAAGTGCTCCCGCGGGTACTGCTGCGCGCGTGGTTGCTGCTTGCGCACCGCGACGTGCGAGCCCATCTCGATCGCCGCGGCGGGGTCGACGGTCCCGGTGCCGAGGGCGTCGCTGCGCCCGCCCTCCGGCGGGTTGCGGGCCGTGTCCGACAGCAGCTCCTTGATCTGCCAGGGGCTCAGTCCGGGGTGCGCCGCGCGGACGAGCGCGACGGCGCCGGAGACGAAGGCGGCCGCCGCGCTGGTGCCCCAGCCCTCGTAGTAGGTGCCGTCCGGGTCGGCTATCACGATGTCCTTGCCGGGCGCCGCGACGGTCGCGTACCAGCGCCGGGTGGAGAAGGGGGCGCGTGCGCCGTGCCGGTCCACGGCCGTCGCCGCGATCACGCCCGGGTAGGCGGCGGGGTAGGAGACGTGGTCGCCGCGCTCGCCGCCGTTGCCGGCCGAGGCGACGACGACGGCTCCCTTGCGCTGGGCGTAGCGCACGGCGGCGTCCTCGCGCGCGTCGGGGCTGGCGGAGTCGCTGTCGTCGCCGAGGGAGAGGTTGATGACGTCGGCGCCGTGGTCGGCGGCCCAGCGGATGCCGTCGGCGAGGGCGCCGCCGCGCGCCTTGCGGGCCTTGGCGCGCTGCGGATCGGACTCCTCCAGGAGCACCCGCACCGGCAGGATCCGCGCCTCGGGCGCGACGCCGAGCACCCCCGCGCGCCCGCCCGGACCGTGGCCGTGCCCGGCGATGATCCCGGCCATCGCGGTGCCGTGCCGCGCCCAGTTCCCCTCGCCCCGGCGCGCGCCCATGCGCAACAGGTCGGTGCCGCCCCGCACGTTGTCCCTGAGGTCGGGGTGGCGCGCGTCCACCCCGGTGTCGAGGACGGCGACCGTGACGCCCCGGCCCTTGGTCGTCTTCCACGCCTCCTCGGCGCCTATGGCGCGGAGTCCCCACTGCCGGTCCTGCAGCCCCTCGCCCGCCGCGTGCGCCGGCCCAGCGGCGCCGGGTGCGAGGACGAGCAGCGCGCACAGCAGGACGCCGGCCAGCGGGCGGGCCAGGGCGCGGGCCGCCGGCCGGGCGGCGGCGTGGGGTGCGGCTGTCGGGCGGTGCCTCATGCCTCGTCGCCGTCCTCTCCCGGTCCGCGCGTCCCCGCGCCCGCCCCGGAGTTCTTCCCCGAGCCCGTGCCCGGGCTCTTCCCCGGCTCCTCCTCGGTCGCCTCGCGCAGGCCGCGGGTGACGCGGTCCGTGAGGCCCCGTGCGTCGTGCCCGAGCCCCGCCTGCGCGGCGGCGGAGGTCCCGCCCTTCCGGGCCGCCTCGGAGGCGGCCTGCGGGTCGCTGACGGTGCGTCCGTCGGCGAACCCGGAGACGGCGTACGCCACGACGGGCACGTCGGTCAGCACCCGCACCGTCCAGCTCGCGCGCTGCGCGTCGCCGAAGGCGGCGGCCGCGGTGCCGCGCGCGGCGTACGGGCGGGGCATCAGATCCGTGCGCACGGCCAGGTCCTCGGCGGTGAACCGGTTGCGGAGGGCGCGCATCCCGTCCCGGTCCGCCCGGGTGAAGACGAGCCCGACGGTGGTGAGGCTGCTGGTGGTCTCGTCGGTGTAGGTGGCGCGCAGCAGGCGGTTGCAGCCGACGGGCTTGAGGGCCTTGGCGAGCAGCGGGTCGAAGGCGGCCCGGCAGCCGCTGTCGGGCGCGACCGCGACCCGCGTCCACCGGCGGTCGGCGCCGCCGGGCCCCGCGCCCTTGCCGCTCAGCGTCCGGGGGAAGAGCGTGTCGACGGCCAGCCGGTGCCAGGCGCCGCGCGCCGCCGCGAACCCCCGGCTGTCGCCGTTCCCCCCGCCGTCGCCGCTGAGCCACGCCCCGGTCCCGGCGCCGCCGAGGAGCCCGACGCCCAGCACGAGGCAGACGGCGGCCAGCACCACCCGGGCCGACAGCGGTGCGCCCGGGGTGGCGGAGCCGGAGCGTGACCCGGTCCGGCTCCGGGGCACGGGTATGGACTCCCGCTGCGCGGACTCCCCGGGGTGCGCCCCGGTTCCGGCGCCGAGGTCCCGCCGTACGGGCCGTGCGGGCCGTCCGCGCCCCGCGCTGCCCGGCCCCGAGGGCCGGTCCGGGGCGCTGCCCGGCGTCCCGGACCGCTCGCGGGAGCCGCGCGCGGCGCCCCGGGCGGCCACGGCGCGTGCCGCGCCGGAGTCCTCCGCCGCGCGGGCCGGGTCCGCCGGGGCGGGCGACGGCTGCGGCGTCCGCCGGGGCGAGTCCGCGGGCTTCGGCGGGATCCCGGGGCGCGGCGGCGGGCCCGGACGCGGCGGGTGCGCGGGATGCGGCGGGTGCGCGGGCCGGGGAGGG
>NZ_JAAKZZ010000764.1 GCF_011045075.1 Streptomyces boncukensis
CCTGACCGCCCTCAGCCGCCTGTGGACCACCGGCACCCGCATCGACTGGACGAAGGTGTTCACCGACTGGGGCGGCCGCACAATCCCCCTCCCCACCTACGCCTTCCACCGCCAGCGGTACTGGCCGCAACCGAAGACGGTTGTGGGGGATCTGGATGCTGTCGGGTTGACGGACCCGGGGCACGCCCTGCTGGGGACAGCGATGGCGCTGGCGGACGGTGACGGGGTGGTACTCACGGGCCGGCTCTCGGTGAGCACACAGCCATGGCTGGCCGACCACGTCGTACTGGACCGCATCGTGGTGCCCGGCGCCGCGCTGGTCGACATGGTGCTGCGCGCAGGCCGGGAGGCCGGCTGCACCCTGATCCGCGAACTGGTCCTGCACACACCGCTGGTCCTGCCAGCCACAGGCGGCACCCACATCCAGATCCGGGTGGCAGCCCAGGACACCTCGCACGACCGGCCCGTGCAGGTGCACGCCCGCACGGACGGCACGGACACGTGGACGCTGCACGCTGCTGGCATTCTCGCCGCGCCGGACGCCGCAGCACCCGGGTTCGACCTGGTCGCCTGGCCGCCGCAGAATGCAACAAGAGTCGAGACTGACGGCTTCTACGACGCCCTGGCCGGAGCAGGGTTCACCTATGGCCCGATGTTCCAGGGCGTGCAGGGAATGTGGCGGGACCAGTCGGCCCTGTATGCCGAGGTGGTGCTGCCCGAGCCGGGCACCGGCCAGGTCGACGGGTTCGGCATCCACCCCGCACTGCTCGACGCGGCGCTGCACCCCTCCGGCCTCCTCAGCGACGACACCGAAACCTCTGGGCCACGGCTGCCGTTCGCATGGTCGGGCGTGGAACTGTTCGCGATCGGAGCGACAGTCCTCAGAGTGGCCATCACCCCCGACGGCGACAGCGTGTGCATCAAGGCAGCCGACGGCACCGGCGCACCAGTTGCGATCATCCGCTCTCTGCACACCCGAGAGCAACTGCCTGGCACCGCCGCACACGGCGATGCACTCTTCGCAGTCGACTGGATCCCAGCCCCGCCCACTGCCGAAGACGCTGCTCCGGACGAGGTGGGCGACTCCCGGTGGACAGTGCTCTCGGTGACAGATGGACCGGCACAGCAGACCGTCGGCGACGTGCTGCGCCGGGCACAGGAATGGCTCAACGAGGAGCGACCCGAGGACGCCCGTCTGGTGGTGGTGACGCGGGGTGCGGTGCCCGCGGGGCCTGGCGAGAGTGTGGATGTGGTGGGTGCGGCGGTGTGGGGGCTGGTGCGTTCGGCGCAGTCCGAGCATCCCGACCGGATCGTGCTGGTGGATGCCGATCCCGCCCTCGCGGCGGGCGATGAGGTGGATCTGGGGCTGCTGGCCGATGCGGATGAGCCGCAGGTGGCCATCCGGGACGGGCAGGTCCTGGTGCCCCGGCTGGCGCGGATCGCAAGCGCGACGCGGTCCGTGCCGGTGGATCGGGACGGCACGGTGCTCATCACCGGCGGTACCGGAACCCTGGGTGGTCTGCTGGCCCGGCATCTGGTGGCCGGGCACGGCATCCGGCGTCTGCTGCTGCTCTCCCGGCAGGGCCCGGACGCACCCGGTGCCGCGGACCTGGCCGCCGAACTCTCCTCGCTGGGCGCCGCCGATGTGCGGATCGTGGCCTGCGACGCGGCCGACCGCGACGCCCTGGCCGCCCTCCTCGCGGACATCCCCGGCCACGCGCCCCTGACCGGCGTGGTGCACGCCGCCGGAGTCCTGGACGACGGGGTGTTCACCGCCTTGACCCAGGAACGCCTCAACACCGTGCTGCGGGCGAAGGCCACCGCCGCGGCGAACCTGGACGAGCTGACCCGCGGCGCGGACCTGGACCTGTTCGTGCTCTACTCCTCCGCCTCGGCGACGTTCGGCACCCCGGGGCAGGCCAACTACGCGGCGGCGAACGCGTTCCTGGACGGCCTGGCCGCCCGACGCCGCGCGGAGGGACTGCCGGGAGTGTCGCTGGGCTGGGGGATGTGGGAGCAGGCCAGCACCATGACCGGCCACCTGGGGAACCGGGCCGGACGACTGGGCCCGGGACTGTCCAACGAGCAGGGCCTGGCCCTGTTCGATGCCGCGCTGGGTGTGGAGCGGGCTGCCGTGGTGGCGATGCTGCTGGATGTGCAGGCCCTGCGCTCATGGAGCGGCACCGTCCCGGTGCCGGCTTTGCTGCGTGGTCTGGTTCCGGTTGTTGTGCGGCGGGCGGATCGGGTGGCGGGGCGTGAGGTGTCGTTGGTGCGGCGGTTGGCGGGGTTGTCGGTGGAGGAGCGGCGTGGGGTGGTGCGTCAGGCGGTGCTGGCGGAGGTGGCTGGGGTTTTGGGCCATGTCTCGGCCGAGGTGGTCAGGGAGGGGCAGGCGTTTCGGGATCTGGGGTTTGATTCGCTGATCGCGGTGGAGTTCCGTAACCGGCTGAATGCCGCTACCGGGCTTCGCTTGTCGGCGACGGTGGTGTTCGATTATCCGAGGGTGGGGGTGCTGGTCGATCATCTGGTGGGGTTGTTGTCGGG
>NZ_JAAKZZ010000765.1 GCF_011045075.1 Streptomyces boncukensis
GAGTGGGGGTCCGGGTACGACCCGGGGGACGCGCTGGACCAGGCCGTGCTGGCGACCCGCCGTGCGGTGTTCCCGTCGCACGGGCTGCTGCCGTAGGGACGATGTCGGGCGTCCTGCTCTCGTACGGGTATTCGGTGGGTGGCGGTCGGGGGTCGCGGGCACGCGGACCGCCGGGCCGGGCCAGCATGGTGACCGTGTTCAGCGTGGACGCACTGCGTGCGCATCTGCTCGCGACCGGCCTCGCCGGCACCGTCGCGACGCCCCGTGAGAAGAGCCTGGGACGGTACCGTCTCTTCGCGGCGCGGGACCCCCGGGCGCTGCTCGGGCTGGAGCCCGAGGGGGAGTGGCGGGTTCCGGAGCTGGTCGGGTTGATGGCCTCGGCCTGCGGGGTATCGCCAGATCCGGAGAGGGTTTCGGGACCGGAGACGATCGACCCGGCGCGGACCATCGCGGCGCTCGACGCCTTCGCCGACCGGTTGCGGCACGCGGCCGAGCGACGCGTTCCCGTGCTGCTGGGGACCGGTCACCCGGGCCGACTCCTGGATTTCTACGCCACATTGGCCTCAGCCCTCTCGGCGGCGGGATGTGACGTACTAGCACCGGCGGAGGGCAGCCGTGTCGACATAGCGACCCGGTTCGGGGTACGCCAGTGCCAGTTGTCCTACGTACGGGGAGTCGCCGTGGTCCGTTCTTCCAGCGCTCGGCCAGGGCCGCCCGCGCCCGGCGTACACACGCACTCCCCCCTGCCGCTGCGGGTGGCGCTGGGCGCTGCCGCCACCGAGGGCCGCCCGCTTCCCCGGCTGGTTATCGGGGACCACGGCTGGGCCTGCGCGGCAGGTCAGCTCGGTATCGAGGCGATCGGGCCCGGTGACGCGGACGATCCGGCGCTCTTCGTGGGACAGGCGGAGGGGCGGGTCGCGGTCGCTGTTCCGCTTGATGACGCTGCGCGGTCCGATTACTACCGCCCGCTTACTCGCTATGTACTCAATCGAGCGTGTCTGTCACAGTAGGCGGCCGATCGCTACTCCTCTTCCCCACTTGCATCACACGCCCCTAATCTGGGGAGGAGCGCACGTGCGAGCAGGAGTCACCGGAGGGGAAGCCGGTGTCCGACATGTGCGGAAGGTTCAGGTGTGGCATGGCTGCTGATCAGAGGCCTCTGAACGAGGTCGTGTTCCTGACCGTGGCGGAAGTCGCCGCCGTGATGCGCGTCTCCAAGATGACCGTGTACCGGTTGGTGCACAGCGGTCATCTGCCGGCGATCCGGGTAGGCAGGTCCTTCCGGGTGCCGGAGAAGGCTGTCCATGACTATCTCGAAGAGTCCTATGTGGGGGTGGAAAGCGCTTGAGCCGGCATCGGATGAGCCCGGCTAGCTGATCCGGAGTCCACGGCGACCCTCGGATTACGCCGTTCACCCGGTGCCCGGTAGGCTGGCCCCCATGTAGGTCGTGTGGGCTCGGACGCCCCGCACCGAGTGAATCGAAATGAGTTCTCCCCGCGGGCGCGGGGATGATCCGTGAGCGAGGGTTGTCGTGGGCTCTGTCATCAAGAAGCGGCGTAAGCGGATGGCTAAGAAGAAGCACCGCAAGCTGCTGAAGCGTACCCGTGTGCAGCGCCGTAACAAGAAGTGACCGCGCACCGCACACACAGCGCGTAGCCGGGGCCGCCGCCATTTCCCCGCGTCCACGGACGCGGCGGGAAAGGCGGCGGCTCCGCTTTTCCTCCCGTCCGGGATACGACGGCGTCATATGCACCGGATACGGTGAAGCGAGCCGCAGGGAGGGGATCGTGGGCAAGGTCGTGCTCGTCACCGGGGTGGCCCGGCAGCTCGGCGGCCGGTTCGTGCACCGCGTCCAGCGGGACCCGCGCGTCGCACGGGTGATCGGGGTCGACGCGCAGCCGCCGGCGCACCGGCTGGGCGGCGCGGAGTTTGTACGGGCCGACATCCGCCAGCCCGCCATCGCCCGGGTCCTGGCCGAGTACGGCGTGGACACCGTGGTCCACATGGATGTGCAGGGCACGCCGCTGAGCCCGCGCGGGGAGAGCCGCGCCTCGGTCAAGGAGACCAACGTGATCGGCGCCATGCAGCTGCTCGGCGCCTGCCAGCGGGCCCCGCTGGTGCGCCGCCTGGTGGTGAAGTCGACCACCAGCGTCTACGGTTCGGCGCCCGGCGATCCCGCCGTGTTCGACGAGACCACGCCGTCCAGGTCGCTGCCGTCGGGCGGCTTCGCGAAGGACGCGGTGGAAGTCGAGGGCTATGTGCGGGGCTTCGCGCGCCGCCGTCCGGACGTCGCGGTCACGGTGCTGCGGTTCGCGCACATCCTGGGCCCCACCGCCGAGACCCCGCTCACCGAGTACTTCTCGCTGCCGGTGCTGCCGACGGTCATCGGCTACGACCCGCGGCTCCAGTTCGTCCACGAGGACGACGCGGTCGAGGCCCTGCTGCACGCGGTACGAGGACCGGGTCCTGGCCCGGTTCCTGGCCCGGGTCCGGTTCCGGGCCCGGAGCACGGACGGGAGGGGCGGGTGCCCCTGG
>NZ_JAAKZZ010000766.1 GCF_011045075.1 Streptomyces boncukensis
GGGCACGGGACCGGGCGGGCACGGGCCTCCGGCCGGGCGCTCGGGTGGACGCTCGGCCGGACGCTCGGGTGAGGTGCCGCGGTGGGCTCCGTCGGGATGCTGTCCGTCTCCCGGATACGCTCCGCCGCGGCGATCCCGGACTGGAGCGCGGTGACGTTCTGGCTGAGCTCGCTGATCGGCTCCATCAGGCCGAACGCGTACAGCAGGAACGCGATGAGGCCGGAGACCCCCAGGAGCCCCTCGCCGACCCGCCAGGCCCCCAGACCCAGGACCAGGATGATCGCCAGCTGGATTCCGGACAGCGCGATCGTCCAGGCCAGCGCCTCGCGGCGGACCGCGCGCACGCCGTGCTCGGCGGAGGTGCGCGCGTCGGTCACGATCCGCTCGGCCAGGCGGTCCTCGGCACGGCTGACCTTCACCGTCCGGATCGCGCGCAGCGTGCCCTCCAGGGTGCCGCCCAGCCGGCCGAGGTACTCCTGGGAGCGCTGCTGCGCAGTGGCGATCCCGGGCATCAGCACGGCGAACAGCACACCGACCACCACCACGACCGCCAGGGTGGCGCCCAGCAGCACCACGTCGAGCATGCCCATGAGGACGAGCGTTCCCAGCAGCATGACCGTCGAATTGATCAGGCCGACCAGGGCGCCCGTGGCCGCCTCGTGCAGCAGCACCGTGTCCGAGGTGACGCGGGTGACCAGCTCGCCGGGCGGACGGTGGGCGACGGCGGGCACGGCGGCCCGCAGGAAGCGCCGCACCATCGACTCGCGGGCCCGCAGCACCACCCGCTCGCCCAACTCGCCCAGCAGCGTCCACTGCCAGTACGAGACGGCGCTGCCCACCACCAGCAGGACCAGCAGGGCCGACACCGGCCCTTTCAGGGACGACGACTCGCCCAGCGCGTCGAGCACCCACTTGGTGACCATCGGCGTGGCCAGCCCCATCGCCGCAGCCACCAGGCCCAGGAGCAGTGCCAGCGCCAGCGTGCCCCGGTGCGGGCGGGCGAACGACCAGAGGATCCGCAGCCGCGGCAACACGGCATCCTGATGAGTGACTTCCGGAACAGCCATGCAGCACAGTGGAACATCGGCGTTCCACTACGGTCAAACGAGTTTCACCTCGGACCGCGCGCTACCGTATGGATATGCGTGAAGACCGGACCACGGCGGTCGAGAGCGGATCCCGCGCGCGGACGCGGCGCGCCATCCTCGACGCCGCCGCCGCCCTCCTGGCCACCGAGCCGACCGCCTCACTGGGCGACGTCGCGGCGGCCGCCGGGGTGGGGCGCACCACCGTCCACCGCTACTTCCCGGACCGGTCCAGCCTGCTGGCGGCCGTCAGCACGGACGTCCTGGACAAGGTCGCGACGGCGACCGAGCGGGCCCGGCTCGACGACGGCCCGGCCGCCAAGGCGCTGGAACGGCTCTGCCAGGAGTACTTCGAACTCGGCGACAGCCTCACCCTGATGTTCGACTCGCCGATGCTGATGGACGCGGCCGACTGGGAGGAGGACACCCCGGCGGACCTGGCGTTCCTGCACGCCGTCCGGCGCGGCCACGCGGAGGGCGGCATCGACGCCGGGATGGACGCGGAGTGGGTCCGGAGCGTGCTGTGGGCCCTCCTCTACTCGGCCTGGGAGCAGACCCGCCACTACGACACTCCCAAGCACACCGCCCTCACCCAGTGCCTGCACACCCTGCGCAAGGCCATCGCACCCTGATCCGCGTCCGCGTCCGCGCGCCGCAGTCCGCAGTCCGCGCACCGCAGTCCGCGATCCGCGGACGCGGCCGCGGCCGCGCGCTCAGGCGTAGACCCGCTCCACGAACTGGGCGATCTGGTCGTCGGACAGCTGCTGGGCCACATCGGCCTCGCTGATCATGCCGACCAGGCGCTTGTTCTCGTCGACGACGGGGAGCCGGCGGATCTGGTGGGACTCCATCTCCTGGAGCACGTCGTCGATGTCCGCGTCGGTGCTGATCCAGCGCGGTGTTCCCCGGCACAGATCGCCGGCGGTGACGTGTGAGGGGTCGTGGCCCGCGGCGACGCAGTGGATCGTGATGTCGCGGTCGGTGATGATCCCGCACATGCGCTCATGGGGGTCCGTGGGATCGCTGACGGGCAGCGCCCCCACGTCGAGTTCCCGCATGAGCTGGGCGGCCCGGTCCAGGGACTCCGTGGCGGGTATCCAGTGCGGGCCGGAGCTCATGATGTCGGCGGCGGTAGTCATGACACGTCCCTTCTCCCGTTGGGGTGGCTGCGAGGGGATTGGCTGTCTCCTGCCATCGTCTCCGGAGTGAGCGCCGAACGCAGGTCGGGGCGTCCCAGGCGGAAGATGTCCCGCAGCGACACCCGGCACCGCCGCGCCCGAGGGCTGAGCCCTCCCGGTTGCCTCATGCACGGGGCAGAGGTGCACTGAGAGACATCTCACGTGCCTAAGAAGTCAAGCTGCGGCGGCTGGAGCTGCTGAGAAGGAGGTGAATGCGTGATGCTCGTCGAAGAGCTGCCGGTTGTGCAGGCAGTGGTAGAGCTGACCGAGC
>NZ_JAAKZZ010000767.1 GCF_011045075.1 Streptomyces boncukensis
GGGTCGGGGTCGTGCAGTGCGCGTACCGGGTCCACGGGCCGGTGGGCGCACGGCTGCACGGCCGGCCCAGGGCGGCGGCGCGGCGGAGGGCGGCCGGACCGCGGGAGCGGTCCGGTCCGCCGATCACGGGGCCCGCCGCGCCGCCCTGCCCTCCCTCGCCTCCCGGGCCGGGGCTGCCCCTTGCTGTCGCGTCGCGGTCCGCGGGTGCTCTGTGGCCGGTCGCGCGGTTCCCCGCGCCCCGGACGGGGCGCACCCCGCGCTCCGCGATGTCAGCGCAGCACATGATCGCTGACGAGGGCGAGCGCCTCCGCGCGGTCCAGGTCGCGCCCGCGCTCGAACGCCGCCGTGTACGCGCTCTCGCCCAGCAGCTCGCGCAGCTCGCCGTCCAGACGCCGTGCGTCGAGGTCGCAGCCTCCGGACGCCCACCGGGCCGCCACCCCGATCAGCAGCGCGGCTGCCTCCAGGCCCTCCTGACCGCCATGGCGGATCGCCAGCATCGCGGCGCCGACGGCGGCGTGCGCGATCATTCCCATCCCGGGGGCCTCCCGGCCCACGGCGACCGCCTCCTGAAGATATCCGCGCGCCTCGTCGCAGTGCCCCCGGTGCAGGGCCAGCCGCCCGCGCGCCGACCAGAGCATCACCCGGACCATCTGGTGGCCGCGGCCGACCGCGTCGGGCGTGCCGTTCAGCAGGCACTCGGCCGCCTCCGGATCGCCGTCGTGCCGGGTGAGATCGGCCAGCGTGAGCGAGGCCAGCGCGCCGGGCAGCCCGGAGTCGGCCGCCACCACCCCGGTCAGCTCCGCACGCGCGCGGTCCGTGGCGCCCGCGCCGAGCAGGATGGAGGACCGCCAGACGCGCTGGTACATGTCCGAGCCGAGGTCGCCCGCGGCCTTCAGCGCCTCCTCGATCGCCGCCATGGCGCCCGCGAAGTCGCCGTGCGAGCTGGCGGTGATCGCCGCGTAGGTGAGCGTGGTGGCCAGCCCCCAGCGGTCCCCCGCCGTACGGAACCCGTCGGCCGCCGTGAGCAGCTCCCGGTGGGAGTCGGAGGCGGCGCTCGCCTGGCCGTGCAGCAGCGACCGCACCAGCGCGTACATGCCCTGCTTCCACGGATGGTCCGGGACGACACCGAGCGCGGCGAGCCCGGCCTCGGTTTCCCCGTGCACCAGCGCGACCAGCCCCTCGCTCAGCGGGTCGGTCGGCTCCGGCAGCCAGGTCGCCTCGCGCGCCGTCGCCGTGTCGGCGCACAGCCAGGCGAAGAAGAGGTACTGCGCCGTGGCGGAGGCCCGGACGGGCTCCGGCGCCTTCCCGGGCAGCCGCAGCGCGGCCCCCAGCCAGGCCGCGGCCTCGGTGTACTCCCCGCGTATCGCCCAGAAGGGGCCGAGCGCGGAGGCCAGCCGTACGGCGGTCTCCGCATCCTCAGCCCCGCAGCTGAAGTCCAGCGCGGCCAGGAAGTTGGCCCGCTCCGGCGTCAGCCGCTCCAGCCAGCGCAGCTGGCCGGCCGCGCGCAGCCACGGCTCCGCCTCCTCGGCCAGATCGCGGAAGTACGCGGCGTGGGCGGCGCGCGCAGCCCGCGGGTCGTCGGTGTGCTCCCGTACGAACTCGCGGATGGTCTCCAGCATCCGGTACCGGCCGCCGTCGAACTGCACCAGGGACTTCTCCACCAGCGGGTCCGGCGCCGCGTCCAGCCACTCCGCCGCCTCGGGCGTGAAGCCGCCGGCGAAGGCGGCCAGCCGCCGTGCCGTGCCCCGCTCCGCCTCGCTGAGCAGATCCCAGCTCCACGCCACGACCGAGGAGAGAGCCTGGTGCCGGGGCTGGGCCGTGCGGCTGCCGCCGGTCAGCAGCGCGAAGCGGTCGTCCAGCCGGGCCGCGAGCCACTCCAGCGGCAGCGTCCGCAGCCGGGCAGCCGCCAGCTCGATCGCCAGCGGCAGCCCGTCCAGCCGCTGGCAGAGCCCGGCGACCAGGTGCGCCGACCCGTCGGTGAGGGCGAACCCGGGGCGTACGGCCCGCGCCCGCTCCGTGAACAGCTCGACCGCCGCGCCCGGGTCCAGCGGCAGCACCGGGACCAGCAGCTCGCCGGTGATCCCCAGCGGCTCCCGCCCGGTGGCCAGCACCCGCAGCCCCGGACAGCGGCCCAGCAGCTCCTCCGCCAGCCAGGCGGCCGCCTCGATCACATGCTCGCAGTTGTCCAGCACGAGCAGCGCGGCGGCGCCGCCGAGCGCGTCCGTCAGCCGGGACAGCGGATCGCGGGTGCTCAGCCCCGTCGCCCGCAGCCCGAGCGCGGCGCCGACCGTGGCCGCGACGTCGTCCTGCGAGGCCGCGGCCGCCAGCTCGGCCACCCAGATCCCGCCGGGCGCACGGACCTGAGCCGCGACGGCGGTCGCCAGCCGGGTCTTCCCGACGCCGCCAGGGCCCACGAGGGTGACCAGCCGCCCCTCGGCCAGCCGCTCCCGGGCCCGGCGGCACTCGCCGTCCCGCCCGATCAGCCCGTGCAGCGGGGCCCGGAGATTCCCGGGCCCCGCTGCACGGGCT
>NZ_JAAKZZ010000768.1 GCF_011045075.1 Streptomyces boncukensis
GGCGCGGGGAGTGCCGGTGCGCCAGGGCCTCGTACGACGCGGACAGCGCGGGCGCCGCCGTCTCGTACGTACGCTGCGCGACCCCTATGAACAGGCAGTCGACCACCAGGAGCTGGCTCGTCCGGCTGGACATCGCGGCGGGGCGCAGCTCGCTCTCGCGGGCCGTGGAGGTGGTGAGCACGTGGTCGGCGTACTGCGCGATCTCGCCGTCCGGGCGGCCGGTGACCGCGATCGTGGTGGCGCCCTGCTCGAAGGCGACGCGCAGCGGCTCTATCACGTCCACCGTGCGGCCCGAGTGGGTGATGGCCACCGCGACATCGCCGGTGCGCAGCTGCACGGCGTTGGTGACGGCGAGGTGCGGGTCGGCGTGCGGGTGGGCTACGAGCCCGATCCGCAGCAGCTTCTGCGCGAGGTCCTGGCCGACGAGGTTGGAGGCGCCGACGCCGTAGACGTCGATACGGCGGGCCGCGACCACCGCGCCGACCGCCGCCTCCAGCTGCCCGGTGTCGAGCCCGGCCGCGGTGTCGGCGAGCGTCTGCTGCTCGTCCAGCGCGAGCTTGGCGACGACGTCCCCGATCGGGTCGTCCACCGCGATGTCGGCGGTGACGGACGGGGCAGCGCCGGACTCCTGCTGCGCCGCGAGCCCCGCGAGCGCGAGCCGCAGATCGCGGTAGCCCGGATAGCCGAGCAGCCGGGAGGTGCGGACCACCGTGGCCTCGCTGGTGCCGGTGCGCTCGGCGAGCCCTGTGACGGTGAGCTGCGCGCATCCGGCCGGATCCCCCGCGACGGCCTCCGCGACGCGCTGCATGGAGCGCGTCATCGACGGCACCATCGTGCGCACCTTGGCGGCCAGCGCGGTCGGCGCGGTGGGCGCTGCCGGCGCCGCCTGAGCAGCGGACCGGGCGCGCCGGTCGCGCTGGTCGCCCCGGGTCGCGGGGATGGAGAAAGTTTCCTTCAGATTGCTCGTCACATGTCGGAAGATATTTTCATCCGGCGGCGACGTCAATGGCCCGGCCGGGATACGGATGGTGCAATGGACGCATGGGAGGCACGGAAGGCACGGAAGGCACGGAAGGTACGGACAGCACGGGAACGGACGACCTCGAACAGGCGCTGCACGCCGCGCGGGCGCTGATCCTCGCCGATCTGGAGGCGGGCGACGTGGCGCGCGCGGACGTCGTCTCGCTGGTCGAGGAGTCCGTCGCACACCGCCGCTGGTGGGTCGGCCAGTGGCCGGAGGGCGTCGCGTACGTGGACGGCCTGGTGGCCCAGGACGTCCAGGACGCCCTCCTGGAGCGCTACGGCCGCTGGCCGGTCTGCCCGGTGTGTATCGGTGCCGACCCGCACGCGCTGGACGTCGAGCCCGAGCTGGGCGAGAGCCCGCACTGGGTGTGCGGCAGGACCTCGACGGTGGTCGCCCGCGTGGGCTCCCTGGGCGAGCGCCTGTGACCCTCTACATCGACCCGCCGCAGTGGCCGGGCCACGGCCGCATGTGGTCCCACCTGGTGAGCGATGTGTCGTTCGCGGAGCTGCACGGGTTCGCGGAGCGGATCGGCTGCCCGCCCCGCGCCTTCGACGGGGACCACTACGACGTACCGAGCACGCAGTACGCCGCCGCCGTACGGGCGGGCGCGGTGGAGGTGGGCAGCAAGGAACTGGTCCGGCGCCTGACGGTGGCGGGCCTCCGCCGGAGGCGGAGGGGCGGCGCTCCTGCTCGTCGGCGCTCCACGCCTCGTACGGGGTCTCCCCACACCTCCAGCAGAGGGGAATAGCTCTGCACCGTGGAGGGCGCGCCCCAGTGCGGCGTGCCGCCGTCCGGGAACGGCCGCCGGTCACGCGTCGGAGGTGTCACCGAGCACCCGGCGTTGACGCGTCAACTTGCGTGCCACGCAAGGGAGAAGAGAAGATCGCGGCCGTCGGAATCGACAAGGAGGTTCTCAGGGTGGCGGACCGGCTGCGGGTCGTCCTGTTCTCCCACGCGCCGCGTGGTTTCGCGGTGGCGCACGAGGCGTGTGAGGCGGCCGGGCATCAGCCCGTGGCCTACGTCTACGCGCGTTCCCTCCGGCCCCGGCGGCCACCCGCGCCCCGCGCCGCCGCGGAGGCCGGGCGGATCGCGGAAGCGATGCCGCCGGACATGGACCTACTGGTCCCCGCGTCCGCGCGCAGTCTGCTGCGCGCCCTGCCCGGCTACCGTCCCGATCTGCTGGTCTGCAACGGATTCCCCTGGAGGCTTCCCGGGGCGCTGCTCCGGCTGCCCCGGCTGGGTGCCCTCAACATCCACCACTCCCTTCTGCCCCGGTACCGGGGGCCGATCCCGGTCCACTGGGCGATCCGCGACGGCGAGCGGCACACCGGCGTGACGGTGCACTGGATGGATGAGGACTTCGACACGGGAGACATCGTCGTCCAGCGGGGCGGGGTGCCGATCGCGGACGAGTTCGATCCGGATCAGCTGCTGGCGGATCTGAACGTGTTCGGCGGGCGGCTGCTGACCGAGGCCCTGGAACGGGTTCGGGAGGGGG
>NZ_JAAKZZ010000769.1 GCF_011045075.1 Streptomyces boncukensis
CCGCTCCCCCGCACGGTGTCCTTCGACACCACCGCGCCCCGGAGCGCTCCCCGGTGACCCGGACCCTGGTCACCGTCACGCTGTCGGCCGGGCCCGACGGACGCGCGGTGACGGACGAGCACCTGCGGGTCGCACTGTCCGCGCCCCCGCCCTGGCCGCAGCTCGCCGATGTGCTGGTGGCGCGCGGGCGCGGCGCGCAGTACGCGAACGCGCTCGCGGAGCGCCATCCGGCGGCCCTGGTGACGGCCGTGTACGACGGCCCGCACTGCTGGATGCGGCTGCGGCCGCGGCCGCAGCAGTGGCCGCAGCAGTGGCCGTGCGGCGGGCTGATGCTGTGGACGACAGCGCGCCGGGCGCCCTGCTGGCCGGTGTGGGCGTCCCTCGTGCACGCCTGGCTGGTGGCCTTCTCCGGCGGACCGGCGGCCGGGCCCCGACAGCCCGGGGGCGCCCGCCCTCACCCCTCCGGCGGGAGGCGTGCGAGCCGGGCCCGTACGGACTCCGCCTCCGGGGGCTCCGGGGCGCCCACGGCGGCGTACGCGGCGAGCGCCCGCTCGTACCGCTCGCGCGCCACGGAGCGCAGTCCCCTCCGCTCGGCGAGCTCGGCGAGGGACTCCAGGGCCCGCCCGGACTCGTAGTCGGCCGCCGCGTCCCGGAGGACGGCCAGCGCCTCCTCCAGCCGCTCCTCGGCGTCCGTGAGGCGTTCGAGGGCGAGGAGGGCGCGGCCGTGCAGGAGGGCGGCGCGGGCCGCGTTGTACCGGTCGCCCTCCTGCGTCAGCACCGCGCGGGCGGCCTCCGCCTCCCCGGCCGCCGCGCCGGCGCTGCCCGCGGCGAGCGAGGCGTCGGCCAGGTTGAGCCGGGCGAGCCCGGCGGCGCGCGGGTCGCCGCAGCCGGGCAGTTCCGCCGCGGCGCGGGCGAAGAGGCCGGCGGCGTCAGCGGCGCGGCCGAGCGCCTGGCAGGCGAGCCCCCGGTAGTTGAGGGTGCGGGTGGCGCCGAGCGTGTCGCCGTCGGAGCGGAAGACCTCCGCGGCGCGCTCGAACATCTCCAGTGCCCGCGCCGCCTCGCCCCGGCCCAGCTCGCCGAGGCCGCCGGAGGTCAGCATGCGGCACTCGGCCGCCGTGTCGCCCAGCTCCCGGGCCGCCGCGAGCCCTTCGCGGTGCGCGGCGTGCCAGTGCTCGTAGTGCTTGCGCCGCAGGAAGAGCGGCCACAGCGCGTCGGCGAGCTGCCAGACGGCAGGGTGGTTCCCGGCGTCCCGGGCACACCGCTGTACGGCCATCAGGTTGGGCAGCTCACGCTCCAGCCAGTCGAGCGCGCTCCCCTCGTCCAGCTCGGCGGTGACGACGGGCCCGGGGCCGAAGGAGCGGGCGAGCGTGCGGTGCTGGGGGTCGGTGAGCTCCTCGGCGCGGGTGGCGGAGGCGAGATAGTGGTCGGTGATCCGGCGTACGGCGGCGGCCCGTTCGCCCTCCGGCTCGTCGCGCGCGGCGCACGCGGCGGCGTGCAGCCGCACGAGATCGTGGAAGCGGTAGCGCTCGTCCTCGGTCCCGGCCCCGGCCCCGGTCCCGGTGCCGCCGACAGTGGTGGTGGCGGCGGCGGTGAGCAGGTTCGCGTCGTGCAGCGCGTCCAGCAGCTCCAGCGCCTGAGGGGCACGCGGCGCCGCCAGCCCGAGCGCGGCGGCGGCGGTGCCGCTGCCGAAGTCGCGCCCCGGGTGCAGCCCGAGCAGCCGGTAGAGGCGCGCCGCGCCCGCCGGGAGGCCCTGGTACGACAGGTCGAGCGCCGCGCGGACGCTGTGGTCGTCCTCGATGGCCAGCACCTCCAGCCGGTCGCGCTCGGCGGTCAGGGCGCGCACCATCGCGGTGAGGGGGCGTCCGGGGTGCCCGGCCAACCGCGCGCCCGCGACCCGTACGGCGAGCGGCAGGCCCGCGCACAGCCGTACCAGCGTGCGGGCCTCCTCGGCCTGCGCGGCGACGCGGCCGTCGTCCAGGGTGCGGGCCAGGAGCTCGACCGCCGCCTCCGTGGCGAGGGGTTCGAGGCCGACGGCGTAGCAGCCGTCGACGGCGAGTCCGGGCAGCCGCCGTCTGCTGGTGACGGCGGTGACGTTGGGGCCGCCGAGCAGCAGATGGCGGACCTGCGCCGCGCTGGCCGCGTCGTCGAGGAGGACGACGAGCCTGCGCTGCGCCGTCAGCGAGCGGTAGAGCGCGCCCCGTTCCTCGATGCCGGGCGGCACCCGGGGGCCCGGGACGCCCAGGCCGCGCAGGAAGCGGCTGAGCACCTCGCCCGGGTCGGCGGGGCCGGCCCCCGCGCGGGCGCCGAGGTCCGCGTAGAGCTGCCCGTCGGGGAACTCCCGCCGCAGCGCGTGCAGCCAGGCGAGCGCCACCGTCGTCTTGCCGACGCCGCCCAGCCCGCTGAGCGCGGCCAGGAAGGCGTGCCCGGCGCCGTTCACCCGCTGCCTGCGGCGCTCCAGCCCGTCGAGCTCCGCGGTGCGGCCGATGAGCGGCCCGGCCGGGGGGAGCTGCCAGGGGA
>NZ_JAAKZZ010000076.1 GCF_011045075.1 Streptomyces boncukensis
CGGCCGCCCCGCCGCCCCGCCGCCTTGGACAGGTCGGCTGCACCCTGTCGCTGCTGCGCCTCAGGGTGCAGGAAGAGATCCTTCCACGGAGCGATGCGGTCTCCGCTCTGCTCAGGGAGGCTGCCGCGCAGGACCATCGAGAAGAGGCAGGCCGCATGGAAGCGACCACGTCGCCCGACTGGAACATCGTGGGAGTCCTGGGGGCCGCGCGCGGCGCGCGGTCGGGCGCCAGGGGGCCCATCGGCAGCGAGCATCTGCTGGCCGGCATCACCACGGCCAAGGGGGAGGCACGCGAAGCACTCGCGGCTGAAGGGGCGACCAAGGTCGTGCTGCTGGCGGTGCTGCGGGACCGGATGGGCCGGGACGACGCATGGAGCGCCGACGACGACGCCGGGGGAACCGTCACCGAGAAGGACATCCTGGGGGAGGAGGGCGAGCAGCACACCCGCTACACGGGGGCCGCGGCCAGGGCACTGACCGCCGCGATGGCACAGGCCCGGCGAGAGGACGCCGGGAAGTTCGGCGCCGAGCACCTGCTGCGCGGACTGCTGGAGGGGGACAACCGCGCTGTGGAGGCGCTGGGCACGTGCGGCATCGCACCGCAGGCCGTGCTCGCCCGCCTCGACGGCGGCACCGCGAGCCGCGAGGACGGCCTCGACCCGCTGCTGCACCCCACCCGCGACGTCCTCCTCGGCCACAGCCACTACCGCCGTACGCCGTTCTGGGTGCGGTGGCTGCTCAAGCTCAGCGGGGTCAACTGGGCGGCGCGGCCCGCCTGGTGGGTCAGAATGGAGACGTACGAGCAGGCGCGCCGTCTCGGCAGCGACGCGGTGGGCACCGAGCACGTACTGCTCGCGGTCCTGGCCACCCACGAGGTCGCGCTCCAGTACCCGCACCTGGCGGGGGAGAGCGCCTCCGGCCTCGGCTCCCGGTACGCGGGCGGCGAGCGGCTGGTCCGCCTGGGCATCGACTACGCCTCGGTTCACAGCGCCCTGACCACCGGTGACGGTCCTGGCCTGATGACGTCCGATGCCCGGCCTGTCGAGCAGTACGTCGACGAGTCCAAGGGCCCGGACCCGACGAGGGCTCCGGACCCCGGCCCTGACTCCCGTTCCGGCGGGGAGCCGCCGGCCGATCCGGGCACGGGCCCTGTGGTCGACGCCCTCCTGGGAGAGGAGACGCGCGCCCGGCACCTGGTCGACGCGCTGGCTGCCCCTTCCGGCAACTGCTGAGTGCTGCGCCGGCTGTGCGCGACGGCCGGGCCCTGGCTCAGTCGTTCCACCGTCTGCGTTCGAACGCGGCGGGCCCGGTCACCAGGGTGTCGGGGGGAACGTCCTTTGTGACGACGGCTCCAGCGCCGACCACGGCACCGCGTCCGATCGTGACACCGGGGAGAACCGTGACCGCCGCGCCGAGCCACGCGCCGGCTTCGATCGTGATGGGCGCCCGCGTGATGAACTCGCTCCGCTCGGAGGCGGGGAGGGGGTGGTCGGAGGAGATGAGGCTGGTCTTCGGGCCGATCAGAACACCGTCGCCCAGGCGGATGCCGCCCTGGTCCAGGAAGGTGCAGCCCTGGTTGACGAAGACGTGCTCGCCGAAGTCGAGACCGAGTCCGTGGTCGGTGTAGAAGGGCGGGTAGACGGTGACGGAGCCGGGGACCGGCTTGCCGACGATGTCGGACAGCAGGGCCGCGCGTGTGGCCTTGTCGTCGAAGGGCAGCACGTTGAGCCGTGACGTGAGCGTGGTCACGTACTCGATGCGGGCGGCTGTCCGCGCGAACTCAGGGGTGCGGACGTAGAGGCGGTCTTGACCGGGCATCAGGGTTCCTCACGGTGGGCTGCTCGGGGCCGGAGCCGTTGAGCGGCACCCGTCGGGTGGTTGACCGGAGACATCACATCGATCAGGGCGTGCCGGAATCAAACAACGGTCACGACAGCCAGGGTCAACGGTTGGTTGTCTGCCCAGGGTGAGCCCGAACCTGTCGCCGTCGGCGAACCCCTTCCCGTTTCATATTGAACGATGGTACAAGTAGTACGTACGTTCAACTAGAGCGGAGGGGCGGGATGGACGCAGGACCGTCGTCGCGTGCTGGGTGGCGGCAGTGGGCGGGGCTCGCGGTGCTGGCGTTGCCGACCGCGCTGCTGGGACTCGATGTCACGGCGCTCTATCTCGTCGTCCCGAGCCTGGCGGCGGATCTGCGGCCAACCGCCACGGAGACGTTGTGGATCATGGATGCCTACGGATTCCTCATCGCGGGGTTCCTGATCACGATGGGAACGCTGGGCGACCGGATCGGACGCCGGCGCCTGCTGATGATCGGCACGGCCGCGTTCGGCGCGGCCTCGGTCCTTGCGGCGTTCGCCCCCAGCGCGCCGTGGCTGATCGCGGCACGGGCACTTCTCGGCGTGGCCGGAGCGACCCTGATGCCCTCCACCCTGTCCCTGATCAGCAACATGTTCACCGACGCCCGGCAGCGAGCGTCGGCGATCGGCGTGTGGGCCACGATGTTCGCGCTGGGAATGGCGGCGGGGCCGGTCGTGGGCGGAGTCCTGGTCGCCCACTTCTGGTGGGGTGCGGCCTTCCTGATCGCGGTACCCGTCAGCGTGACGGTGCTGGTCGCGGCGCCGGCGCTGCTGCCGGAGTACCGGAGCGACGCCCCACCGCCCGACCTGCGGAGCGTCGCGCTGTCGCTGGCGGCCCTGCTTCCGGCCATCTATGCGATCAAGCACGTCGCCGCACACGGCGTCGACGCCCAGGCCCTGGCCGCCGTCCTGCTCGGCGGCGGCTCGGCGCTCGCCTTCGTCCGTCGCCAACTGCGCCTGCCGGAGCCGCTGCTGGACATCAGGCTCTTCGCCAGCCGGGCCTTCTCCGCCGCCCTGGCCGTCCTGCTGGTCGGCCTGGTCGGCTTCGGCGGGGTGATGTACCTGGTCACGCAGTATCTGCAGCTCGTCGAGGGCCTCTCGCCGCTTGCGGCCGGGCTGTGGATGGGGCCACCGGCCCTGGCCATGCTGATCGGCGGGATCGGAGCCCCCCTGATCGCCGGGCGTCTCCCGCCGGGCCTCGTCATGGCCGGCACCCTGGCGCTGTCGCTGATCGGATACGCGCTCCTCGCCGTCGCCGGGACGGACAGCACGCCGCGTGTGGTCGTCGGCTTCGCGTTCCTCTACCTCGGCCTGGGCGTCATCGCCGCACTCGGCACCGACATCGTCGTGAGCGCGGCACCGTCCCAGCGGTCCGGGTCGGCAGCGGCGCTGTCGGAGACCGTGCAGGAGCTGGGGATCGCGGCCGGGGTGGCGCTGCTGGGAAGCCTCACGACGGCGATCTACCGGAGCGCGGTCGAGACCCCGCCCGGGATGCCCCGATCCGTGGCCGAGCCGTACGGCGACAGCCCTTCCGGTGCCGTGCCCGTGGCGGACCGACTGCCCGGAGAGGCCCTCCGCGACGCGCAGGACGCGTTCACCAGCGGACTCAACACCGCCGCGATCGCCGCCGGCGCCGCCGTGGCCGTCGCGTCGACCGTCTGCTTCGGGGCGCTGCGCCACATCCCCCCGATCGGCACCGCCAACCGTGAGCCGGAGCCGATAGCCTCGACTCACGGCAGCGGCGATGATCGGCGGAGGGACCACGGTGGTTGAACACGACACTGTCGATGGCCGCAAACTGCGCGGTCAACGCCGCCGAGCCCAGATCATCGAGGCGACACTCACCATCGTCCACCGCGACGGCGCCGCCGGCGTGACCCACCGGACCGTCGCCAAAGAGGCCGGCATCACCACCAGCCTGACCCTCTACTACTTCGCCACCCTGGACGACCTGCTGGTGGCAGCCCTGACGAGCGTCACGGACGCCTACACGCAGCGCATCCGCCAACTCGTCGACACCGCGGACGACCCGGTCGACGGGCTCGCCCGACTCGTCGCCGAATCAGCGGGCCCCGGCCGCGAACGCGCACTCGCCGAACGTGAACTCTCCACCCTGGCGGCTCGCCGACCCGCCCTGCGACCCGCGGCGCGCCGCTGGCGCGAGAGCGTCGCGGAACTCGCCCGGACGCAGACCGGCGACCCTGACGCCGTCGAAGCATTCGTCGCACTGTGCGACGGCCTGTGCGCGGCCATCCTCCTCGACGGCCACGAAGCCGACCCGGACCACATCCGCACAGTCCTCACCGGCGCCCTCCTGCGCCCCGGCCGGTAGCCGACAGCCGACAGCCGACAGCCGCTTCCGCGCGGCGCTGGTGATCAGCTGTGGCGCTCGCCGCTGGTGTCGGTGAGCGCTCGGAACAGCTCGCGAGCCCGCTCGCAGAACTGCTCGACCTCCGTGATGTCCGGTTCCTGGCCGTCGGCCAGCATCCGGGCCTGGAACTGCTCGGAGCGCAGCCCGCCGTAGCGGGCCCGTACCTCGTGGACCAGCCTATACAGGCCCCGAAACGATGATGTCGACGGCCGACTCGGCTGGTGAAATCGCCGGTTGGGCTGCGCACGCAATGAAGCTCCTGGTAGACGGGCTAACAGCCGAGGTCGCCCGACCGCGTTCGACGACGGTGCCACGGCCACCGCCCTGCTCCTGACGGCCGCCGTCCGCGGCTCCCCCGCGACGCCGCCGTGGTCGCCGTCTCCCGCCAAGGCGCTACCCGCAGGCTCCCTGGAGGCGGCGCGAGAGGCGTGATCTGGCCAACATCTGGTGCGGGGCGCCAGCCAGTCCGTGTGGTGCCGGTGTTGTGCCGGGCACAACCGCCCGGCACGTGACCGGTACTAGTCACTCAGGATTGATATCCCCATGTCACCGGTTAGTTACTGAATCCGGAATGCCGCGCTGCTGCGATCCGGGCCCGGAATGCAGTGTGCACATGCGCCGGGATCATCCGCTGACCTGCGCCACAGCGGTGCGGAAGGGGCCGGGGTCCCGTGCGGGCGGCCGACTGGCGCGATGTCGAGCCCAGCCGGACCGGCTTCTGGCCAACGTCCGCAGAGGTCTCTACAGTAGGCTCGACTTCAATGGTCTGAACCTGGATCAGGCCAGATGATCGGGCACGTGACACTTTCCTGCGTCGGACCGATCGGTTATCGCCGCAGCTAGGCTTTCTGATGCTACATGATGGGGGAACCGTGAGCATCACGACAGCAGACTCCCCGCTGGAACAGCGGGTGGAGTCTGTCATTTTAGAGGCTCAACTGCGTCGACCGGAAAACCGGTTCTTCGCACAGGCTCGGCTCGTGGAAGACGTCCCGCACGGAGCCGCTCTCGATATCGCACTCCAATGGCGCGAGATGACCAAGGAGTTCATGTTCTCCACCATCTCCAGCATCGGAGTCATGGCGAGGGGATTCTCCCGCGCCGACACCCCGCAGCGGGACACTCTCGCGGTTCTGCAGACCGCCTATCGGGTCATCGGGGATGATCTGGACAACTACGCCCGGGAATTCAGCGCTGTCGCGCCCTCCGGCGCCGATGGAGTTCACTACCTATGGTGGGAGGATTCCATTGTCATCCCGCTCGCCACTCGCCTGGGCCGGTCCCCGCGCGTCTCGCCCGCAGCGCTTCCCACCGCTGTCCAGGGCCTGCTGAAGGAGATGCACGCCCTGAGTGACAGCCCGCTGGGCGCTGCCGTACAACTGCGCGTCGTCGAGTCCATCGCGCTGGATATCGCGGTGGCGTTCCGCAGGATCTACTCCAAGGTGTACGTGGACGGTGCGAAGCTCTATCCGCACACTGCCGATCTCGCCTGGATCGACGCGCACATCAGGGCCGAGACCGGCCATGCCCAGTCGGTCAGCGACAGCGAGGCCGGTATGACCGGCGTCGCCGTCACCCAGGAGGAGCAGGCGGAGTTCCTGCGCCTGACCGCGCCCTATGCCGCGCACTGGCGGCGTGCCCTCGACTCCTTCGCCGACACCCTCACCGCGGGGGCCTGAGCCCACCCCGGTGCCGTACCCGCGGCGACGGCGGCTCCGCGGCCCCCTGGACGGGGCTCGGACGGCCGCCCACCGCCCGTCATCACTTCGCAGCCCCCACCGCTGCGCGCGCACCAGCGCGCGAGGAGGTACTGCCATGCCACTCCAGCCGCTCACCGACGCCTTGGCGGAAGTGGAGCAGTTACGTGCCCGGCTCGGCCCGCGGGAGTCCTTCCGGGACCCGGCTTTCCTGAGGGAACTCGCGGACTCCGTGGCCGGTACGACACATCTGCGCCGCCTGCCCATTGCCGAGGCGTTCATCGAGGATCTCCGGAACTTCCCCGAGCAGCCGCAGCTCACCCGCACCAAGCGGCATATCAACACCGCGCGGGATGCGCAGATCTTCTCCCTCTTCAACGCCTCCTACTTCCCCAAGCTCTCCCTGGACCTGCTGAGCTACCGGGCCCTTCCCACCGACGAGACGCTGGCCGACCGGTATCCGAGCAACACCATGCCGGTCAACATCGTCGAGAGGTCCAGCGGGTTCGGCTCGCGCGTGGTCGTGGCGCTCTTCCCTGAGAACCACATCGACGGCAGCCAGATGAGCGACGACCTGATCTTCTACTTCATCAACAAATTCGTGCGGCGGCACAACAAGCTCACCCGCAGGCTCATCGAAGCGGCGATGGCGGAGGGCAGCTTCCCGCTGCTGCGCGGCACCACGGACGTCGACGTGGAGCGTGCCTCGTCCTGGTGGGTGCGGCTGCACGAGTACCACCACCGGCAGGGCGACATGCCGATCCCCGAATTTCTTCCCGCTAAACGGTACAAGCCCCTGGCGGGCTTGGAGGAACTGCGCGTCGACATCTCGGGGATGCTGGCGTGTCTCAACGACACCGAACTGCCACAGGCCGATGCGCGCCTCGCGTACGAGTACATTCTCTCCGAGCGTCTGCTCCGGTACGCGGTCGAGGGAATTCCCCGGCCCAACTACGATGCCGTGGCCTCACAGCTCCTGTTCAACTATCTCGTCGAGCAGGGCGGTATCGAACTGCGCGCGGACCGCATCCACCTGCTGCCCGGTCTTGACGCAGCGCTCGCGGCCTTCCTGGGCGAGGTCCAGGATATCGAGCGGCACATCCACACCGAGCCGGTCGAACGAGTCCGCAAAATGCTGATCGCGTTCACCAACCGCTACACCGACTACGACGAATCGGCCAAGGACTATCAGCATATTCCGTTCTTCGCCGAGCTCAAGCGACGACTGGAGGTGTGACGCGATCATGCCGCGGACGCATCGCATCACCCAACTGGAACTGGACACCGCGCTGCTCGCGGAAGATCTGCGACAGGCGGAGCTCTTCCGCCACAACGAGACCTACGACGAGTTCGCCATCGGCACCTGGCGTCACTGCACACTGTGGAACCGCACCGGGGATCTGCGCGACTCCGTTCTGGAGACCTTCGCGGGCGGCGGCGTGCCCACCGAGTACGAGCAGCATCTGCCGTATGTGTCCGGGCTGGTCCGCGAGCGCTTCGTCATCGAGCGCCTCAAGTTCGGCAAGTTCATCATTCTCGGGCCGGGCAGCGTGCTGGTGCCGCACCGGGACTATCTGGAACTGGATTCCTCGTTCGTGCGCATCCATGTCCCGCTGCAAACCGACGAGAACTGCTTCAGCTCACAGGAGGACACCGTCTACCAGATGCGGCTCGGGGAGGTCTGGTTCCTGGACGCCTCCCAGACGCACAGCGCCGCGTCGTTCTCAGGCTCCCCCCGGATCCATCTGATTCTCGATTTCGAGGCCGGTGAGCTGCAGGACTGCCTGCGTTGGCCGGTCCCCGCCGAGACCGAGCAGGCCATCCCCGAGTCCCATATCGTTCGCCGCAGGGAGCCGCGGCGAGGGGAGCGGGAGGCGTTCCTCGCGCTGAGCGGGGTCGTCGACGAGGTGAACTACCGGGACGTGATGGCGATGATCATCAAACGGTTCTACGTCGCGCGGATACCCGTGCGGGAGACCTTTGCCTGGCTCCGGGACATCATCGCCGCCAGTGGCCACGAGAAGCTTCTCGCCACCGTCACCGCGGCGGAGGAAGAGTTCCTTGTGCGCCGCTGAAGCAGACGGCGAACCCCAGCATCCCCCGGATCCGGGACCGGTCCCGGAACCGGATCCGGTCCCGGTACCGGTACCGGATCCGGCGGGGAAACCCGATGCCGTCGCGGTCGGACGGCGGGCGGCCCGGAAGCGCCCGCAGTCCGGCGAGCGGCCCGGCGGGCGCCACGCTGTGGGGCGGAGCATGCGCTGGCTGCTCGCCGTACAGGTCTGTGAGCGCTTCGCCTTCTACACCATGCAGGGAATCATCGTTCTCTACATGACCCAGGCCCTGGACTTCCGGGAGTCCGTGGCGTACGCGCAGTTCGCGAGCTTCTCCGCGCTGCTGTTCCTGACTCCGGCGCTCGGCGGCCCGGTCGCCGACCGGTGGCTCACGCCCCGGGCGGCCGTGTTGCTGGGCTGCGGCACGCTCTGCTCCGGCTACCTCGTCATGGCGCTGTTGCCCCGTGGCGCCCTGCCGGTGGCCCTGGGGCTGATCATCGCGGGCGGGGGGCTCTTCCTGCCCAACATGCCGCGCCTGGTGGGCAGCCTTGCGGCCGCGCACGAGACGGACGGTCAGCGCGACAGCGCGATGTCCCTGCTGTTCGTCGCGATCAATGCCGGAGGGCTGGTCCCGCCGCTCGTCATGGGGTGGGTGATCATCGAGTTCGGCTACCGGCCGTGCTTTCTCCTCGCGGCGGCGTTCGTGGCGCTGGGCGGCTTCCTCCTGACGCGGCTTCCCGCCCACCAGGCGGACATGCGGCCGCTCCCGGGCGCGGGCGGCCGACGCGTCGCCTGCGCGGGCGTCGGCGCCGGTCTGCTCGTCGTCGTCTTCGCCTCGGTCCTCGTACGCTTCGAGTTCGTCGCGTACACGGCGGTGGGCCTGGCTGCGGCCGTACTGTTCGGCTACATCCTGTGGCGCGGCCTGCGGCTGCCCGCCGCGCAGCGCAGCCGGGTGCTGGCCGGAATGGCCCTCATGGGGTTCGCCATGGTGTACGTCGTGCTCGACCAACAGGCCGCCACGTCGCTGACCATCTTCACCGAGGAGAACGTGCGCCGGGACATCGCGGGCATCGAGATCCCCACCGTCGCCTTCCGCGCGGCGAACCCGCTGTTCATCATCGTGCTCGGCCCGCTGCTCTCCGCCCTCTGGCTCCGGCTGGGCGAGCGGGGCCGCAACCCGTCCGTGCCCGCGAAGTTCGCCGTGGGCGCCGGGCTGATGGGGTCCGGGTTCCTCATCCTCTCGCTGGCCATCGCCCGGTTCCCGGACGGGTCGGGACACACCCAACCCGTCTGGGTGCTGCTGCTGTACTTCCTCATGGCCTTCGGAGAGCTGATGCTCGCGCCCATCGGGATGGCGATGGTCGTGAAGGTGTCGCCGCCCGGCATGGCGGGACTCATGATGGGGGCCTGGTACACGGCCTTCGCCCTGGCAGGCATCCTCGCCGGCCTGCTGTCCCGTGCCACGGTCAGCGACGGCGCCGCGTCCGGTGGCCCCCTGTCCTCGGCGGATGCCTATGCGCAGACGTTCGGCTGGGCCGGAGGAGCCACCATCCTGATCGGTGTCGTGCTGCTCGTACTGCGCACACGGCTCAACATGCTCATCATGGAGGACAGATGAGAGTCCGTCAGTCCCTGTGCGTCGTGGTCGACGGGTACTCGACCGCCAACGCGCTGCCTCAGGCGTTCGCCGGATACGGGTACGACACGCTCCATGTCCAGAGCACCCCCACCCCGCCGCCGGTGCTCACCGCGAGCTTCAGACCCCACGACTACGTCGAATGCCTCATCTACGAGGGCGACTTCGAGCAGCTGCTGCGGCTGCTGCTGCGCGAGGGACGGGAGGTGGCGTGCGTGGTGGCCGGGTCCGAGTCCGGCGTCCCGCTCACCGACCGGCTCACCGAACGTCTCGGCCTGCCCGGCAACGGCACCGCCTGCAGTACCGCCCGCCGCGACAAGTCCGTCATGGCCGAGACCGTCGCCGCTGCCGGGCTGGCCACCATCGAGCACCTCAGGTCCGGCGATCTGGAGGAGATCACCGAGTGGGCTGCGGCCCGCGGGCAGTGGACGCTGGTGCTCAAACCCCTCGCCAGCATGGGGACATTCGGATTCCACATCTGCCAGGGGCCGGACGACATCGCGCGTACCCACGCCGCCCTGCACGGATCGCGGGACCTCTTCGGGGACCCGATCGACGATATCCTCGTCCAGCCATATGTGGACGGCGACGAGTACTGCGTCAACGCGGTCAGCCACGAGGGCCTGCACTACATCAGCGATGTCTGGCTCTACCGCAAGCGCCGCAGCGGCCAGTCCGCCCTCTACGACCTGGCTGCCCTGCTGCCGCCCGACGACCCGGCGTACGCCGTTCTCACCTCCTACGCCCGCGAGGTCCTCACGGCCCTGCGCATCCACTACGGCCCCTCGCACACCGAGATCAAGCTGACCCCCTCGGGCCCCGTGCTGGTCGAGGCGGCCGCGCGGTTCGTCGGGGCCCTGGACATGTCGCTGACGACACTGGCAACGGGGACCAACCAGGTGCTGCTCACCGCTGAGCAGGGCCTGACCCCGGCCTCGTTCCTGGCCCGGTTCGAGTCCGCGCCCAGGAAGCTGCGGAGCTACTCGTCCACGGTCTTCATGATCTCCTCAACCAGCGCACGGCTGCGCCGCTACCGGCTGGACCTGCTGCGTGGCCTGCCCGGTTTCCACAGCGTTACCATGAATCTGAACCCGGGAGACCAGGTAGTCCCGACGGTCAACTCCTACACCAGCCCCGGACTGGTCTCGCTGAACGCCGCCGCCCCGGAGGAGCTGGACCGCGACTACGCGGAGATCCGCCGGCTGGAGTCCAGCGGCACGCTCTACGAGACGGAGTGAGGCCGCGACGCCCCCGCCCCCGGTGCGAGGGCCCGCCCCTCTCGAAGAAGGGGACGGCCGCCCAGTCGTAGACGGGTGGGCCCTTGGCACGGTCGCCGCAGGAGAGCCGTTGCCAGGGGCCGTCAGGCGCGTCGGGGATGAGCTGGTCGACACGCCAGCCCCCGGCAAGAGACGTGACGTGTTGCGATTCCGGCACGGCGACGACGTAACCGAGCCCGGCTTCCGGGCGTGTCCCCGTTGGGCACGTGGGTGTGTGCCCAACGGGGTGTTGCAGCCGACGGCCCGTGACGGGTCAGTCACGGCCGCATCGACGACCGGCACGTACGGGTCAGGGATGTGCCGACCTGCGGCGGCCGCGTTCTCCTGCATGATGACGTCGATGGAAGGGCGTTGCGGTCAGGCGGTCCGCCGCATTCCGTCCGCCCCGAGCTGTCCGGCAGTACGAGCGGCGCTGCGTCATGGCCTGCTCGTACAGTGAGACCTTGAGCCCGGCTCGCGCCAGGGCCACAGCGACGGTCAGACCGTTGGGGCCGGTACCCGTGATCGCGGCGTCAATCATCGGTTGCGCGGGAAGTCTCCACAGGGTTTCCCACCCTTCCGGCAACACGCTGATGACATCCGCGAGATGAGCTCCAGCAAGGGCGTCATCGGTCTCCACTGCCGTGAGGCCGGGAAGCCGGAGATCCTTGAACGTCAGGGCGCGCCGCTGGCCCCTCATCCGGGGCATCGGGCAGAGGTTGACTGGCCAGCGCTCGCAGGCCGATCTTGTCGACCGTGTCGGCGCGTCCTCCGACACGGTGGGCGACCACCCACCGGCCATCGTCCCGTGCCGCCGCGAACACGGAGTAGCCGCCCGTAGCCCCGTTGTGCCAGTACCCCGGCCCCGAGCGGGTCCACGAGGGCGCAGGGGCACCCAGCGTGCGGCGTACCAGCAGACCGGTCACCACATCGGCTGTCGCGCGCAGAGTTGCCCACAGGCCACCTGCGGGCAGGATGGGACCGGTCATCGTCCACGCGGTACGGCTGCGCCCCCACACTCCACGCGGCGGAAGAATGGCGTCTCCGGACGGAGGCCGGGCGATGACGTGGCCTGTGCTCACCCCGAGGGGCTGCAGGACATACACGCCCAGTAGTTCCTCGTACGTCCCCTGGCCCGCCGCTTCCAGAGCGGCACCAAGCACCGCGTACCCGAGGTTGGAGTACTCCTCCCTGGCGCCAGGCGGGTTGTCCACGAGGGAAGGGAGCCGGTCGAGGACGGCCCGGCGCATGGTCTCAGCGTCGAACGACTCGTACGGATTGGGCCTGACCGCGCGTGTCCCCGGAGGCAGCCGCGGCAGGCCGGACGTGTGCAGCGCCAGGTGCCGCAGGGTGATGCCGGTGCCGGGCGGCGTGCTCAGCCACTTCTCGACGGGGTCGTCCCACCCGACGCGGCCCGAGCGGACCATCTCCGACAGCAGCGTCCCGGTGAGGGGTTTCGTCAGCGACCCGATCTGCACGTACCGGTCGGGGTCGTGGCCGTGTTCTGTCCACATCGTCTCCGGGGTCAGTACACACAGCGGCATACGTAACGGCAGCACTACTGAACTTGATTGGGTGATGTCGGAGCTGTTCGCCTGACGGCGACCGGTCCGCTCCGGTAGCCCTGGACCGTGAGATACGCGCAGGGCGGCGGGTTGACCGACGCCGGGAGGGCCGCGAGGGAGCGGGTCCGGCTGCAGGCCGTGGCCCGCTTCGAGGGCGGGCAGAAGAACAGGGAGATCGCTGCCGCGCTGCGGGTCAGCGAGCGGTCCGTGGAGCGGTGGCGCCGCCAGTGGCGCGAGCGCGGCGAAGCGGGGGTCCTGTCGAAGGGATCGCCGGGGCGACCGAGGCTCAGCGAGACGCAGATCGCGAGGCTGGAACGGGAGCTGGAACGCGGGCCTCTCGTCCACGGCTGGGCCGATCAGCGGTGGACACTCGCACGGGTCAAGACGTTGATCGGTCGCCTGTTCCACGTGAGCTACACGGTGGAGGGCACGTGGCTGCTGCTGAAGCGGCATGGCTGGTCCTGGCAGCAGCCTGCCCGCCGGGCGGTCGAGCGCGACGATCAGGCGGTCGAGGTGTGGAAGAAGGAGACGTGGCCGCGGGTAAGAGCACCGCGGCGGCGTGTGGCGGCTGGATCGTCTTCGAGGACGAAGCCGGACAGTCGATGACGCCGCCGCGAGCTGGAAGCTGGGGACGCAAGGGCTGCACTCCGGTGGTCCGGGTCCGTGGCCGGGGCTCGGGCCGGGTGTCCATGGCCGGGCTGACCTGCTGCGAGCCGGGGGAGAGGTCCCGGATGTTCTACTCGGTGCGCGAGTACCGGGGCCGCCGCAAGGGCGAGTCGAAGGGCATCGGCTGGCGCGACCTGCGCGATCTGCTGGTCAGGGCGCACATCCAGCTCGGCGGCCCGATCGTGCTCGTGTGGGACAACCTGCGCATGCACCTGGTCGAACCGATGCGCGAGTTCATCGCCGCCCGGGCCGACTGGCTCACTGTCATCCAACTTCCCAGTTACGCACCGGACTTGAACCCGCAGGAAGGCGTCTGGGCGCTGGTCAAGCGAGACATCGGCAACCTCGCCGCAGCCGACCTCAGCGACATCACTCGCACCGTCAAGCGCAGGCTCAAGCAGATCCAGTACCGCCCGGACCTGGTCGACGGGTGCCTGGCCGGCACAGACCTGATCATGGATGGCTGACCGACATCACGAATTCAAGTTCAGTAGCATACCGATGCCGCAGGCGATGATGATAGGAGGCCAGATGGTTCGGGAGTGTCGGTCCGGAACCCAGATCGCCATGGCGGTGCAGTTGATTGTGGTAGCTGCTGCGGCCATCAGCCACAGCCACACTGCAGGAGCATCTGCGAGCACAGTAGTGTTTCGTTTCGGGGAATTCTTTGCCGAAATACCGAACATGTGGAATCCTAGTGTCCGCTGGTCGATCCACAAATTCGCTGTTGCGGCTGACTTCATGTCGTGAGTAAGTATGCGGCAGAAATGGAGGCGATGAAGCAAGTGAGGCAAAAAGCTACATACCATTTCGGCGACCCGTAGTCTCGATTTATCCCTCTTTTTTGGTCGAGGGTCGACTGCTTCATTTTTTTGCGTGCCGGGAACATTCCGATCGTCAATCCGACGATACCGAATGAGTATCCGACAACCGTGGTGGCCAGAGAATGGCCGTTCATCCTGCCAACCGCTATCATCCCGATTCCGCAGGCGATGATGATGGGGGGCCAGATGGTTCGGGAGTGTCGGTCCGGAACCCAGATCGCCATGGCGGTGCAGTTGATTGCGGTGGCTGCAGCGGCCATCAGCCACAACCACACCGCTGGAGTATCTGCGAGCACGAGGGTTGCCTCATTTCGGAAAATGCTGCAGGGGCTGGTGAAGCGGATGCCAGCTCCCGTAAAGGACGGAGGTCAGGGCCTTCGCCACCAGGGAGAATTACGGCTGCCCACTCCACCGAGATAGCAAAACGCACTCAATGTCAGTAGGTCCATGGGATCGGGGGTGTTACCCGATTTGTCCTCGTCCGCGACGGCTCATGTGGGTTATGGCACCGTCAGTACGTATGCAGCAAACACGCCTATCAATACGCAAGCAACGCAGAAAGTTGCAAACCCGTGCGCGGGCCCATAATCCTTGTCTACACCCCTTTTTTGGTCAAGGGTCGATTGCTTGATTTTTTTGCGCCAGGGGAACATGCCAACTGATAGCCCAACGATAGCGAATGCGTACACGAATACCATCGTGACCAGAGAGTGATCATTCATTCTGCCAACTACCACCATGCCGACACCGCAAGCGATGATGATGGGGGGCCACACCATTCGGAACACTCGGTCCGGCACCCAGAGTGTCATGGCGGTGCAGTTGATTATGGTGGCTGCTGCGGCCACCAGCCACAACCACACCGCTGGAGTGTCTGCTAGCACGGGGATTGCCTCATTCCTGAAAATGGTGCAGGGGCTGACGGTGTGGGTCAGCCCCTGTCGATCAGATGAGCGGTTGCCCTTTCAGAATATTGACGAAAGTGTTCCGGTGATGGGGGACACGAGATCGTTGCCGAATTTCGTCACCCCTCTCTTCACGCGCCCGAGACCTGGCACTTTATCCAGGCGATTCGACACTCCGAACGTGTAGAAGCCCAGATAGGCGCTGGCCCATGAGGAGATGAAGTTGCTGGCGGTGGAGTTGCTGTCAAGCATCGTGAAGACAGAGCTCAGTGCTCCCGTCGCGAGGGAGGAGTATCCGAAGCCAGGAGTAAGCGCCTTAACCCACCAGGGAGCTTTTTGCCAAACAGAAGCGAGCCCAAGTCCCGCGCTGATGAAGCCGGTGGCTATGCTGAAGATATTGGAGAAGTTGGCCCACCCACCGGGGTTCCACCAGTCTTTGCCCCCTCCGCCGTCACCGTTGCCACCGCCCCCACTGCTCCCGCCGGGGTTGACTTTGTCGTGTACGCCGCTGTCCGCTGGGTGGTTTCCGTTTTCCCGGCTCTCGATGGCCCATGCGACTGCCTTGCGTACCGCTTCCGCTATCTCGGCCTGGCGCTTTCGGATGGCGATGCTGCGGGCTTCACTCGCGGCTGCCGCCGCTGTTCTCGCGTCCCGGCCCGCCTCGATCGCGGACTGGCGTGCGCCGGCGGCTGAAGCCCGGGCCCGGTAGGAGGAGTTCAGGGCGCTGCGGGCCGAGTCGATGGCCTTGTTCGCCGAGTAGTTCGCCACCCGGGCCGCGGCGCGCGCGGTTGTGGCGGCGTTCTTCGCCCTGGCTGCGGACTTCTTGGCCTCGGCGGCCGACTTCTCCGCCTTGTCGGCGTTCTCGCGGGCCTGGGTGGCGTAGTCGGCGGCTCGGCTTGCCGAGGACCAGGCCCTGTCCGCCCACTTCGCCGCTTCGTCCGCGGCCTTGCGGGCCTCGGCCGCCGCCTTCGACGCCTTCGCCGCGTCCTCCTGCGCCTTGTGGGCGATCTTGGCTGCTGCCGCGATGGCGGCGCGGATCGCGGCGGTGTGGGTGGCGGAGTCGAAGTCGAGCTGGGCGGCCTTGTGCTGGGCGACGTCGACGAAGTTCCGGCGCATCCAGGAGGGGCCCTCCAGAGCGACCTCGGCATACGCCTTGCTGTACGGGCCGCCGTTGTGGAGGATCGTGGCGGTGGCGACGCCGTCGTCCTCGCGTACGGCCTTCGGGTAGGTGTCGTCGAAGAAGTCCTGCAGGGCCTGTGCGGTGTCGGCGTCGAGCGCGGCGTTGGCTGCCGCTTTGACGCCCTTGCCGGGATCGCCGGCGAGGATACGGGCGATACTGACCCGGTTCATCGTCGCGGAGGCTTCGATGATGCCCGTGGTGAGGAACTCCCGGACCGCGTCCGGATCGTCGCTCTCCAGAGCCTTCTGCGCCGCCTTGCCGATGTCGGGCTCGGACACCTCGGCGAGGTGGAGGACGGTCTCCCGGTCGTCCTGCCGCTGCGCGATGAGCCGGTCGGTGTCGACCCAGGCGTGGATGTCGGCGTCCGTGCCGGACAGTGCGAACTGGGCGGCCTCCCGCGTCCACGAGCCTTTCGCCGTCAGCAGGCCGACGGCGGCCTTGCGGCCCAGCGCGGTGGCCTTCGCGAGCTCCTTGTCGGCGAGCGCCTTCTCGGCCTGGTCGATCAGGTCCTTGAGGGCCTGCTCGGTCTGCTGGGCCTGGGTGCGCTTGTTCTCGGTCCTGGCCTCCTCCTCGGCTTCGAACCGGGCCAGCTGCTGGGCCTCGTCGACGCCCTGCAGCTTGTCCTCCTCCAGGCGGGCCATCTCCGCGTCCCGCGCCTCCTGCTCGACCTTGAGGGCGTCACTGACCGCCTTGGTGGCGGTGTCCGCGGCCTTGACCGCCTCGGCCGCGTGGGCGGTGGACTTCTTCGCGTAGTCCTTGGCCTCTCCGGCGTGCTTGACCGCCTCGTCCGCCGCGTCGGCGGCCTTGTCGGCGTGGGCCGCGGCGGAGTTCGCGGCGTTGCGTGCGGTGCGCGCGGCGGACGCCGCCGTGTTGGCGAGCGCTTGTGCGGTCGAGGCCGCGTTGGTGGCCCGGTTGGCTGCGGTGTTGGCGATGGCGGCCTGGCGCTTGGCCTCCGCCGCCTGCTTGCGGGCCGCTCCGGCGGCCACGGCGGCCTGGGCGGACGCGGTCGCGGCAGCGGCGGCGTTGCGTGCGGCCGAGGCGGCGGCGGAACCAGCGCTGACGGCCTGGGTGCACGCGGTCGCGGCGTAGTCGGCGGCCCTGGCAGCCGTGCGTGCCCTGGCCGCACCGTTGCGTGCCGCGACGGCCGCGTTCTTGGCCGCCTTGGCGTGCGAGGCGTCCCTGGATGCGGCGATCGCGGAGTTGTAGGCGCGGGACGCGGCCCGGCCGGCGACCGCGGCGGCCTGTGCGGCGGCGGTCGCGGCGACGGCGGCGCGCCGGGAGGCGGCCACGGCGGAGTGCGACGCTTTGATGGCGGTTCGCGCGGCGTCGGCGGCGCCCTTGGCCGCGTCGGCGGCCTTGCGGGCGGCGGCAGCGGACTTGGTGACGTCCTTCTTGGCCGCCTCCGCCTCCGCCGCGGCCTTCTGGGCGGCGAGCTTGGCCTTCTCGGCGGCGGTCTTGGCCCGCTGGGAGGCGTCGACGGCCAGGTCCGTCTGGGCGCTCGCGCGCTTGCCCTCCCGCTCGACGACCGCGACGAGTTCCTCGATCGTGGCGGACTCCTGGTCCCGGGCGCGGGCGATGTGCTGCCCGGTCTCCAGGAACCACTCCACGTCCTTCGCGGAACCGTCGAGAGCGCGGCCCGCGTACTTCTTCACCTCCGGTCCGGCGCCGACCAGCATCTTGCTGATCTCCACCCGCATGTCCTCCACGCGGGCGGTGTACTGGCCCTCGGCGAGGAACTTCTCCAGCGCTTCTTGGGTGTCGGCGTCCAAGGCGGCCGAGCCCTCCCGCTTGACTCCCTTGTCCCCGTGGTGCATCACGGTGGCCGTGGCGACCCGCAGGTCTTCCATGATGGCGGGCTTGAAGCCGTCCTTGAGGAAGGCGGCGATCTCGCCGTCGCCGCCGTCGAGGGCGGCCGTGGCCTCGCGGCGCAGGCCCTTGCCTGCCTGGGGGAGGTAGCTGACGACGGTGACGCGGTTGTCCTGCGCCGTCGCCTTGGGGAGCTGCTCGCTGAGGAAGGTCCCGACGGCGGCGTCGGTGCCGACGAGTGCGTCGGCGGCGGCCGCCCGCACGGCCTTGCCGCCGGTCATCCACGCCTGGACCGCCTTGGCCCGCTCGGTGTCCGGCAACTCCAGCGGATCGCCGTCCTCGTCGTCCCCGTCGTCGGCACGCGCCAGCGGCGCGAAGGCCAGGGGGCAGGCGGCTGCCGCGGTGGCCACGGCTAAGGAACCGAGAAAGCGCCGTCGGCTCCAGAACGTCGTCTGAATCATGGTGATGGTGTCCTCGCGTGTCTCCGAAGGGCAGGTCGGCTGTTGCTGACCTGACAGGCGTCCGGGATGTGCTGTGTGCGCACACCTCCGCCAAACGGCGCTGCACGGAGCCAGTTGACTGTACGGCAGGTTCCGCGAGCGCCGGAAGGGCCGCTGGAGGCCCTGCTGTCGCCGGCGATGAGTGTGACCAGCGGTGACCATGTGCCGGGCGGCCTGTGGTGTCCGGAAGTGCTCTGGTGGCTGAGATGCGGCTGTGGCCAAACCCGACTCGTGATGTTTCAATGCCCACGCACAATACCGTTACACACAGGGCACGCAAGATGCACAGCCTGTACACGCCTGCATCACGCCCTCGCTCACGTGACATTCGCCCTCGATCAGGGATGTGACATGAAGCGCTTACTCAGACTCGTACTGCCCGGGTGCGCGATCGCCGCTCTCGCAGCCGGTGTTCTGGCCGCGAGCAGCACCACCAGCGCAGGGGCCACGGCCGAGCCCGTCGCCGAGGACGGACCCTCCTTCGCCGTCGAGGACTTCGCCTATCCGCGGGCCGACGAGATCGAGGCCGAGCGCGGGATCGTCCTCAAACGCGGAGACGGGCACATCACGCTGGCCGAATGCGGCAGTGCGGACGGCCTGCTGGAGGTGTGGAGCCGCAAGGGCGAGGGGAAGGTCTGCTTCCGCACCATCGGCGAATCCGGGTATCTGACCATGGAGATCCCGGCGGTCTACACGGTCAAGGGCAACGACTACGAGACCGACCTGGAGATGACGGTGGAGGGCGAGAAGAAGAAGTTCGAGGTCGGCAGGAACGAGTGGACACCGGTCGGGGAGTCCACCGACCCGGACGGTCGAGCACACATGCTCGTCGAGATCCGCACCACCAAGTAGTCCGCCCCGACCGCCGCCGCGGGCGTCCCCAAGGCCCGTGACCTACATCCTGAGGTTCTGTCATGCACGCCCATACCAAGGGCAGACTGCGCGCGCTGGTGACCCTGGCAGCTTGTGCCCTGACCGTACCGGCACTCACACCCCTGACATCCGCACAGGCACTCACCGGACCTGTCGACAAGAACGAAGCCCACGGGTTCACCGCCCGCCTGGACATCGGCGACGGGAAGCGCGCCTGCTCGGCCGCGCTCGTCGACGAACAGTGGTTGCTGACCGCCGCGAGCTGCTTCGCGGACGACCCCGCCCAGAGCCTGGACGTACCGGCGGGGGCTCCGGCATGGAAGACCACGGCAACCGTCGGCCGTATCGACCTGACGTCCACGGCCGGGCAGGTGCGCCAGGTCGTCGAACTCGTCCCGCGCGACGACCGCGACCTGGTCCTCGCCCGCCTGGACACCCCGGTGACCAGGGCGGCCCCGATCCCCCTGGAAACCGGCGCCCCGAGCGCCGAGGAGGAACTCACCGCCACCGGCTACGGACGCACCAAGGAGGACTGGTCCCCCCTCTCCCTGCACTCCGGAACCTTCACCACGGGCACCCCCGAGGCCAACGACCTACCGGTCAGCGGCAAGGACGGCGTCGCCCTGTGCAAGGGCGACACCGGAGGCCCGCTGTTCCGGGAGACCAGCGGCGGGGCGAAGCTCGCAGGGATCAGCAGCCGCTCGTACCAGGGCGGCTGCTTCGGCAGCGATCCCGAGCAGACCAGCACCGACGCGGTCAGCGTCCGCGTGGACGACCTGAAGCCCTGGGTGGACGCCGCAACGGAGCGCGCACCCTTCACCGACTTCAACGGCGACGGTGTACGTGACATCGCCGTCGCGGACCCGCGCGCAACCGTCGGGACGGAAGCCAGAGCGGGGCTGGTGCGCATCGCCTACGGCGGCGGCAAGGGCACGGCCGAGATCTCCCAGGACTACCCCGGCGTGAGCGGAATCCCGGAAACCGGCGACCAGTTCGGCGACGCCCTGGCCACGGTCGACTACAACCTCGACGGCTACACCGACCTTGTCGTCGGAACGCCCCGAGAGGACATCGGCAAGGAAGCCGACGCCGGACTGGCGCAGATCGTCTACGGCTCCGCAAGCGGTCTGGGCAAGGAGACTCCCACCCAGGCCCTGGAACAGGGCAAGGGGAAGGGCGCCATCGGAGCCGCACTCTCCGAGGCAGGCGACCGTATGGGCGGGGCGCTGGCGGCAGGGACCACCACCCAGGGCGAGCCGTACCTGCTCATCGGTGTGCCGGGCGAGGACATCAGCGGCGTCGTCGACTGCGGCAACGCCTATTATCTGCGCGGCAAGACCAATGTCTCCGTCCACCAGGCGAGTCCGGGTGTGCCCGGAGCGTCGGAGAAGGGCGACCGCTGGGGCGCCAGCGCGGCCGGTTCGCCCGAGCACCTGGCCATCGGCGCCCCGAACGAGGCCATCGGCAGCAGGGCCGACTCCGGAGCCGTCACAGTCTTCCGCCACACGCTGAACAGCGACGGACGCCCGACTCCGCTGGCCGGCATCGACCAGAACAGTACCGCGCCCGAGATCAACGGCGGCGCCGAGACGGGAGACCTGTTCGCCTCCTCGATCTCCATGACCCCGTACCGGCCCACGGCGGGCTCCTCTGCCCTGCCCACCGACACCATCCTGGCGATCGGCTCGCCCGGCGAGGGCCTCTCCGACGCCGACGACGCCGGACGGGTCGTCACCGTACACATCCCGGCCGACGGCGCCATGACCCAGCTCTCCGATATCCATCAGGGCAAACCCGGCGTGACGGGCGTCGTCGAGGCCGGTGACCGGTTCGGCGCGCAGGTCTCCGCTGTCAGCACCGCACCGGGCGCCGTGGCCACCGGGAAGAACATGCTCATGGCCGTCGGGATCCCCGGGGAGGACATCGGCACCACAGCCGACGCCGGCTCCATCGAGGTCTTCTCCCTGCTCGGTGCCCCCGGCGACAGCGACGTCGTGGTCGAGCCGGGCACGGTGGGCATGCCCGGGACCTCCGGAGCCGGACAGAAGCTGGGCTCCAGCATCCACGCCGCCGGAACGCACCTGTATGCGGGCCTGCCCAGCGGACCGGCGCCGTACGGCTCCGCGCACACCGTGCCCTGGCGCAACATCACCGACGCCGCCGACGACACCGTGACCACGTACGAACCGGGCAGGAACGGCCTGCCCGCAGCGGGCGCCGCCTTCGGCACCGTCATCCGCTAGACACCACCGCTGCACCCGGGTCCCGCCCCCACCGGGACGGGGCCCGGAGCCTGACCCGTCGGCCTGCGCCACCGCACAGGCGCAGCCGGCAGCGGAGAACCTCCGTCGAGACCCCTCCTGCGCGGCGCTGACCCTGCCACGCAAGGCTGACCGCGCACCTCCTCGACCAGGCGGGTGCGAAGAGAGAAGAAGAGTGAAGATTGCGTTTTTGATCAACAATGCGTATGGCATAGGGGGGACGATCCGGGCGACGGCGAATCTGTCGCGTGCGCTGGCGGGGCGGCATGAGGTGGAGGTCGTCAGTGTCCACCGGGTGGCGGATGAGCCCGAGCTCGCCTTCGATGGGCGG
>NZ_JAAKZZ010000770.1 GCF_011045075.1 Streptomyces boncukensis
GGCCGGGGGCGGCCGCCCCGACCCCGGCCCCGGGTCCCGCGGCCGACGAGGGGCTGGCCCGCCGGCTGCGCGCGCTCGCCTGCACCGCGCCGCTGCACGACCTGGACACCCGCAAGGCGAACCTCGCGGGGGCGTACTCGACGTACGAGATGGCCGAGCTGGCCCTGGCCGCGATCGATCTCGTCACGCTTCAGATGGACTTCGACACCGGCGCCGACCACGAGCAGATAGTGACCAGGCTGCTGCCCCGCGTCGCCGCCCAGGCCCCGGACCGCGCGGCGGCCGAGCACGAGCGCGTGGCCCGCTGGGTGCTGGAGAACCTGATCAACGTCGGCAGCGTCGACCGCGGCTTCCGCGCCGTCTACGGCACCTTCGGCCCGGACGGCGCGTACGTCCGCAGGGACTACGACTTCAAGCTCGTCGAGGAGGTCCCGGGGCCGGGCGGCAGCGTCTATCTGCGCACCACGGACGAGGCGGTCAACGTCCTCGTCGGCGCCCTCGACACGGATGTGACCAGCGCCCAGATCGCCGCCGAGGTCAAGCTGGAGGTGCTGATCTCGCGCGGGCGGCTGGCCGACGCCCAGCTCGCGGCCGAGCAGGCCCGCTACCGCACCGTGCAGTACGCCGAGACGCTGCGCCGCACCCTGGAGGCCACCCGGCGCGACGTCCGCGCGGTGGACTGGCTGCACACCGTCCCCGCAATGATCACCGAGGCGCTCGACCACGTCGCCGACCGCTACCGCCACGAGAACGCCATCCTCACCAACATCCGCAAGGCGCGCGACGAGGCCGGCTCCGACCTGGGCCCGGCCCACAAGCGGCGGGCCGCCGAGCTCGTGGACATCGTCAAGGACTGCATCCGCCGCCACACCCAGCTCCAGTCGCGGCTGCTGGAGGCCGGGCCGCTGTTCCGCGCCGAGCAGGACCGGCAGGCGTTCGCACCGCCCGCGGCCCGCGCCGGGACCGATCTGTACGGGCAGGTGCTCGCGCCCGTGCTGCCGCTGCCCCTGGAGCGGGCGACCCGGGTGACGGACGTGTTCTTCGCGCGCGGCGCCGGCCTGCGCACCCCCGGCGCCGTCCGGCTGGGCGACCTGGTCGACCTGCTGCTGACCCCGCCCGCGCCGCGCGAGCACCTCGGCGCCGAGATGCCCGAGCCCGACCTGGTCGCCACCCCGGACGACAGCCGGTTCACCGAGGAGCAGCTGGAGGCCGCGACGGAGCTGCTGGAGCTGCCCGCCGACGCGCCGCGCCGGCTGTCCGGACTGCTGGCCGAGGCCCGCCGCCGCGATCCCGAGCTGCCGTATCTGGTCGCCCTCCTCGCCGTGCACTCCGCCAGCCCGCCCGTCGGCACGGCGTACCGCCAGGGAGAGGAGCGGCTGCTGTTCGCCGTGGACGACGGCACCCCGCTCGACGACGAGGAGTTCGGCGGCGCCGACCTGATCGTGGGCACCGCCCTGCTGGACGCCGCCGGCATGGCGGCCGAGCGGACGGAGGCGGTGTGAGGCGCCCCGCCCGACGCGGGGAGCACCCTCCCGCACAGCACCGAGCCCCGACGGGCCCAGACGAGATGAGCGAGTGACCGTGAGCGACTTCGTGACCGAACCCGAGCCGGGCGAGCCGGAGAGCCCGCGGGCACCGGGAGCGTCCGGGGCGCCGGGAGCACCGGGAGTGCCGGGTGCGCCGGGAGCCGTCACCCCGGCCGACGCCGCCGACGCCGCCCGGCTCGTCTCCCTCGGCCTGCACCCCAAGCTGGCCCCCGCCCGCGACGCCGAGTACGCCGAACTGCTCCGCCGCTACCGCGAGGAGCCCCCTTTCGCCCGGCTGGCCGACGCCGTGGCCACCGGTCTCGGCCTCGTCGTCCTGGAGGTGTCCACCCGCGCGGGCATGGCCCTGGCCGCCGCCGAGGACTCCGTCTTCGCCGTCCGCATGGGCGACTACGCCCGGCGCGCCACCGCCGACTCCGCCGACCGCTTCCTGCACGGCCTCGCCCACCTCGCCGTCGCCGCCATGGCCTTCCCCCGCCCCGAGGACCTCGCCGACGACGGCTACATCGGCCGTATCACCGTCAACGGCGTCGACTCGTTCGTCCGCCAGGCGTGCCGCAGGCTCGACGAGCGGGCCGAGGAGCAGGGGGACAACACCGACCCGGTCAGTGACGCGCCCGGCCTGGAGGCCGCCTGGCGGGTGTACGCGCGGCGCAGCGCCACCGGCGCCACCAAGGACGCGCGGCGGCTGGCCGGTTCGACCACCGGCATCATCGCCAAGGCCGTCGCCTTCCTCGCCGACTCCGGCTTCCTCCAGAAGACCGGAGACGACGCCGGAGGCACCTACCGCACCACCGCCCGCTACCAGCTCCAGGTCCGCGACATGGCGAGCAGCGCCGCCATGGCCGAGCTGCTGGACCTCGGCATCGTCCCCGTCTCCGACGGCACCGCCAGCCTGCTGCCCCCGCAGGACCCGGACGACTTCGAGCCGGCCCCCGACGCGGGCCTGCCCTTCCACTCCTGATCCTTT
>NZ_JAAKZZ010000771.1 GCF_011045075.1 Streptomyces boncukensis
CCAGCCCCGTTTTCACGATCGTGTTGGGCCGGTGTGTGGCCAAGCCGGGGAACGAAAAAGGCCCCCACCCCGGTTTCCCCAGGTGAGGGCCTTGATCATGAAGGGTGAATGACGGGACTCGAACCCGCGACATCCTGGACCACAACCAGGTGCTCTACCAACTGAGCTACATCCACCACGGCCGCGTCGGTGAGGAGCCCTCCCCGCGTCGGCCTCCACGAGTGTACAGGGTCCGAAGAGGTGCTCGCTCACACGTTTCGCGGGAGCACATGGCGGGCCGCGAGTCGTTTGGCGGTGTCGGAGTCCGGGCCGGGCTGCGGGACGAAGACGGCTTCGCGGTAGTAGCGGAGCTCCGCGATGGACTCGCGGATGTCGGCCAGCGCGCGGTGGTTCCCGTTCTTCTCCGGGCTGTTGTAGTACGCCCGCGGGTACCAGCGGCGGGCCAGCTCCTTGACGGAGGAGACGTCGACGATGCGGTAGTGGAGGTGGGCCTCCAGGTCGGGCATGTCCCGGGCCAGGAAGCCGCGGTCGGTGCCGACGGAGTTGCCGCACAGCGGGGCCCGCCCGGGTTCCGGTGCGTACTTGTGTACGTATGCCAGAACCCGGGCCTGGGCATCCTCCAGGGTGGTGCCCCGCTCCAGCTCGGCCAGCAGGCCGGAGGCGGTGTGCATCTCGCGCACCACCTCCGGCATCGCCGCCAGGGCCGGGGCGGGCGGGCGGATCACGATGTCCACGCCGTCGCCGAGCACGTTCAGCTCCGAGTCGGTGACCAGCGCGGCCACCTCGATGAGCGCGTCATCGGACAGCGAGAGCCCGGTCATCTCGCAGTCGATCCACACCATGCGATCGTTCATGCAGCTCACCCTACGGGACCCGGGACACCGCTCAGCCGGGGCCGCGTCCCCGCTGTCCGGGCAGCCGGGACGCGTACACGTCCGACTCCGGCTTGCCCGGCTCCGGGCGCTGCTGCTCCCTTCCGCGCACCTCCCTGCACTCGCGTGCCTCCCGGTACTCCCGGTACTCCCGGGCCTCGCGGTGGTCCCGTACCTGCGTACGGGCGTCGCGAGGCTCCCGCAGCGGCTCCGGTCTGGATCCGCCCGGCTCCGCCGCGTACGGCGGGCCGCCCGGGTGCTGCTCCGGTATGCGCAGCACCCGCTCGCCCTCGATGCCGTCCTCCTCCCCATCCGGGCGCCGGGCCCGGTACGCGGCGCGGTAGGCCGCCGGAGACGCACCGAGCTGCCGGCGGAAGTGGCCGCGCAGGGCGACGGGCGACCGGAAGCCGCACCGGCCCGCGACCTCGTCCACCGAGTAGTCCGACGTCTCCAGCAGCCGCTGGGCCTGCAGCACCCGCTGGGTGATCAGCCACTGCAGTGGAGCGCTCCCAGTGAGAGACCGGAAGCGCCGGTCGAAGGTGCGGCGGCTCATATAGGCGCGCGCGGCCAGCGTCTCGACGTCGAACTGCTCGTGCAGGTGCTCCAGCGCCCACGCGACGACCTCCGCGAGCGGGTCGGCACCGATTTCCTCTGGTAAGGAGCGGTCGAGGTGGCGCGGGTGGCCGCCGGTCTCCTGGCCGTTGCCGCGCCGGGGCGGGACGACGAGACGCCGGGCGAGCGCGCCGGCGGCCTCGGCCCCGTGGTCCGTCCGGACGACGTGCAGGCACAGGTCTATGCCCGCCGCCGTGCCGGCCGAGGTGAGGATGTCGCCGTCGTCCACGAACAGCTCCCGCGGGTCGACGTGGACGGCCGGATAGCGCTTGGCGAGCGTCGGCGCGTACATCCAGTGGGTGGTCGCCGGTCGCCCGTCCAGCAGTCCCGCCGCCGCGAGCACGAATGCGCCCGTGCACAGTCCGATGACGCGCGCCCCCTCCTCGTGTGCGCGGCGCAGCGCCTCCAGAGCCGCCGCGGGCGGTGGTTGGGTGATGGAGCGCCAGGCGGGTACGACGACGGTTCCCGCACGGGAGATCGCCTCAAGTCCGAACGGCGCGCTCAGCTGGAGCCCGCCGGTGGTACGCAGTGGTCCGTCTTCACCCGCGCATACCAGAAGCCGGTAGCGGGGAACTCCCGCGTCTTGGCGGTCGATTCCGAAGACGGAGAGCGGGATGGAACTCTCGAAGATGGGACCACCGCTGAAGAGCAACACCGCCACGATCTCGCGCCGGCGGCGCGCGGCCAGCTTACGCGTCTCTACCGGGCCGTTCGTGGAGTCCTGGCTCATTGGAACTAAGCCCCCCTCAATCGTCGTGTTCCTCTCGGTCCATGCACATTCCCCCGGTCTCCCCCGCGGCCAAAGCCAAGATCGAATCTACTGGGTCGGATGAGGTTGGCGGTGCAAGTTCGGCATCCGACGCTATGTCGACAAGGCAACTTGGCGTGAAGCATTCGATCACGAAGCGTTTCACTCTGTGGCGCTGCTGGGAAGTGCGCATGCCCTCTCTGCCCCGTCACCGTAGGGTGCACACCCGTGTGTCGCTCCTTTCGTTGCTGGTGGCAGGGGGGTTGGGGGAGTGG
>NZ_JAAKZZ010000772.1 GCF_011045075.1 Streptomyces boncukensis
CCTCCCTCTGCGAGGCAGTGTGCGCCCGTACCCGGGCCTCCAGCACCCTCTGCACCTCAAGACCAAGAATCACGCCCTGCCAACGAGCACGACCTCACCAGCAGAACTTCCGCGGCGAAGCACTAGGCTGCCGCCATGACCGACACTCCCGCTCCGCGCGTGCTGCTGCTGCACGGACCCAACCTCAACCTGCTGGGCGAGCGCGACCCCGCCACCTACGGCAGCACCACACTGCGGGACATCGAGGAGCGGACCACGGCACTCGGCCGGCGGCTCGGCGCCGAGGTGCACTGCGCGCAGAGCAACAGCGAGGGCGCCCTCGTCGACCTCGTGCACGGGGCGCGGCACGAGGACAGCGGCATCGTGTTCAACCCGGGCGCCTACGCGCACTACAGCTACGCGCTGCGGGACGCCCTGGAGGCCGTCACCGGACTGGGCGTCCCGTGCGTCGAGGTGCACATCTCCAACGTGCACGCCCGCGAGCCGTTCCGGCACACCTCCGTGACGGCCCCCGTGTGCCAGGGCATGGTCTCCGGGCACGGCGTCTTCGGCTACGAGCTGGCGCTGCGCTCCGTACTGCACCGCGTCGAGGAGTGGCGGGCAGCGGAACGCTCCTGAGCGGCGTCACTCCCAGGCCGCGGCTTGGGTGTCCGTCCCGGTCACCGTCGTCAGCAGCAGCACCGAGTCCTCCATCGCCGTCACGCCGTGCCGCTCCTGGGGAATGCGCTGCACCTGTCCCGCCGCCACCTCCTGGTGGCCGCTCGCCGAGGTCACCCGCACATAGCCGCGCAGCACGTGCAGGCTCGCCGCCGGAGGAGCGCTGTGCTCGTCCAGCGCGGCACCGGAGACCAGCGCGATGACGCTCTGCCGCAGCGGGCCGTCCTGGAGGAACAGATGCGCGCTGCGGCCCCGCGCGTCCTGCGCGGCCAGCGCCATGTGTTCGTCGGAGAGCGTGGTGAGGTCGTCCATCCCTCCATCGTCGCTGGCCGCCGGGACCACGCAACCGCGGCTACGCTGAGCGCCGTGGACACACTCGGGGAGCTGCTCGGCGGCGGGGCGCGGGCCAGGGGAGGACTCTTCCACCGGATGGTGCTCAGGCCCCCGTGGGCCGTGCGCGTACAGGACGGGTCGCCGCTGGCGCTGCTGTCCATGGTGCACGGCGACGGCTGGATCATCCCCGGGCGGGGCGCCCCGTGGCGGCTGCGGGAGGGCGATATGGCCGTGCTGCGCGGCCCCGAGCCGTACACCGTCGCGGACGACCCGGACACCGCGCCGCAGGTCGTCATCCACCCCGGCGACTGCTGCACCTCGCCCGACGGAGTCGACCTGTGCGAGCGGATGGCGCTGGGCGTGCGCACCTGGGGACCGGACCCGGACGGCGGGGCGCTGCTGCTGAACGGCACCTACCCGTTCCCCGGCGACCTCAGCCGCCGGCTGCTGGCCGCGCTGCCGCCCGTCCTGGTGCTGGGCGCCGAGGAGTGGGACTGCAGCCTGATGCCCGTCGTCGCAGCGGAGGTCGGCCGGGACCAGCCCGGCCAGCAGGTGGTGCTGGACCGGCTGCTCGACCTGCTGCTGATCTCCGTGCTGCGTGCCTGGTTCGCCAGGCCGGAGGCCGACCCGCCCGCCTGGTTCCGCGCCCAGGGGGACCCGGTGGCCGGGGCCGCGCTGCGGATGCTGCACGAACAGCCCGCGCACGCCTGGACGGTGGCCTCGCTCGCCGCCAAGGTGGGCGTCTCCCGGGCCGGTCTCGCCCGGCGGTTCACCAGCCTGGTGGGCAGCCCTCCGATGACGTATCTGACCCAGTGGCGCATTGAGCTCGCTGCCCAGTTGCTGCGCGAGCCGGACACCACGCTCGCGGCGGTGGCCCGGCGGGTCGGCTACGCCGACGGGTTCGCGCTGAGCGCCGCGTTCAAGCGCGAGCGCGGGGTGAGCCCGTCCGCGTACCGCGCCGCCGTCCCCGCGGGGGCGGGGAGCTGACCCTCCCGTGCCGCGCCGCGCCGTGCCGCGCCCGGTGCGGCACGGGCCGGGCCGGACCGCCGCCGGGGCCGTTGTCAGTGGCGCGCGGCATCCTGGAGCCATGTACCAGGAACGCGCGTCACGCCTGGCCGGCGCGGTGGTGTGGGCCCACGCGGTGAGCGGGCCCGGGGACGCGGGCGTCGGGCGGGTGCTGCCCGACGGCTGTATGGACCTGCTGCTGTGGAACGGCGAGCTGGTCGTCGCCGGGCCCGACACCCGGGCCCAGCTGTTCACCCGGAGGCCCGGTGACCGCATTGCCGGGCTGCGCCTGGCGCCCGGTGCGGGGCCCCGCCTCTTCGGGGTCCCGGCGCACGAGCTGCGCGATCAGCGGGTGCCGCTGGCCGCGCTGTGGCCCGAGCGCGAGGTGCGGGAGGCGGCCGAGCGGGTGGCCGCCGCCGCGGACCAGGGCGGCGCGCTGGAGTCGCTCGCCCAGCGGCGGCGGCCGGCCCTGGCCGGGCGGCCGGGAGGGGCGGGCGGCGGACCCTCCCC
>NZ_JAAKZZ010000773.1 GCF_011045075.1 Streptomyces boncukensis
CCCCCGCAGCCGCCTGCGTATGCCCGATATTCGACTTGACCGAACCCAGCCACAACGGCCGACCCTCCAACCGCCCCTGCCCATACGTCGCCAACAACGCCTGCGCCTCAATCGGATCACCCAGCGTGGTAGCGGTGCCGTGGGCCTCGACCAGGTCGACATCGCCGGTCGTCAGCCCGGCGTTGGCCAGGGCCTGCTGGATGACACGGCGCTGCGCCGGGCCGTTGGGGGCGGTCAGACCGTTGGAGGCACCGTCCTGGTTGACGGCGGTACCGCGCACCACCGCCAGCACCGGATGCCCCAACCGCTCCGCGTCCGACAGCCGCTCCACCGCGAGCATGCCGACGCCCTCGCCCCATACGGTGCCGTCGGCATCGGACGAGAACGACTTGCTGCGGCCCTCCGGCGACAGTCCGCGCTGCCGGCTGAACTCGATGAAGACCTCCGGCGTCGCCATCATCGCGACGCCCCCGGCCAGGGCCAGGGTGCACTCCCCCGACCGCAGCGCCTGGATCGCCAGGTGCAGCGCCACCAGCGACGACGAGCACGCCGTGTCCAGGGTGACGGAGGGGCCCTCCAGCCCCAGCACATACGACACCCGTCCCGAGGCGATGGCGCCGGTGCTGCTGTTGTACGTGTAGTCGTGGTACATCATCCCGGCGAAGACGCCGGTACGGCTTCCGCGCAGCGTCGCCGGGTCGATGCCCGCACGCTCCAGCACCTCCCAGGAGGTCTCCAGCAGCAGCCGCTGCTGCGGGTCCATCATCAGCGCCTCGTTCGGGCTGATCCCGAAGAACCCCGGGTCGAACTCGCCCGCGTCGTGCAGGAAGCCGCCGCGGTTGGTGTAGCTGGTGTCCGGGCGCAGCCCCTCGGGGTCGTAGATGCTGTCGATGTCCCAGCCCCGGTTGACGGGGAACTCGGAGATCGCGTCCACGCCGTCCGCCACGAGCTGCCACAGCTCCTCGGGGGAGGTGACCCCGCCCGGGTAGCGGCAGGCCATACCGACGATCGCAATCGGCTCGTCGTCCGCGGCCGCCGTGTTACGGGAGGCCCCGGACGCGGCGGCGACGGCATCCGCGCCGTCGACCGTGCCGGACACGTCCTCCAGGAGCTGACGGGCGAGTGCGGACGCGCTGGGGTAGTCGAAGATCAGCGTCGACGGCAGCCGCAGGCCGGTCTCGGCGGCGAGTCCGTTCCGCAGTTCGACGGCGGCCAGTGAGTCGAAGCCCAGGTCGCGAAACGCGCGCTCCGGGTCGACCGCGTCCGGACCGGCGTAGCCGAGGACGGCGGCGGCCTGGCCGCGTACGAGAGCGAGCAGCGCGCCCTCCCACTCGTCCTCGGGCAGCGCGGCGAGCCGTCGGCGCAGGCTGTCGGCGTCGCTCCGGACACCGGCGGCGCTGCGCCGCGCCGCGGGCACGATCCCGTGGAACAGCGGCGGCAGCGCGGCCGACTGGGCGCGCAGCGACGCGAGGTCCAGTTTCGCCGGCACCGCCACGGCGGTGCTCAGGCGTACGGCGGCGTCGAACAGCGCCACGCCGTCCTCGGCGGAGAGCGGCAGGACGCCGCCCTGGGCCATCCGGGCCCGGTCCCCCGCGCCGAGCTCCGCGTTCATACCCCCGGTCCCGCCGCCCCACAGACCCCAGGCGAGGGAGTGGGCGGGCAGACCCTGCTCACGGCGGTGCGCGGCCAGCGCGTCGAGATACGCGTTCGCGGCAGCGTAGTTGCCCTGCCCCGGCGCACCCATCACCCCGGAGGCGGAGGAGAACAGCACGAACGCCGACAGGTCCATCTCCGCCGTCAGCTCGTGCAGATGCCACGCGGCATCCGCCTTCGGCCGCAGGACGGTGTCCACGCGCTCCGGGGTGAGCGACGCGACTGTCCCGTCATCCAGCACACCGGCCAGGTGGACGACAGCGCTCAGCTCGCGCCCGGCCAGTACCCCGGCCAGCGCCTCGCGGTCCGCGACGTCACAGGCGACAACCTCCGCGCTGCCGCCCAAGTCGGCGAGCTCGGCCACCAGTTCGGCCGCGCCTGGCGCGTCCATCCCCCGGCGGCTGGTCAGCACCAGCCGCCGTACTCCGTACACGGTCACCAGATGCCGGGCGAAGAGCGCTCCCAGTCCGCCCGTACCGCCCGTGATCAAGACCGTTCCGTCCTCGGTGAATGCGGGCACGCTGTCCGCGTCCGGTTCGGCGTCCGGCGCCGGTGCCACCCGCGTCAGCCGGGCCGCGCGCACCACACCATCCCGCACCTCGACCCACGGCTCCCCCGAAGCCACCACCAACGGCACATCCTCCAACCCCGCATCCGCCACCACGATCCGCCCCGGATTCTCCGACTGAGCCGACCGCACCAAACCCCCAACCGCCGCACCAGCCAAACCCTCCACCAACACCACCAACCGCGACCCACCAAACCGCTCCTCACCCAAAAACTCCTGCACCACCCCCAACACCCGCGACACCTCACCCCGCACCACACCCGGCACACCC
>NZ_JAAKZZ010000774.1 GCF_011045075.1 Streptomyces boncukensis
CCGCGAACCCCGCGAACCCCGCGAACCCCGCGAACCCCGCGAACAACGGCACCAGCGGTGACGCCCCGGCCCCCGCTACCGACGGGATCGATCAGGATCTCCTCGCCGCGGCCTTCGCCGAGCACCACGACTTCGACCGCGGTTATGGCCCCGCCGTCAACCGGATGCTGCGGCAGATCCGCCAGGAAGGCGCGGACTGGCGCACCTTGGCCGCCTCCCTCTTCGACGGCCAGGGCTCGTGGGGCAACGGAGCGGCCATGCGCGTCGCCCCGCTGGGCGCCTGGCACGCCGACGACCCCGAGCGGGCGGCAGCACAGGCCGAGCGCTCGGCGTATGTCACCCACCAGCACCCGGAGGCGGTCGCCGGGGCGCGTGCCGTCGCCGCCGCTGCCGCGCTGCTGGCGAGCGGCTCGCCTGGCGGCGCACAACTCCTCGGCGACGTGGCGGACCTCGTCGCGCGCAGCGCCGTGCACGCGGGCATCCGCCGGGCCCGCGACATGCTCGACTACGGCGACATCGGTACCGTCGTCGCCGTCCTCGGCTGCGGGCGGCGCACGAGCGCCCACGACACCGTGCCGTTCGCCCTCTGGGCCGCCGCCCGGCACGCGGGCGACTTCCCCGGGGCGTTCTGGGCGGCCGCGCGGGCGGGCGGCGACGTCGACACCACCTGCGCCATCGTCGGAGGCACGGTCGCGGCGGCCGGCCCGTCCTGCGCCCCGCCCGAGGAGTGGACACAGCGCACCGAACAGCTGCCCGACTGGCTCACCACCGCGCTCGGCCGGTTGGACGGCACCGGCTGAACTCGCGCCGACCGCACCGGATACGCTGTAAGTGCCATGCCCTACGAGCCGCCTACTCACCGCGTCGAGCGCTCGCTCCGCGCCACTACCGGAGCGAAGATCATCGCTGGGGTCGACGAGGTCGGCCGCGGGGCATGGGCGGGCCCGTTGACCGTCTGCGCGGCCGTCACCGGACTGCGCCGCCCGCCCGAGGGCCTGACCGACTCCAAGCTCATCCCCGCCCCCCGGCGCGCCCAGCTCGCCGAGGAGCTCAACGACTGGGTGTCCGCCCACGCCCTCGGCCACGCCTCCCCGGAGGAGATCGACGAGCTGGGCATGACGGCCTCCCTGCGGCTGGCCGCCGTCCGCGCGCTGGAGGGCCTCCCGGCGCGGCCCGACGCCGTGATCCTGGACGGCAAGCACGACTACCTCGGCCCGCCGTGGCACGTGCGCACCGTCATCCAGGGCGACCGCGCCTGCGTCGCCGTGGCCGCGGCCTCGGTGATCGCCAAGGTGCACCGGGACACGATGATGGCCCGGCTGCCCGAGGAGTACGCCGACTTCGCCTTCCACGACAACGTGGGCTACCCCTCTCCCGTCCACCGAGCCGCCCTGGAGGAACAGGGCCCTACCCCGTACCACCGGGTCTCCTGGTCCTATATGGACGCCCTGACCCGCTGGAAGCACCTCAAGCGCACCCGGAGCACGCCCACGGAGCAGGCAGAACTCTTCTGAGCGGCCACTGTCCGGCCCCGGCCCCCTACGGGCCGGAACCAGCCACGGAACGCCCGTCCGGATCCCCCACCCGCTGACGCGCCTCATTCCGTCATTTGATAGACATCACCTCATGCCTCTCATCCCCGAGGAGCCACAGATTTACGAGAGCGTCCCGGGCCCCCGTAACGCAGCGGGAGCCGCCCGAACTCCGCAGGCACCCCGATCCACCGCACCTCTTCCCGGACCCCGGCCCACGCCGCGCCCTGCTCCGCCGCGCGCGGACAGCAAGGGCCCGAGCACTCCCGGCCGCCCGGAGGCCCCTCGGACTCCCCGACAAGGGAACCCGGCGGCCCCGCCCACGCCCGCCGCGCCGGCCGTGGGCGGCGCCACCTCGGCCGCCGCGCAGATCCAACTCGTCGCCGCGACGGACGCGACCGCCGTGGAAGCCGCCGACGAGACCGTCGACAAGCTTCTCGACGAGGGCCGCTCGCCCGGTGAGATCCTGCTGCTCACCACGGGCGAACAGCACCCGTGGGCCCAGCACGAGCTCTCCTTCGGCGAGGACGCCTACTGGCGCCAACTCACCGAGGGCGAAGATGTGTTCTGCGCCCACACCTCCGCTGTCGCCCATACCACGCGCCGTGCCGTCGTGGTCCTGGCCGTCAACGGGGGCACCGACCCGGAGGCCGCCGCCGCCCTCCCGGCCGCCCTGGAGAAAGCGGCCGAACGGCTCATCGTCTGCGGCGACCCGCAGCGCCTCCGCGCCCTGCTCTGACCCGCTGTCCCCGGTCGGCCCCTCTCCCGGTTCGGCGCGCCGACGGGCCGATCCACGGGGCTGGTACGACCGATGTCCACGGAGCCGGACGGCGTCCACCGGGCTGACGCGCCCCGGCGGCCCCGCGACCCCGCAGTCCTGGGGCCGTGGGGTCCGCAGAGCCTGGACGGGGAGCCCCCGGCCC
>NZ_JAAKZZ010000775.1 GCF_011045075.1 Streptomyces boncukensis
TCACCGACCTGCCCGACATCACCAACTACCAGCCCGAGGAGGCTCGCTGATGAGCACGCACGACGACAGTCACGTCCAAGAGGTCTGGTACCTCGCACCCCGCGAAGCCAAGAAGATCACCGGCCTCGAAGAGGTGGCCATCGAGCTGTGGGTGGACGACGAGACCGTGAAGATCACCGGCCCGGGAGGGATCGGTGGCGGCTACAGCGCCGACCGCAAGCACATCGTCACCGAGGTGATCCCGCAGTTCGAGCGGGACGGCTGGAGGGTCACGGCCACCTACAAGGTCAACGACCCGATCGGGTACGACGAGGAGGACGACGACCGATGACCGAACTCACCGCACTGCTCCTCGTAGGACACAGCACCAGCCGGTGCAGCCACTGCCGCCGCCCCGTCCTGCCGGACTCCACCCGGCACACCGACGTATCCGGCTGGGACCCCCAGCCCGGCGCCGGCCCCGGCTGAGGTAAGCAGCCGGGGCACCCGCGCCACCGTACCAACGCCTTGTGGGCCGTCCAGCCGCGAGCCGGACGGTCCGTACCCGTCCTGCCCGCCAGGCAGGGCCGCGGCAACGACCACCCGGGACAACGAGCCCCTCGGGCGGTCAAGGTGTTCCCGGTAACGGTTCGGTCACGTTGCCGCTGTGTCCGCGCCTCACACGCCACGATGCCCCCCGACATCCGCACCGTTGGGGGGACGCTCTCATGCACCGTACCCGTATCGCTGGCCTGCTCGTGGCGGCCGTGTTACTCGCCGCAGGCACCGCATGCAGCAGCAGCGACAGCCCGGAGCCTGCCGCATCCACGTCGACACCCACGGACGAGACCACCTCCGCGCCAGCGAAGGTCAGCAAGTCCGAGACCATCCGCCGCTGCACCAACGCCGTCGCCGACCGTGCCGCAGACACATCCAGCGGAGAAGTCCACTCCGAACCCACACCCAAGCCTTGCGCGGGACTCCCGGACAGCGAGTACCTCGATGCCTACATGGACGGCATCCGGCAAGCCAACCAGGCCGGCAGGGACGAGCTTGAGCGGCAGCTCGACGACGCTACGCCCTGACCCGGAATCAATGGCCGAGGGGTGCTACCGCACAGTCATAGAGTGCCAGACTCGAATCATCGCTCCAGGCTCCACGAGACTTCAAGCGATAGCCCCCAGGGAAATGTCACGACGATTGCCCACGAAGTTGGGGCAGAAAGGCCCCTCAGTCTCTTGAGGCACTGACTCAGGAGCTCCACGATGTGACTGAGCATCTCCGAGACGCCGCGCGACCAACCAGGTCGCGGAAACGGCGACTGAGGTGCATAGACTGAGCCCACTGCAAAAGAGACCAGAGAAGCCCAGGAGTCGACGACGGAGAAAGCATCCTGGCCCTGGCCTTCTTCAGGCTGTAGCTGTTCCGCATGTACTTCGCTCCGGAGTTCCTCCGCGATCAGCCGCAGCGCATTCTCGGCGCGCGCATCGGGTGGTTCGTCACTCTTGAGGTGTTCCTTGATCTGATCTCGAAATTTTTCATTGGGGTGTTCCATCGTGCGCCTCCTGTGGCCCCCTGTCCGCAGTATGCACAGCAAGAGCCTGATGCGCACTTCGTGTATGCAGAAGCGCGGATAGATTACCTATCCGTATCCTCTCTGGAGAGTTTTTTCGTTTCAGGTGAAGTCTTGGGGCGATGTTTCCCTGAACCCGTGTAGCCTCTGAACACGTCCTGCACGGTGCTGAGCTTGCAACCCAGCCGCTCCGCGATCTGTCGGTACGACAGTCCGCGGCCTTCGTCCCACAGCTCCAGGATCATCTCGCGGCGCTCGGCTGACCACGCCTTGTTCCGCACGACTTGTTCGGCCATCACGCGGCTCTTCGCCCGTACTCGCGCCTCGGGGTCCTCGATGTTCTCGATCGCATCCAGGGCGTCAGTCACCCCTTGTACCTCCTCGTTGCCCACATCGGCCCCTTCGGATCGGGTGGGCCGCTTGCCAATACTGTAGGGGCCCCCTACGGTGAAGCAAGTGGCTCACGCTACTCAGCACAAAGCCCCGTCTCGTGGTCGCACACAAGACGGGGCCGCTGGAAACGACGGGCCCGGTGGTCGCACACCGGGCCCGCCCAACCCCGACCCGTGGTCGCACACGGAGTCGAGACATCACCCCTACCTGACCTGACCAGGAGGAATGACCATGCCGGATGGTACCGACCAGCCGCACACCAAGGACACCCCCGCAACGCCGCGCGAGGACCGCACCGCCACCGAGCCCGCGACCGTCGAGCGGTGCGCTGAGGACTACGCCTCCGGGGACGCGCTCCGCCACGCCCACCAGCAGCAGGACGCCCGCGCCCGCGCGAAGGAGCGCGGCTGATGGGCCTCTTCCGCCGCCAGCCGGACACCGCCGGCCGCGCCTGGGACCAGCTCCCCACCGACCGCGCCGCCGCCAAGCGCCGCAAGA
>NZ_JAAKZZ010000776.1 GCF_011045075.1 Streptomyces boncukensis
CCCCCGGAGGCCCCGCCTCCACCGGACGCCCCGGCTCCGGCGGCGCCACCCGGTGCCGGTCGTCCTCCCCTGTGATCCGCTCGGCCGCCTCGTCGGGCGAGACGAGACCGGCGAGCAGTGCGTTTCCCCAGGCGGCCAGCCGCCCTGAGCGAGGTTCGTCGAGCATGAACCAAGCCTAGGGAACCGATGTCAGACCCGGTGGCGTAGGTTTTCCCTGGGGGGATCCCCTGGGGACAGTGCCTGCGGGCACACAGACGCGACTGCAATAGGAGACAACGCGCTCATGAGCGAAGTACTGGAGCTGGTGGACGTATCCGTGGTCCGCGACGGACGTGCTCTGGTGGACGACGTCTCCTGGTCGGTCAAGGAAGGTCAGCGCTGGGTCATTCTGGGTCCCAACGGCGCGGGCAAGACCACCCTGCTCAACATCGCCTCCAGCTACCTCTTCCCGACCACGGGCACCGCCACCATCCTCGGCGAACGACTGGGCGGCGTCGACGTCTTCGAGCTCCGGCCCCGGGTCGGCATGGCCAGCATCGCCATGGCCGACAAGCTGCCCGGCCGGCAGAGCGTGCTGGAGACCGTGCTGACCGCCGCGTACGGCATGACGGCGCGCTGGCAGGAGAGTTACGAGAAGGTCGACGAGGAGCGCGCCCTGGCGTTCCTCGACCGGCTCGGGATGAACGACCTGCTCGACCGGAAGTTCGGCACCCTCTCCGAGGGCGAGCGCAAGCGCACCATGATCGCCCGTGCCATGATGACCGACCCCGAGCTGCTGCTGCTCGACGAGCCGGCCGCGGGGCTCGACCTCGGGGGGCGCGAGGACCTCGTACGCCGGCTCGGACGGCTCGCGCGCGACCCGTACGCGCCGTCCATGCTGATGGTCACCCACCATGTGGAGGAGATCGCGCCCGGCTTCACCCACGTTCTGATGCTGCGCCAGGGGCAGGTGCTGGCCGCGGGGCCCATCGAGACGGAGCTGACGTCCCGGAACCTCTCGCTGTGCTTCGGGCTCCCCCTCGTGGTGGAGATGAACGGCGACCGCTGGACGGCGCAGGGCCTGCCGTTGAGCTGATCACGCGCCTACCATGGCGGTGTGGACGCATGGGTCTGGTGGCTGGTGGCCGCCGCAGCGCTGGGAATCCCGCTCGTCATCACCGCGATGCCCGAGTTCGCCATGCTCGCCGTGGGCGGTGTGGCGGGCGCGATCACCGCGGGGCTCGGCGGGGGCGTCGCCGCCCAGGTGGTCGTCTTCGCCGCGGTCTCCACCGCGCTGGTCCTGGTCGTCCGCCCGATAGCGCGCCGGACGCGTACCGAGCGCCCCGCGCTGGCCAGCGGCGTCGAGGCGCTCAAGGGGCGGCAGGCCGTCGTGCTGGAGAAGGTGGACGGCGGCGAGGGCGGCCGGATCAAGCTCGCCGGAGAGGTGTGGTCGGCCCGCTCGCTGGACTCGGGTGAGAGCTATGAACCGGGCACTCAGGTCGACGTCGTCGAAATCGACGGCGCCACGGCCATCGTGATGTGATAGCGCACACCAACGGCACGCTCAGCACCATCACAATACGCAGGGGGCAATGGCGATGGACGCCATCATCATCGTCCTGATCATCCTGGTAGTGCTTGTCTTCATCGCACTCATCAAGACGATTCAGGTCATCCCGCAGGCGAGTGCGGCCATCGTGGAGCGGTTCGGCCGCTACACCCGCACCCTCAACGCCGGCCTCAACATCGTCGTGCCGTTCATCGACACGGTCCGCAACCGCGTCGACCTCCGCGAGCAGGTCGTCCCCTTCCCCCCGCAGCCGGTGATCACCCAGGACAACCTGGTGGTGAACATCGACACCGTCATCTACTACCAGGTCACCGACGCGCGCGCCGCCACCTACGAGGTCGCCAGCTACATCCAGGCAATCGAACAGCTCACTGTCACCACCCTGCGCAACATCATCGGCGGCATGGACCTGGAGCGGACCCTGACCTCCCGCGAGGAGATCAACGCCGCGCTGCGCGGCGTCCTCGACGAGGCCACCGGCAAGTGGGGTATCCGGGTCAACCGCGTCGAGCTGAAGGCCATCGAGCCCCCGACCTCCATCCAGGACTCGATGGAGAAGCAGATGCGCGCCGACCGCGACAAGCGCGCCGCGATCCTCCAGGCCGAGGGCGTCCGCCAGTCGCAGATCCTCACCGCGGAGGGTGAGAAGCAGTCCGCGATCCTCCGCGCCGAGGGCGAGTCCCGCTCCGCGGCGCTGCGCGCGGAGGGCGAGGCCCAGGCCATCCGCACCGTCTTCGAGTCCATCCACGCCGGAGACCCGGACCAGAAGCTGCTCTCGTACCAGTACCTCCAGATGCTGCCGAAGATCGCCGAGGGCGACGCCAACAAGCTCTGGATCGTGCCCAGCGAGATCGGCGATGCCCTCAAGGGGCTCGGCGGCGCCCTGGACAAC
>NZ_JAAKZZ010000777.1 GCF_011045075.1 Streptomyces boncukensis
CTCCCCCTCGTCGCGGGCATCCTCTTCCTCCTCCCGCTCGGGTTCGCCGGCAGCGATCTGCACACCTCGGTCCAGGTGCCGGCGTTCGCGGTCGTACTGCTCTCGCTGGTGGTCGTCACCGGGCGCGGCGGGCAGATCTCGCTCGGCCAGGCGGCGTACGCCGGACTCGGGGCGCTGCTCACCGCGCAGCTCTCGCTGCGGATGCCGAACCTGGCGGCGCTCGCCTGCGCCGTCCTGATCGTCGCGCCGCTCGGGCTGCTCACCGGCTGGCCCGCCATCCGCCGCCGGGGGCTGGCCCTCGCACTCACCACCCTGGCCATCTCGCTGCTGGTGAGCCGCTTCGTCCTGGAACAGCCGTACGCCCTGGAGGGGCTGGCCCCCGACCGCCCGGCGGGCTTCACCGACGACCGCGCCTACTACGCGCTGGAGCTGGCCCTGCTGGCGGTGGCGGCGCTCACCGTGTGGGCGCTGCGGCGCGGACGGCACGGCCGCGCGCTGGCCGCGATCCGGGACCACGAGCGGGGCGCGGCGGCGGCCGGGGTCCCGGTGCCCGCGCTGAAGCTCACCGCGTTCGTCCTCGGCGCCGCGCTCGCCGCGCTCGGCGGCGGCCTGCTGACCATGGGCGTACGCGCCTTCGACCCCGGCACCTTCGACCCGGTGCGCGGCCTGCTGTGGTTCGCGGCCATCGTGGTGCTGGGCTCCGACAGCGTCATCGCCGCGCTGGCGGGCGCGGCCCTGCTGGTGGGCCTGGACGCCGGGACGCAGGGCGGCTGGGCGGCGGCGGTCGTCGGCGTCCTGGCCGTGCTGACCGGGCGGGTCCGGTGGCTTCGGTCGGGACTGATTCCGGCGGTCAGCGCGCTGGCCGGTGTCCGGCCGCGGGGGCGCCCGGTGCCGAGGGACACGGGTCCCGCTGCCCTCCGGGGCCCGTCGCGGGCCGGAGAGGCCGTGCTGCGCTTGCCGGGTGCGCGCTCGCGGGATGCGGGACGCGCGGGGCATGCCCCGCACGGCCGCCCCCGCGAGGCACCGCTGCGGATCCGCGGGCTGACCGCCGGCTACGGGCGCCACACGGTGTTCCGCGACGTCTCGCTCGACGTGCCCCCGGCCCGCGTCACCGCCCTGGTCGGCCCCAACGGCGCGGGCAAGAGCACCCTCTTCCACTGTCTGACCGGGAATCTGCGCCCCCGGGCCGGCCGCGTCCTGCTGGGCGAGCGCGACATCACCCGGCTCTCCCCGCACGCCCGCACCCGCCTCGGCGTCGCCCGCACGTTCCAGCAGCCGGCCGTCTTCCCGTCGCTCACCGTCGCCGACAACGTCCGCATCGGCGCCGAGCAGGCCGCGCGGCGCTCCGCGCCCGCCGCCGCCACCGCCCGCGCCCTGCGCCTCTTCCATCTGGACCACCTCGCCGACTCCCCCGCCGCCGGGCTGTCCACGGCCACGCTGCGCCGCCTCGAACTCGCCCGCGCGCTCGCCACGGAGCCGCACACCCTGCTGCTCGACGAGCCGACGGCGGGCCTGGACCCGGCCGAGACCGAGACACTCGTCCGGGTGCTGCGGGCGCTCGCGGCGGACGGGACGGCGCTGCTGGTCATCGAGCACGACCGCACGCTCGTCGCGGAGCTCGCCGACACGGTGCACACCCTGGAGCCGCCGTCATGACCGTGGAGATCGCGCTGGAGCGCGCCCGGGTGCACTACGGGCCCGTGGAGGCGCTGCACGGCGTCGGCGTCCCGGTGCCCGCGGCCCGGCTCACCGTGCTCCTGGGCCGGAACGGCGCGGGCCGGACGACCGTGCTGCGCGCCCTCGCGGGCACCGTGCCGCTCACCTCCGGCCGGGTGGTGTGGGGTGGCGCGGACGTCACCCGGGTCCCGGCGCACACCCGGGCGCGGCGCGGGCTCGCCTTCGTGCCGGACAGCCGGGCGGTGTTCGGCTCGCTCACGGTGACGGAGAACCTGGAGCTGGCGGCGCCGGGTCCGCTGCCCGGCGCGCTGCCGTACCCGGCGCTGGCCCCGCTGCGCTCCCGCACCGCCGCCACGCTCTCCGGCGGCGAGCAGCAGATGCTGGCGGTCTCCCGGGCGCTGCTGTCCGAGGCGCGGGTGCTGCTGCTCGACGAGCCGACGCAGGGCATGTCGCCGGCGATGGCGGCGCGGACGTACGCGCTGCTGCGGGAGGCCGTGCACGGGGCGGGGCGCACGGTCCTGGTCGCCGAGCAGCGGCTGGCGGAGCCGCTGCGGGAGGCGGCCACGGTGGTCTACGAGCTGCTGCGCGGCACGGTGGCGTTCGCGGGCGAACCGCGCGAGGCCCTCGGGAGGGCGTCCCCGGCGGACCCGTCCCCGGCGGACCGTGCCGGGTAGCGGCTGCCCCTGCCGCTCCCCTGCCGGGGCCCGGACAGGCGAGGGCCCCGCCGGGCCGGTGGCCGGGCGGGGCCGGTGGGGGG
>NZ_JAAKZZ010000778.1 GCF_011045075.1 Streptomyces boncukensis
CCCCGGGGGGGGGCAGGGGTCGGGGAGGTCACTCTCCCTTCGCCGCGGTCAGCCCCCTGATGCGGTTGAGGAAGACGACCTTGCCGCCCTTCTTCCCGGGCGGCACCGCGACCGCCTGCCCGGCCACCCGCTCCAGGGTCACCGACTGCTTCGGCGTGCCCGTCATCAGCGCCTTCAGCAGCGGATTGCTGATCCGGGGCCGGTAGCCGCGCGGCAGCGTCTGCTTGTGGTGGTGGTGCGAGGCGAAGAAGACCAGCGCCCCGCCGTCCCGGGTGCGCAGCCCGAACGGCGCGAACTGCGGCGGCCCGGCCGCCTGGTCCGCGTACTCGTTGCGGACGTTCTTGCGCTTCTTCCGCTCCTCCCGCTGGGCCCGCAACTGCGTGGTGTACCGGCCGGAGGCGAAGGTGTCGCCCGCGCCGTCCTGGAGGTACCGGGTGTAGGCCCGGCTCAGCCGCTCGGGCGGCACCGTCAGGCCGGAGCCGCCGTCCGTGGGCACCGGCCGCGCGTAGCCGTCCCCGTCGGCCGCGAACCGGGGGATCTCGTCCGGCTGCAGGATCGCCAGATACGACGCCTTCCACGGAGCGTCGGCGCCGTCCCGCTGGAAGACGAAGAACCAGCGCCCGTCGCCCTCGCGGTTGCTCGCCGAGTTCGTGACGAAGAACTTCGGCCAGCCCGCCTGCTGCGGTATCAGATAGTGGGTGTCCGTCAGCTTCAGCGAGCGGTACTTCGGGTTGCCCTGGGGGCGCAGCTCCCGGCGGGAGGTGAGGGCCGCCTGGTCGATGGCGCCGAGCGCGCCGGTCTCGATGGCGGCGTTGCGCTTCGGATCGTACGCCCGGTTGGCCCGGTTGTTCTCAGCGGTGAAGTCCTTGAGCACCTTCGCCGCCTCCGGCTTGCTGATCGCGGGGACCACGGCCGTCTCGCCGTGCACCGTCATACAGCCCGCGAGGGACGCCGTCAGCGCGGCGGCCAGCGCCAGACCCCGCGCAGCGGTCTTCGCCCGGTGCCCCGGCATCTCCCGACCCACTCCCGCCCTCCCCTGTGGTCTCGCGCGAACGCACCATACCTTGGCACAGTGGCGCACCAGGATCGTGCCGAGGGGGGCGTGGGTGGACAGCGGTGCCGGTTTCGGCGTGGCGCTACGGGAGTTGCGCACGGCGCAGAAGAGCGCCAAGGGGGTTTCCCTCTACTCGCGGTACGTCAACCGCCCGGCGGGCCGGGTGCTCGCCGCCGCGGCGTACCGCGCGGGCCTCGGGCCGAACCAGGTGACGCTGCTCAGCGCCGTCTGCAGCCTGGGCGGCGCGGCGGCCGTCGCCCTCGTACGGCCCTCCTGGGGGCTGGCCGCGGGCGTCTACGCGCTCCTCGTGCTCGGGTTCGCGCTGGACTCCGCTGACGGGCAGCTCGCGCGGCTGCGCGGCGGCGGCAGCGCGGCGGGGGAGTGGCTGGACCACGTGGTGGACTGCGCGAAGATCACGGTGCTGCACGCGGCCGTGCTGGTCTCCTTCTACCGCTTCTTCGACCTGCCCGGCGAGGGCTGGCTGCTGCTGCCGCTGGCATTCCAGCTCGTGGCCGTACTGATCTTCTTCGGCGGACTGCTGACGGACAAGCTGCGCCCCCGGAACGGCTCGGGGCCGCGGCCCCGGCCGCCGTCCACGGCCCGCGCCGTCGCCCTGCTGCCCGTGGACTACGGCGTCTTCTGCGCCGTCTTCCTGCTGCTGGGCAGCGAGCCGCTGTTCCGCGCCGGGTACGCGGTGCTGTGCGGCTGCGCGGCGCTGTTCCTCGTGGCGTTCCTGGCGAAGTGGTTCCGCGAGCTGAGCCCGTGACCCCGGGCGCGGGCTCAGCCGGTGAGGGAGTCCAGGGCGCGGCGGAGCTGGCTGCTGGAGGTGTGCACGGTGTACGGGAAGTAGACGACCTCGACGCCGACGGTGCGGAAGTCGGCCTCCAGCTTCTCGCCCTTGGGGGTGCCCCGCCAGTCGTCCCCCTTGAAGATCGCGTCGAACCGGATCTGCCGCCAGGTCTCCAGCTTGTCCGGCACGGTCTCCACGAAGGCCGCGTCGACGAACCGGATGCTGCGCACGATCTCCAGCCGCTCGGTGAGCGGGACGACGGGCGGGCGGCCCTTGGCGTAGTCGGCCATCTCGTCGGAGACGACGCCCGCGACCAGGTAGTCGCACCGGGCGCGGGCGTGCCGCAGCAGGTTGAGGTGGCCGATGTGGAAGAGATCGTAGGCACCGGGCGCGTAGCCGACGGTGTGTGTCATCGCGAGACCCCCCAGAACGTGGTGTGCCCCGTGCTCCTCCCCGGCGCCGGGGCACGCGCGTGTGCCGATCCAATCACAACGGGGCGGAAACGGGGACATGTTGGAGAAAGGATGGAGGGCGCGGCGCTAGGCTGCGCGCGGGGAGCCGGGGGTACGGATCGGGGGTACGG
>NZ_JAAKZZ010000779.1 GCF_011045075.1 Streptomyces boncukensis
CCCACACCCCCGGCCACATAGCCGACCTGCCCACCTACCCCTTCCAGCACGAGCACTACTGGCTCGCCCCGCAAACCGCGGACGGTGACGTCACGACCGCCGGGCTGGCCTCGCCAGATCATCCGCTGCTGAGCGCGGTCGTCGATCTCGGTGAGGACGGATGCGTCCTGACGGGGCGGCTCTCGCTGCGGACACATCCCTGGCTCGCCGACCACGAAGTGCTCGATGTCGTGCTCCTGCCGGCCACGGCGATGGTCGACTTCGCTCTGACGGCCGGTCGGCAGGCAGCGCAGGAGCAACTGCGCGAACTCGTGCTGCAGGCCCCTCTCGTCGTGCCCGCGACCGGCGCCGTGGCGGTTCAGGTCAGGGTGGGGGCGATCGGGGACGACGGCGGGCGCCCGGTGTCGATCCACTCACGGCTGGATGACGAGACCGAATGGCTCAAGCACGCGACCGGCACGCTGACCGCGGGCGACCCCGCCCTGAAGCGTCTCCCCGAACGCTCGCCGAGCGCCGTCCACGTCGACGCGGCCGAGGTGTACGCGCAGTGCGCCGAAGCCGGTTACAGCTACGGAGCGGGATTCCGCGGACTGCGGCAGGCATGGTGGGACGGGGACGTCTGCTACGCCGACGTGCAGCTGCCCGATGACATGGACACCGACGGCTTCGGGCTGCACCCGGCACTGCTCGACGCATCGCTGCACGTGCTGCTGGTCGACGACCTTCCGGAGGTCCGCCTGCCGTTCTCCTGGAGCGGCGTGACCGTCCACCCCACGGAGAGCAGGACGCTGCGTGTGCGGCTCGCTCCCAACGGCCGGGACACTGTCTCCCTGCTCGGTACGGACGGCTCGGGCCGTACCGTCGTCCAGGTAGATGAGCTGACCACCCGCCCGGTGTCCCCCGGGCAGCTCCGCGCGGCTCGAACCCACGTGGACGACTGGTTGTACCGCGCCGAGTGGGTACCGGCATCCGATACGGATACGGCGGAGCACCACAACGACTACGCGTACCTCGGCGCCGACGACTCGCTTGCCACCCTGGACGGAGAGAGCGATGTCGTGGTCGCGGTCGAGCCCGGCAGCGGCGATGCGCCGGATGCCGCCCTCGATGCCACCAGCCGGGTGCTGGCGCTGGTTCAGGAGTGGCTGGCGGAGGAGCGTTTCGCGTCGCGTCGGCTGGTGCTGGTCACGAGGGGGGACGAGTGGACCCTGGCACCGGTGTGGGGCCTGGTCCGTTCCGCGCAGTCGCAGCATCCCGGACGATTCGCCCTGGTGGAGTCTGACGAAGAGGGACTGCCGCTGCTCCCCGTCGCGCTGGGGACCGGCGAGCCGGAGGTCGCGATCCGCTCCGGTGAGGTGTCGGTCCGACGGCTTGCCCGCGCCGCGCGGACGGCGGAACAACCCACCGCGCTCGATCCCGACGGCACGGTGCTGATCACCGGAGGGACAGGTGTACTGGGCCGGCTCGTCGCGAAGCATCTGGTGGACAACCACGGCGTGCGCCACCTCCTGCTGGTGGGCCGCAGGGCCGAGGCCGCGGTTGACGGGCTGGACGCGGACGTGACCGTCGCCTCCTGCGATGTCTCCGACCGGAGCAGCGTCGCGGACCTGCTGGATTCCATACCAGCCGCACACCCGCTCACCGCGGTGATCCACGCGGCTGGCGTCCTCGATGACGGGGTGGTCGAAGCACTCGACGGCGAACGGTTCAGGACGGTGTTCCGGCCCAAGGCCGATGCCGCATGGCACCTGCACGAGCTGACAGCCGGCATGGACCTGGCCGCGTTCGTGCTGTTCTCCTCCGTGAGCGGTGTGCTCGGCACGGCGGGGCAGGCCAACTACGCCGCCGCGAACACCTTCCTCGACGCCTTGTCCTGGCAACGGCGGTCCAGCGGGTTGCCTGCGCAGTCGCTCGCCTGGGGCGTGTGGTCCACGGAGAGCGGGATGGCCAGCGACATGACGGAGGCGGATCTGGCGCGGATGGCCCGCATCGGCATTCTGCCGTTCACCGCGGAGCAGGGGCTCGCGCTCCTGGACGCGGCGCTCGCCACCGCTGATCCCGTCCTGGTCCCCGCGCGGATAGGCAGCTCCGGCATCCAGGGCCGGGTCCCGGCCGTGTTGCGCTCGGTGGTACGCGCCCGGGACGCGTCCCCATCGGGCCATGTGCTGCACGAGCTGGAGGGGCTGAGCGGCGAAGAGCGCCATCGCGTGATGTCGGACGTGGTGCGCAAGGCGACGGCCGCGGTGCTGGGGCACGCCGATCCGAACCGGGTCGATATTCGGGCGTCGTTCTCTGATTTGGGTTTGGATTCGTTGACGGCGGTGGAGTTGCGGAATCGTTTGGTGGGGGTGTTGGGGGTTTCGTTGCCGGTGACGATGGTGTTTGATTTTCCGACGCCGGTGGGGTTGGCGGGGTTTTTGGC
>NZ_JAAKZZ010000077.1 GCF_011045075.1 Streptomyces boncukensis
GCCGCGCCCCGGGCGGGGCGGGGCGCCTTCGGGCACACGCTGAGCCCCGGTGGGGGAGACCCCCTGTCCGGCGCCCTGCCTTCGCGTCACCGCAGCGCCCCTCCGTTACCCGTCGTGCTCACGCCGCTGTCCTCTGTTGCCCCCTACCCAGCGCCCCTGCGGGGGCATCCTCGCGCGCGGCGGGGGATGTGCGGACAGCCGGGTGCCAGGTTACTTACGTTCCCCGCAGGCGAGTCTGCCGGATCCGGGTGATTTCCGTCCGGCCTGGCGAAGAGCCGTATGCCATGCTGCCGAACTGTTATCGCCGGGTTCGGGCGGGGTGAAACACTGGGAAGGCTCGGAGTGAAACGGACCCGGGCAGAACGATCGACCCGTGGGAGGGACAGTGGAGTCTGGCGCGGCGGCGCGCAGCACCGGCACGCGTGCGAAAGGCGGACGGTCCCGGAAGAACGGGATGGTGGAGGTCGAGGCGGCTTCCGTCAACAAACTGCTGACCGCTCTGACCGCGATGCGCGACGGCAACTTCCGGAAGCGCCTCACTGTCACGGGCGAGGGCCCGATGGCGGAGATCGCCGCGGTCTTCAACGAGGTGGCGGACCAGAACCTGCATCTGGCCGGTGAGCTCTCCCGGGTGCGCCGGGTGGTCGGGCGTGAGGGGAAGCTCACGGAGCGGCTGCAGACGGGCACCTGCGAGGGCTCCTGGGCCGTCGCCATCGACGCGGCCAACGCGCTGGTGGACGACATGGCGCGGCCCGTCACCGAGGTGGGCAGGGTGCTCTCCGCGGTCGCCGACGGCGATCTGGAGCAGCGCATGGACCTGCGCTCGCGCGGTGCGGAGGGCGGCGGGCATCCGCTGCGCGGCGAGTTCCTGAAGGTCGGGCGCACCGTCAACGGCCTGGTGGACCAGCTGTCCGCGTTCACGGACGAGGTGACGCGGGTCGCGAGCGAGGTCGGAACCGAGGGCAAGCTGGGCGGTCAGGCGCGGGTGCGCGGCATGTCCGGCTCCTGGAAGGACCTGACCGACTCGGTCAACACCATGGCCTCCCGGCTGACGGCCCAGGTCCGGGACATCGCGCTGGTGACCACGGCCGTCGCGAAGGGCGACCTGTCGCGCAAGGTCACCGTGCACGTCGCGGGCGAGATGCTGGAGCTCAAGAACACCGTCAACTCCATGGTGGACCAGCTGTCCTCGTTCCAGTCCGAGGTCACCCGGGTCGCCCGGGAGGTCGGCACCGAGGGACGGCTCGGCGGCCAGGCGTCCGTGCCGGGCGCCGCGGGCGTCTGGAAGGACCTCACCGACTCCGTCAACACCATGGCGGGCAACCTCACCTCGCAGGTCCGCGAGATCGCACAGGTGACGACGGCCGTCGCCAACGGCGACCTGTCGCAGAAGATCACGGTGAACGCGCGCGGCGAGGTCGCCCGGCTCGCCGAGACCATCAACGCCATGACGGACACGCTGCGTACGCTCGCCCGCGAGGTGACGCGCGCCGCCAGCGAGGTCGGCACCGACGGGGTGCTCGGCGGCCAGGCCAAGGTGCCGGGCGCCGCGGGCATCTGGAAGGACCTCACCTACTCGGTGAACGGCGCGTTCCGCAATCTCACGGCGCAGGTGCGGGACATCGCGCAGGTGACGACGGCGGTGGCGAACGGCGATCTGTCGCAGAAGGTCACGGTCGATGTCTCCGGCGAGATGCTGGAGCTGAAGAACACCGTGAACACGATGGTGGACCAGCTGTCCTCGTTCAGCTCGGAGGTCACCCGGGTCGCCCGCGAGGTCGGCGCCGACGGGCTGCTGGGCGGCCAGGCGTCGGTGCCGGGCGCCGACGGGACGTGGAAGGACCTCACCGACTCGGTGAACACCGCGTTCCGCAACCTCACCGGCCAGGTCCGCAACATCGCCGAGGTGACGACGGCGGTGGCGAACGGTGATCTGTCGCAGAAGGTCACGGTCGATGTCTCCGGCGAGATGCTGGAGCTGAAGAACACCGTGAACACCATGGTGGACCAGCTCTCGTCCTTCGCCGAGCAGGTCACCAGGATGGCCAAGGACGTCGGTACGGAGGGGCGGCTGGGCGGCCAGGCCCGGGTGGACGGCGTCTCGGGGACCTGGCGGGACCTGACCAACTCCGTCAACTCCATGGCGGAGAACCTCACCTCGCAGGTCCGCCAGATCGCCCAGGTGACGACGGCCGTGGCGCGCGGCGATCTGTCGCAGAAGATCGAGGTTGACGCGCGCGGGGAGATCCTGGAGCTCAAGAACACCATCAATACGATGGTCGACCAGCTCTCCATCCTCGCCGACCAGGTCACGCGCGTCGCCCGCGAGGTCGGTACGGAGGGCAGGCTGGGCGGCCAGGCGCAGGTGCCCGGCGTCGCGGGCGTGTGGCGGGACCTGACCGACTCGGTGAACGGGATGGCGGGCAACCTCACCTCCCAGGTGCGCAACATCTCGCAGGTCGCCACCGCCGTGGCGCGCGGCGATCTGTCGCAGAAGATCGACGTGGACGCGCGCGGGGAGATCCTGGAGCTGAAGACCACGCTGAACACGATGGTCGACCAGCTGTCGTCGTTCGCGGGGGAGGTCACCAGGGTCGCGCGGGAGGTCGGCACCGAGGGGATCCTCGGCGGCCAGGCCGAGGTGAAGGGCGTCGCGGGCACCTGGAAGGACCTCACCCAGTCCGTGAACTTCATGGCGAACAACCTCACCTCGCAGGTGCGGAACATCGCCGAGGTCACCACGGCCGTCGCGCAGGGCGACCTGTCCAAGAAGATCACCGTTGACGCCAAGGGCGAGATCCTCGCCCTGGTCACCACCGTGAACACCATGGTGGACACCCTGTCGTCGTTCGCCGAACAGGTGACCCGGGTGGCCCGCGAGGTGGGCACCGAGGGCCAGCTCGGCGGGCAGGCCCGGGTGCGGGACGCGTCCGGGATCTGGAAGGACCTCACCGACAACGTCAACATCATGGCCAACAACCTGACCAACCAGGTCAGGAACATCTCCCAGGTCGCCACCGCCGTGGCCAGCGGCGACCTGACGAAGAAGGTGACCGTCGAGACCAGCGGCGAGGTCGCGCAGCTCGCCGACACGGTGAACACCATGGTGACGACGCTCTCCTCGTTCGCCGACCAGGTCACCCGGGTGGCCCGCGAGGTCGGCACGGACGGCGTGCTGGGCGGTCAGGCGCGGGTGCCGGGTGTGGCGGGCACCTGGAAGGACCTCACCGACTCGGTGAACTCCATGGCCTCCAACCTCACCGGGCAGGTCCGCAACATCGCCATGGTCACCACGGCCATCGCCAAGGGCGACCTCACCAAGAAGATCGACATCGCGGCCAACGGCGAGATCCTCCAGCTCAAGACCACCATCAACACCATGGTCGACCAGCTGTCGTCGTTCGCCGAGCAGGTGACGCGGGTGGCCCGCGAGGTGGGCACCGAGGGCATCCTGGGCGGTCAGGCGCGGGTGCCGGGTGTGGCGGGCACCTGGAAGGACCTCACCGACTCGGTGAACGAGATGGCCGGGAACCTGACCCGTCAGGTGCGCGCCATCACCGAGGTGGCCACCGCGGTGACGCGCGGCGACCACAACGTCAGCATCGAGGTGGAGTCGCGCGGCGAGATCCAGGAGCTGCAGGGCCACGTCAACACCATGATCACCAATCTGCGCGAGACCACTCTCGCCAACCAGGAGCAGGACTGGCTGAAGGGGAACCTCGCCCGGATCTCCGGCCTGATGCAGGGCCGCCGGGACCTGCGGGACGTGGCCGGGCTCATCATGAGCGAGCTGACCCCGGTGGTCGCGGCGCAGCACGGCGCGTTCTTCCTGACCGTGCCGACCGGTACGGGCGAGGACGCGACCGGAGCCGGTGCGGGCCCCGCCGAGGACGGCTCGTACGAGCTGCGGATGTTCGGCAGCTACGGCTACCGCACCGACACCATGCCCACCACCTTCCACCCCGGCGAGTCGCTGGTCGGCACCGCGGCGAGGGAGAAGCGCCCGATCCATGTGGACCACACGCCGCCCGGCTATCTGAAGATCTCCTCGGGCCTGGGCGAGGCGCAGCCCGCCAACGTCATCGTGCTGCCCGTCGTCTTCGAGGAGACCGTGCTGGGCGTGATCGAGCTGGCGTCGTTCCAGCCGTTCGCGCAGATCCAGAAGGACTTCCTGAACCAGATCGCCGAGATGATCGCCACCAGCGTCAACACCATCAGCGTCAACACCCGCACGGAGCGGCTGCTGGAGCAGTCACAGGAGCTGGCCGCGCAGCTGCGGGAGCGCTCCGGTGAGCTGGAGAGCCGGCAGAAGGCGCTGCAGGAGTCCAACGCCGCGCTGGAGGAGAAGGCCGAGCAGCTCGCGCAGACCAACAGCGACATCGAGATCAAGAACCGGGAGATCGAGGAGGCCCGGCAGGTGCTCGAAGAGCGCGCCGAGCAGCTCTCCGTCTCGATGCGCTACAAGTCGGAGTTCCTGGCGAACATGTCGCACGAGCTGCGCACGCCGCTCAACTCGCTGCTGATCCTCGCCAAGCTGCTGGCCGACAACGCCGAGCACAACCTCACCCCGAAGCAGGTCGAGTTCGCCGAGACGATCCACGGCGCGGGCTCGGACCTGCTCCAGCTCATCAACGACATCCTCGACCTGGCCAAGGTCGAGGCGGGCAAGATGGATGTCAGCCCGACCCGGATCGCGCTCGTCCAGCTCGTCGACTACGTGGAGGCCACGTTCCGGCCGCTGACCGCCGAGAAGGGCCTCGACTTCTCGGTGCGGGTCTCGCCCGAGCTGCCCGCCACGCTGCACACCGACGAGCAGCGGCTGCTCCAGGTGCTGCGCAACCTGCTGTCGAACGCGGTGAAGTTCACCGACAGCGGCGCCGTCGAGCTGGTGATCCGCTCGGAGCGGGACGAGGTGCCCGGGGTGATCCGCGAGCAGATGCTGGAGCAGGGCTCGCTGCGGGACGCCGAAGCGGATCTGATCGCCTTCTCGGTGACCGACACCGGCATCGGGATCGCGCAGAGCAAGATGCTGGTCATCTTCGAGGCGTTCAAGCAGGCGGACGGGACCACCAGCCGCAAGTACGGCGGCACCGGCCTGGGCCTGTCCATCAGCCGCGAGATCGCGCGCCTGCTGGGCGGTGAGATCTACGCCGCGAGCGAGCCGGGCCGTGGCTCGACGTTCACGCTCTATCTGCCGCTGCACCCGACCGAACTGCCGCCCCAGGGCTACACCCAGATCGACTCGGGCGCCACCCTGGCCATCGCGGCGGCCGACGCGGGCGTCGCGGCGGCGGCGCCCGTGGAGACGGCGCAGGGCGAGCGGGCCGAGCCCGCGAAGGGCGGGGGCGGCGCCGCGGTGGTGCCGGGCCCCGTGGGCGCTGCGGGCACCGGGGCCGACGAGGGCCCGGCGGAGTCCGGGGCGCCACAGGAGTCGGCAGCCGAGGCGGCCCAGGCCCTCGCCGACCGGCGCCGCCGGAGCGAGGAGAGCGGCGGCCGGCCGCCGGCCGGGATGCCGCCCGAGGCCGTGGCGCACAACGGGCATCCGGGGGGCGGGGCTGCCGCGCCCGCCGTGTCCGGCCTCCCGGCGGAGCAGCCGAACGGCCAGGACGCCGGACCGGCCGACGCCGCCGCCCCGCAGACGGCGCAGGACCGGGAGCCGGTGCGGGTCGACCTGGGCGGCCTCGCGGGCCACAAGGTGCTCATCGTCGACGACGACATCCGCAATGTGTTCGCGCTCACCAGCGTGCTCGAACAGCACGGGCTGCAGGTCCTCTACGCGGAGAACGGTCGCGAGGGCATCGAGGTGCTGGAGCAGCACGACGACGCGGCCGTGGTGCTGATGGACATCATGATGCCGGAGATGGACGGCTATGCGACGACGGCGGCGATCCGCAAGATGCCGCAGTTCGCCGGGCTGCCCATCATCGCGCTCACCGCCAAGGCCATGAAGGGGGACCGGGAGAAGAGCATAGAGTCGGGCGCGTCCGACTATGTCTCCAAGCCGGTGGACACCGAACACCTGCTGACTGTCATGAGGCGGTGGATGGATGCGCGGTGACTATGACACCGTGTGGTCTGCGGGGTGCTGTCACGGCCACATGCTGACTCAGTGTGGTCAATGACGTGTGGAAGCGCGGTAAACCGGGAACCTTTTGGTCCCCTGGGGCGTTTCTGCTACGTGCACAGTGACATCGCGGTGACAGGGTGTGGCGGACCGCACGGTGCGGCTACCATGACCGGCACAAGGACGGGCGGCGGCGACAGGGCGCCGCTCCCAGGGGCGGCGTCCGAGGGGCTGCCGGGGCGAGGAGGACGGGCCATGGTGCAGAAGGCCAAGATCCTCCTGGTCGATGACCGGCCGGAGAATCTGCTGGCGCTGGAGGCCATTCTCTCCGCGCTCGATCAGACGCTGGTGCGGGCATCGTCAGGGGAGGAAGCACTCAAGGCGCTGCTGACGGATGACTTCGCGGTCATTCTGCTGGATGTCCAGATGCCGGGGATGGACGGCTTCGAGACAGCGGCGCACATCAAGCGCAGGGAGCGCACGCGCGACATCCCGATCATCTTCCTCACCGCCATCAACCATGGCCCTCACCACACCTTCCGGGGCTATGCGGCCGGTGCGGTGGACTACATCTCCAAGCCGTTCGACCCCTGGGTGCTGCGCGCCAAGGTGTCGGTCTTCGTCGACCTGTATATGAAGAACGTGCAGCTGCGCGAGCAGGCTGCCCTGCTGCGGCTCCAGTTGGAGGGCGGCGGGGAGCAGCGGGCCGAGCCGGCGGGCGAGGAGCCGGCCGAGTCGCCGGGGCTGCTGGTGGAGCTGTCCGCGCGGCTGGCCGCCGTGGAGGAGCAGGCGGAGGCGCTCACCAAGCAGCTGGGCGACGCGGCGGACGGCGCCACCGCGGCCACCGCCACCCACCTGGAGCGCAAACTCTCCGGCCTGCGCAGGGCACTTGACGCGCTGGAGCCCGGCACGGGCGGCGATCCCTCGGCGCACGTCCCCTCCCAGCACTGACGTCCGGACCGGCCACCGGAGGCGCTGCGGATACCCCGGGCATCCGTGCCTCATACGCACGGCGAAGGTAATCTCACCCCCATGGCCTCACGAACGTCGGGAACCGGAAAGGCAGCCAAGAAAGCCCCTGCGAAGAAGGCAGCCGCGAAGAAGTCCCCGGCGAGCACGTCACCGTCGAAGAAGGCGCCCGCGAAGAAGGCGCCGGCCAAGAAGGCCGCGGCCAAGCCCAAGGGCAAGGGTGGCAAGACCGCGTCGAAGGGCGGGTCTTCCGGGGGTGCCCTCCGGGTGCTGGCCGCGTGCTGGCTCGGTGTGGTCCATGCGATCGCCGCGGTGTTCCGCGGCATAGGGCGCAGCGGCAAGGGCCTCGACCCCGCGCACCGCAAGGACGGTGTCGCGCTGCTGCTGCTCGGCCTCGCGCTGGTCGTCGCGGCGGGCACCTGGTCCAACCTCCAGGGGCCGGTGGGCGACCTCATCAAGACTCTCGTCACCGGCACCTTCGGCCGGCTCGACCTGCTGGTCCCGATACTGCTCGGGGTCATCTCCGTGCGGCTGTTCCGGCACCCGGAGCGCCCGGAGGCCAACGGCCGTATCGTCATCGGGCTTTCGGCGCTGGTGCTCGGCGTGCTCGGGCTGGTGCACATCGCCTGCGGCGCCCCGCTCCGGGACGAGGGCGAGGCGGCGATCCAGGACGCGGGCGGCCTCATCGGCTGGGGCGTCTCCCGGCCGCTGATCCATATCGTCGGCGAGATGCTGGCGGTGCCCCTGCTGGTGCTGGTCACGGTCTTCGGGCTGCTCGTCGTCACGGCCACGCCCGTCAACGCCATCCCGCGGCGGCTGCGCGCCGTCGGCGTCCGGCTCGGCGTGATAGAGCCACGCCCCGGCGAGGAACACGGGGCGCAGGACGCATACGACGGCGCGTATGACGGCGACGGGGCGTACGACGAGGACGACGAGCCCCGCCCGCGCCGCACCCGGCACAGCATGCGCAAGGACCACATCGACCCCGCGCTGGCCGAGAAGGAGGCCCTGGACCAGCGCCGTACGGGGGGCCGCAAGGGCAGGCGCGGGGGCGGGAAGGCCGGTGCCGCGGGCCAGGACCCGCTGCCTCAGGGCGCGGGGCAGGGCGACCGGCCGCTGGACGCGGTGGACGTCGCCGCCGCCGCTGCCGCCTCGCTGGACGGCGCTGTGCTGCACGGCGTCCAGCCCTCGCCGCTCGTCGCCGACTTGACCAACTCCGTGGCGGCGGGGCGGGAGCCGGCCCCCGGCGCGCCCCGGGAGGCGGACGCCGACGACCTCGCCGTCCCCGACCTCACCAAGGCGCCGGCCCCGCCCGAGCCAGGGGACCTGCCGCCCCGGGCCGAGCAGCTGCAGCTGCGCGGCGACATCACCTACGCGCTGCCCTCGCTCGACCTGCTGGAGCGCGGCGGCCCAGGGCGCACCCGCAGCGCGGCCAACGACGCGGTCGTCGAGTCGCTGACGAACGTCTTCCGCGAGTTCAAGGTCGACGCCGCCGTCACCGGCTTCACCCGGGGCCCGACCGTCACCCGCTACGAGGTCGAGCTGGGCCCCGGCGTCAAGGTCGAGAAGATCACCGCCCTCGCCAAGAACATCGCCTACGCGGTCGCCAGCCCCGATGTGCGCATCATCAACCCGATCCCCGGCAAGTCGGCCGTCGGCATCGAGATCCCGAACAGCGACCGCGAGATGGTCAACCTCGGCGACGTGCTGCGGGCCGCCGAGGCGGCGGGCGAGGAGCACCCGCTGCTGAGCGGGCTCGGCAAGGACGTCGAGGGCGGCTATGTCTCGGCCAACCTCGCCAAGATGCCGCACGTCCTGGTCGCGGGCGCCACCGGCTCCGGCAAGTCGTCCTGCATCAACTGCCTCATCACCTCCGTGATGGTCCGGGCGACCCCGGAGGATGTGCGGATGGTGCTGGTGGACCCCAAGCGGGTGGAACTGACGGCGTACGAGGGCATCCCGCACCTCATCACGCCGATCATCACCAACCCGAAGAAGGCCGCCGAGGCGCTGCAGTGGGTCGTGCGCGAGATGGACCTGCGCTACGACGACCTGGCGGCGTTCGGCTTCCGGCACATCGACGACTTCAACGAGGCGGTCCGCTCGGGCCGGGTCACGGCCCCCGAGGGCAGCGAGCGGGAGCTGTCCCCGTATCCGTATCTGCTCGTGATCGTGGACGAGCTGGCGGACCTGATGATGGTGGCCCCGCGCGATGTGGAGGACGCCATCGTCCGCATCACGCAGCTCGCGCGCGCCGCCGGGATCCATCTGGTGCTGGCCACCCAGCGGCCCTCGGTCGATGTGGTGACCGGCCTGATCAAGGCCAATGTGCCCTCCCGGCTCGGCTTCTCCACCTCGTCGCTGGCCGACAGCCGCGTCATCCTGGACCAGCCGGGCGCCGAGAAGCTGATCGGCAAGGGCGACGGGCTGTTCCTGCCGATGGGCGCCAACAAGCCGGTGCGGATGCAGGGCGCCTTCGTGACCGAGGAGGAGGTCGCCGCCGTCGTCGGGCACTGCAAGGCCCAGATGGCGCCGGTCTTCCGGGACGACGTCACGGTCGGGCAGGGGCAGAAGAAGGAGATCGACGAGGAGATCGGCGACGATCTGGACCTGCTGTGCCAGGCGGCGGAGCTCGTGGTGTCCACGCAGTTCGGCTCCACCTCGATGCTCCAGCGGAAGCTGCGGGTCGGCTTCGCGAAGGCGGGCCGGCTGATGGACCTGATGGAGTCGCGCGGTGTGGTGGGCCCGAGCGAGGGCTCCAAGGCGCGGGACGTCCTGGTGAAGCCGGACGAACTGGACGGGGTGCTGGCGGTGATCCGCGGCGAGGGATGAGGGCGAGGGACGCGGCGGGGAGGCGAGGGACGGGGGACCGGGAGGAACCCGTCACTCCTCCGGGTGGTGTGCTGGAGCCATTCGCCGGACATCCGGGCAACCCGTACAGCGGTTTTCACGTCAGGGAGGGCAGAGCGGCGGCCGGGCGCGGCCGTATCGGGCGGCACCGGGTGCGCGGCCATCCCGATGGCGGACAAAGTCGGTCCGCCCGCTTGCCCCACCCTTTTGCCCCGCCCCTAGACTGAACCTCCAGCAGGTGGCTACACGCTCGAAAGGCGCCCCCGTGTCCATCGGCAACTCCCCCGAAGAGGACCCTCCGCCGGTCGGTGACGACGAGCACCGCCCCTCGGTGGGCCGAGCCCTCCAGCAGGCCCGCGTCGACGCCCGGTTGACCGTGGACGAGGTCAGTACGTCCACCCGCGTACGCGTTCCCATCGTGCAGGCGATCGAGCAGGACGACTTCTCCCGCTGCGGCGGCGACGTCTACGCCCGCGGCCATATCCGTACCCTCGCGCGCGCCGTGGGCCTCGACGCGGACGCGCTGGTCGCGCAGTACGACGCGGAGCACGGCGGCCGCCCGGAGCCCACCCCGGCCGCGACGCTCTTCGAGGCGGAGCGGATCCGGCCCGATGCGCGCCGGCCGAACTGGACGGCGGCCATGGTCGCCGCGATCGTCGTCGTGGTCGGCTTCGTCGGCTTCACGCTCGTCAGCGGCGGCGACGGCGACTCCGGCAGCCCCGTCGCCGACGACACCCCCTCGCAGTCCCCCTCCGCGAAGGAGTCCGCCAAGCCGAGCCCGCGCAAGACGGCCGACCCCAAGCCCTCCGACGACGCCGTCGCGCGGGCCCCGGCCGACAAGGTCACCGTCCGGATGACCGCCGAGCAGGGGAACAGCTGGATCTCCGCCAAGGACCACAACGGGCGCCTGGTCCACGAGGGCGTGCTGCGCCAGGGCCAGTCCAAGACCATCACCGACGACAAGCGGCTCGACCTCGTGCTCGGCAACGCGGGCGGCGTGAAGCTGTTTGTGAACGGCAAGGAGGTCAAGAACGTCGGCGAGGTCGGCCAGGTCCAGCGGGTGAGCTACACGCGGGGCGATCCGGAGGCTGGCTGAGCGCGGGACCGGGTGATTCGTCCGGGCTGAGCTGCGGCGCGGGCCCCTCGCGGCGGGCGGGCGGCGCGTGACGAAGTAGGCTGAGCGCATGCCCGAACGCCGTACCGTCGCCCTTGTCACCCTTGGCTGCGCCCGTAACGAGGTGGACTCGGAGGAACTCGCAGGCCGCCTGGCGGCGGATGGCTGGGATCTCGTCCAGGACGCCGAGGACGCGGATGTCGCCGTCGTCAACACCTGCGGTTTTGTCGAAGCCGCCAAGAAGGACTCCGTCGACGCCCTGCTGGAGGCCAACGACCTCAAGGCCGCGGCCCGGGACGGGAACGGCCGCACCCAGGCCGTGGTCGCCGTCGGCTGTATGGCCGAGCGGTACGGCAAGGAGCTGGCCGAAGCGCTGCCCGAGGCCGACGGAGTGCTGGGCTTCGACGACTACACCGACATCTCCGGCCGGCTCCAGACCATCCTGAGCGGCGGCGTCCACGCCCCGCACACCCCGCGCGACCGGCGCAAGCTGCTGCCCGTGAGCCCTGTCGAGCGCCAGTCCGCCGACATCGCGCTCCCGGGGCACGGCGACCTCGCCGAGCGGCCGGACTCCGCGGCCCCCGCCGATCTGCCGGCGGGGGTCGCGCCCGCGTCCGGGCCGCGCGCCCCGCTGCGGCGCCGGCTGGGCAGCAGCCCGGTGGCCTCGGTCAAGCTCGCCTCGGGCTGCGACCGGCGCTGCTCGTTCTGCGCCATCCCCTCCTTCCGCGGCTCCTTCGTCTCCCGCCGCCCCTCCGATGTGCTCGGCGAGACCCGCTGGCTGGCTGAGCAGGGCGTCCGCGAGATCATGCTGGTCTCCGAGAACAACACCTCCTACGGCAAGGACCTCGGGGACATCCGGCTGCTGGAGACGCTGCTGCCCGAGCTGGCGGCCGTCGACGGCATCGAGCGGGTGCGGGTGAGCTATCTGCAGCCGGCCGAGCTGCGCCCCGGCCTGGTCGACGTCCTGGCCGGCACCGAGGGCGTCGCCCCGTACTTCGACCTGTCCTTCCAGCACTCCGCGCCGGACGTGCTGCGCGCCATGCGGCGCTTCGGGGACACCGAGCGGTTCCTGGAGCTGCTGGGGGAGATCAGGAACCGGGCGCCGCTGGCCGGCATCCGGTCCAACTTCATCGTCGGCTTCCCCGGCGAGAGCGAGCGGGACGTGGCGGAGCTGGAGCGCTTCCTGAGCGAGGCCCGGCTGGATGCCATCGGCGTGTTCGGCTACTCGGACGAGGAGGGCACCGAGGCGGCCGGCTACGCCGCCAAGGTCGACCAGGACGAGGTCGGTGAGCGGCTGGCGCGGGTCTCCCGGCTCGCCGAGGAGCTGACGGCGCAGCGCGCCGAGGAGCGGACCGGGGAGACCGTCCGGGTGCTGGTGGAGTCCGTGGACGGCGGCGACGGACCGGTCGGACGCGCGGCGCACCAGGCGCCGGAGACCGACGGGCAGGTGCGTCTGACCCGGACGGACGCGCTGACGGAGGTGCGGACGGACGCGGCGGACACCCGGGGACAGCGTCTGGATGTCGGACGTATGGTCGAAGCACGGGTGGTCGCGGCGGAGGGCGTGGACCTGGTCGCGGAACTGCTCGGCGGCGATACAGGCGAGGGACGTGAGGAGGCGGGCAGATGACCGGAGTGCCGGCCTCCGCAGCCGGGCGCGGGCCCGTGGCCGCATCCAAGGCGTCCAAGGCCGCCCAGTCATCCAAGGCCGCCCAGGCGTCCAAGGCGGCCTCGGCGGCCCCGGCTGTGCGGCCGGTCAGCCTGTGGAACATCGCCAACATCCTCACGATGGCGCGCCTGCTGCTGGTGCCGGGTTTCGTGGCCCTGATGCTGGCGGAGGGCGGGCACGACCCGATGTGGCGCTCGTTCGCCTGGGCGGCCTTCACCATCGCCATGATCACCGACCTCTTCGACGGCGAGCTGGCGCGCCGGTACGGACTCGTCACCGACTTCGGCAAGATCGCCGATCCGATCGCCGACAAGGCGATCATGGGAGCCGCGCTGCTGTGCCTCTCGGCGCTGTCCGATCTGTCCTGGTGGGCGACCGGCGTCATCCTCTTCCGGGAGCTGGGGATCACCCTGATGCGGTTCTGGGTGATCAAGCACGGGGTGATCCCGGCCAGCCGCGGCGGCAAGCTCAAGACCCTCACCCAGGGCGTCGCCGTCGGCATGTACGTCCTCGCGCTGACCGGCCCGCTGGCCACCCTGCGCTGGTGGGTGATGGCGGCGGCCGTGGTCCTCACGGTGGCGACGGGGCTGGACTACGTACGGCAGGCGGTCGTGCTCCGGCGGGCCGGGCGCGCGGCCGGGGCGGCCGGGGAGTCCGGTCGGTCATGAGCGGGGGCACGGGACCGGCGGGCGAGGCGCTGACGCTGCTGCGGGAGCGCGGGCAGACGCTGGCCGTCGCCGAGTCCCTCACGGGCGGACTGGTCGCGGCCGAGCTCACCGCCGTACCCGGCGCCTCCCGGGCCTTCCGGGGCTCGGTGACGGCGTACGCCACCGAGCTGAAGCGGGCGCTGCTCGGCGTCGACGGGGCGCTGCTGGCCGAGCGGGGCGCGGTCGACGCGGAGGTGGCGCGCCAGATGGCGCGGGGCGTGCGCGCGGCGCTGGGCGCCGACTGGGGCGTCGCCACCACCGGAGTGGCGGGGCCCCGGCCCCAGGACGGTCAGCCGGTGGGTACGGTTTTCCTGGCGGTCGCGGGACCGGACGGAGCGGGAGCGGTGACCCGGCTGCTGCTTGAGGAGCGGCCTGACGGGCATCCTGACCGTGTGCGTGCTCGAATCCGTACGGACAGTGTTCGAGGAGTGCTGGAGCTGCTCTGCAAGCAACTGATCGAAAGTGCCGGGGACAGGATAGGGAACAGACCGGGGGGAATGGATGTTTGCAGCCCTGAGTGAACACGACATCGCTCCCCGCACGGTCGCTGTCCGAGGCGGTACGGTGGAGCCTGAAGGAGCCATGGCCAACTGGCCGTCCCGATACAGGCTGTGGAAGACGCCGCGCGTTGAGAGGGAGGAGCACCGATGATTCTGCTCCGTCGCCTGCTGGGTGACGTGCTGCGTCGGCAGCGCCAACGCCAGGGCCGGACCCTGCGCGAAGTCTCTTCGTCCGCCCGGGTCTCGCTCGGATACCTCTCCGAGGTCGAGCGCGGCCAGAAGGAAGCCTCGTCCGAACTGCTGTCGTCCATCTGCGACGCCCTTGACGTGCGGATGTCCGAGCTGATGCGCGAAGTCAGCGACGAGTTGGCACTCGCCGAGCTGGCCGAATCCGCGGCGAGCGACACCGTGCCCGCGCCCATGCGGCCGGTGCTGAACCCGCTCTCCGTGACCTCCGTGACGGGGGTCCCCGAGGAGCGGGTCACGATCCAGGCGCCCGCGGAGGCAGTGGACGTCGTCGCCGCCTGAGCGGCGAAGAACGCGTCAGGGTCCCGCCGGAGCTCCGGCGGGACCCTGACGCGTTCTTCGCGCCGTCGCTGTGCGCAGTCGCACACTCACCCGAAGTGCGGGATCATGGTGCCGCAGAGGTCCGCGCGGCGTGGAGGCGGTGGCATGGCGGGGTCGTCAGGGGCGGCGCGGACGCGGGCCGGGCAGTGGCTGCTGGGGGCCGTCTGCGCCGCGCTGTGGCTGGCCGCGCTCTGGCGGGTGGTCCGCGGTGCCGCCGACGGGCTGGACGGCCTGGAGGTGTCGCTGGCCGCGGGCGGCTGGGGCCTCAGCCTGCTGCCCGTACACGCCGCGCACGGCCCGTCGCCCCGGGTGTCCCTCACCAGGGCATCGCCACGCCGCCGTTCGGGCGGAGGATCTGGCCGGTGGTGAAGGCCGAGGCGTCCGAGGCGAGGTACAGCACGGCGTGTGCGACCTCCTCCGGCTCGCCGACCCGCCCCAGCGGTGCCAGCCGGGCCATGGCGTCCTCGGTCCGCCGCTGCGCCGCCGCCTGGGCGCGCTCCGTCATCGGCGTACGGACCCATCCGGGCGCGACCGCGTTGACGCGGATGCCGTGGCTGCCCATCTCGGCCGCGAGCACCTTGGTGAGCTGGACGACCGCGGCCTTGGACGCGCTGTAGCAGAGCAGCCCCGGCGCGTCGGAGTCCACGGCGCCGGACGCCATGGTCACCAGCGACCCCGGCACACCGGCCGCGATCATGCTGCGGGCCGCCTCCCGGCAGGTGTACAGGACGCCTCGGAAGTTGACGGCCAGGACGCGCTCCAGATCGGCGTCGTCCGTCTCCAGGACCGGGCTGCGGTGCAGGACCCCGGCCACGGCCGCAGCGATATGGAGCGGCCCGTCCGCGTCGACGGCGGTCGCGACGGTCCGCGCGACGGCGGCCGGGTCGGCGACGTCCAGGGGGTGCGCGCGGGCGGCGCCGCCCGCCTCGGCGATCAGCGCAGCGGTGCGCTCGGCGCCCGGGGCGTCCAGGTCGGCGCAGTGCACCCGCGCGCCGGCCTCGGCGAGCAGCCGCGCCGTGGCGCGCCCGATACCGCTGGCGGCACCGGTGACGAGAGCGGTCCTGCCGGTCAGGTCGTACGCCGCAAGGCCCATGACAGTGGACCGTACGACGGTATCTGACGGCCCGTCAATTGGTGTGGCGGCGGGTGGGGTACGGCGAACGCGCGGGGGCGGACGGCTGGCAGTGCGGGCAGTACCAGATGGTGCGCCGCCGCTCGGGCGGCCCGTGCTCGCCCGTCCGCACGGCGGTGCCGCAGCGCGGGCAGGGCCGGTGCTCGCGGCCGTAGACGGCGAGCGCGCGGTCCGGGCGGGACGCACCGGTCGTACGGCGTACGGCGCGGTCCTTGTTCGCCTCCAGCAGCCGCTTGGCGACGGTGAGCAGCCGGGACGGAAGCGGCGGGGGGAGGGAGCCCACCGGGGTCCAGGGCGAGGTGCGGGCGAGGAAACACAGCTCGGCGGCGTACACATTGCCGATCCCCGCGAGGTTGCGCTGGTCCAGCAGCGCCTCGGCCAGCGGCCGCTCCGGATCGCTGAGCAGCCGCCGCTCGGCCTCGACCGGATCCCAGTCGGCACCGAGCAGGTCCGGTCCGAGGTGCCCCAGCGCCGAGAGCTCGTCGAGGGTGCGCAGCAGTTCGAGGAGCGGCAGGCGGAAGCCGGTCGCGGTGTGGCTCGCCGTGCTCAGCACGGCGCGGATCTGGTGCGCCGGGCCGCCGCTGCCCCGCGAACCGCCGGGCGAGGTCAGCCGCCAGGAGCCGTCCATGCCCAGATGCGAGTGGAGGGTCAGCCCGCCCTCGAGCCGGGTGAGCAGATGCTTGCCCCGCGCGGCGACCTCCAGCACGCGGCGCCCGGTGAGATCGACGGTGGCCAGCTTGGGGACCCGGAGGTCCGTACGCGTCAGCGGATGGCCGGAGAGGGCGTCGTGCAGCGCCCGAGCCGTGCGCCAGACCGTGTCACCTTCGGGCATGATGCCATGGTAGGGGCACAGCCGCGGGTGGGAGCCGCCGCGTGCCCGGTGGATCGTGCGCACCCGGCATCGGTCTCTGTCCGATATGCGGCTCCGCCGCGTGGCGCTTGCCCCCTGTTCCCCGAGCTCTTCGAGCAGGGGACCCCCCATCGCCCCGCAGACTGCGACGACGCACCGGCAGGGGACAGCCCCGACCAGGCACAGGGACAGCCCCGACCCGGCAGACTCCGCCGGACGCACCCTGGGGCCCCCACTACGCGGCGCGCAGCCGCAGCCCACGCGGCGTCGCATGGAAGCCCGCAGCCTCCAGCGCCGGCACGAGCCGGGAGGAGAGCGCCGGGGCACCATTCACCCGCTCGACGGTGACCGTGCCGAGCGCACCCCGCCGGACCGCGTGCGCGAACGCCTCCACGGCGGCCGCGACCCGGTCGCCACCGGCGCCGGGTATCCCCGCGTCGTGCGCCGCCGTCTCCTGCGCGGCGTCGTCCTCGGCGTCCGTCCAGGCCAGCAGCGCCTTCCCGCCCCGCTCCACGTACAGCGTCAGCGCTCCGTCGACCAGCACGACGAGCGCTCCCGCCTTGCGGCCCGGCTTGTGGGCGGCGCCGGCCGGGGGCGGGGGCCAGGCGAGTGCGGCCCCGTACGCGTTCGCCGGGTCGGCGGCGGCCAGGACCAGGGCGCGGTGCGCCGCCCCGTCCCCGGCGCCGCCTCCGGCGCCGGGCGCCCGCTCGCGTGCCGTGCTCACCGCGCGGAGCCGGTCCACGGCCCCGTCCATCGCGAACTGGGCCGCACCCAGCCCCTCGACGACATAGCCACGGCGGGCCTGACCGCTCTCCTCGAACGCCGTCAGCACCCGATACGCGGCGGAGAACCCGCCCTCCACCCCCTCGGCCGCGACGGCGCCCCGGGTGACGACGCCGTGCCGGTCCAGCAGGGTGCGCGCCAGGGCGTGCGCCCGGTGCGTGGGGTCGCTCTCCCGCGGCGGCAGCAGCGACCATCGGCCCGCCACCGTCGGGGGCGCGGACGCGGGTGCGCGCCCCGGCGCGCGGCGCGCGGCGCCGGAGCCCGCCGCGACGGCGGCGGCCGTGAAGGAGCCGTAGCGGCCGCGGGGCGCCGCCCGCTTGGCACGGTGGGCCGTGGCCCCCGCCGTACGGCCGGAGCCGAGCCGGGCGCGGAGCGGCGCGAGGGTGTCCCCGGTGACCCGGCCCGACCACACCAGATCCCACAGCGCCTCGGCGAGCTGCGGGTCCGTCGCCTCCGGGTGGGTGGCGGCGCGGACCTGCCCGGCGATCTGCCGGAAGAACAGACCGTAGCCGCCCTCCAGCGCGTCCAGCAGCGACTGGTGCAGAGGGGTCAGCTCCAGCGGATGCGGGGGCGGCAGGAGCAGCGGGGCGGTGTCGGCCAGATGGAGGGAGACCCAGCCGTCCTTGCCGGGCAGCGCGCCCGCGCCCGCCCAGACGACCTCGCCGGAGGCGGTCAGCTCGTCCAGCAGGGGAGGCGCGTAGTCGGCCACCCGGCCCGGCAGCACGAGCTTCTCCAGCGCGGAAGCCGGAACGGGCGCCCCCTGCAACTGCTCGACCGTGCGCAGCAGCCCGTCGACGCCGCGCAGGCTGCCCGTCCCCAGATGCTGCCACTGCGGCAGGAACGCGGCCAGCGCCGCCGGGGGCACGGGCTCCAGCTCCTGCCGCAGCGCCGCCAGCGAACGGCGCCGCAGCCGCCGCAGCACCCCCGCATCGCACCACTCCTGGCCCACCCCGGCCGGATGGAACTCCCCCTGCACCAGGCGCCCGCCGGCGGCCAGCCGCTGGAGCGCGCCGTCCGCCACGGCGGCACCCAGGCCGAACCGCGCCGCCGCCTCGGCGGAGACGAACGGGCCGTGCGTGCGCGCGTACCGCGCGAGCAGGTCGCCCAGCGGGTCGGGCACGGGCTCCGTGAACGCCTCGGGGACGCCGACGGGGAGCGCGGCGCCCAGCGCGTCCCGCAGCCGCCCCGCGTCCTCGATCGCCGCCCAGTGCTCGCGCCCGGCGATCCGGACCCGGATCGCCCGCCTGGCAGTCTCCAGCTCCTGCGGCCAGTCCGGCTCCGCGCCGTGCTCGGCCAGCTCGGCGGCGGTGCGCGGGCCGAGGACGCGCAGCAGGTCGGCGACGCCCTCGGCGTCCTTGACGCGCCGCTCCTCGGTGCGCCACTGCAGCTCGCGCTCCAGCTCCCGCAGCACGTCCGCGTCCAGCAGCTCGCGCAGCTCGGCCTGGCCCAGCAGCTCGGACAGCAGCCGGGAGTCGAGCGAGAGCGCGGCGGCGCGGCGCTCGGCCAGCGGCGAGTCGCCCTCGTACAGAAACTGGGCGACATAGCCGAACAGCAGCGAGCGCGCGAAGGGGGACGGCTCCGGGGTGGTGACCTCCACCATCCGCACGCGGCGCGCTTCGATATCGCCCATCAGCTCCGTCAGGCCCGGCACGTCGAACACGTCCTGCAGGCACTCGCGGACGGCCTCCAGGATCACCGGGAACGAGCCGAACTCGCTCGCCACCTGCAGCAGCTGGGAGGCCCGCTGCCGCTGCTGCCACAGCGGGGTGCGCTTGCCGGGGCTGCGGCGCGGCAGCAGCAGCGCGCGCGAGGCGCACTCCCGGAACCGGGCCGCGAACAGTGCCGAGCTGCCCACCTGGTCGGTGACGGTCTGGCTGATCTCGTCCCTGTCGAACAGCACGTCGGCGACGCCGAGCGGGGGCTGATCCGGGTCGCCGGACAGCCCCGGCGGCGTGCCGGGCCCGGGCCCGGGTTCGGCCCCGGGCTCGGTCCCGGGCTCGTCCGTGAAGAGGTCGAGGTCCATCAGATCGGCGTCGGGCAGGCGCAGCACCAGGCCGTCGTCGGCGTGCATCACCTGCGCGTCCATGCCGTGGCGCTCGGTGAGGCGGGCGCCGATGGCGAGCGCCCACGGGGCGTGCACCTGGGCGCCGAACGGGGAGTGCACGACGATCCGCCAGTCGCCCAGCTCGTCCCGGAAGCGCTCGACCACGATCGTGCGGTCGTCGGGCAGATGGCCGGTCGCCTCGCGCTGCTCGCCGAGATAGGCGAGCAGGTTGCGCACCGCCAGCTCGTCCATCCCGGAGGCCGCGAGCCGCCGCTCGGCCCGCTCCCGGGGCAGCGAGCCGACCTCGCGCACGAACGCGCCCAGCGCGCGGCCCAGCTCCAGGGGACGGCCCAGCTGGTCGCCCTTCCAGAACGGCAGCCGGCCCGGCACCCCGGGCGCCGGGGTGACCAGCACCCGGTCGCGAGTGATGTCCTCGATCCGCCAGGAGGTGGTGCCCAGGGTGAACACATCGCCCACCCGCGACTCGTACACCATCTCCTCGTCCAGCTCGCCGACCCGGCCGCCGCCCTTCCTGCCCCCCTCCTCACCGGACGCGGCGGCCCCGGCCAGGAACACCCCGAACAGGCCGCGGTCCGGGATCGTGCCGCCCGAGGTGACGGCGAGCCGCTGCGCCCCCGGGCGGCCGGTGAGGGTGTGCGCCACCCGGTCCCACACCAGGCGCGGGCGCAGTTCGGCGAAGGCGTCGGACGGATAGCGCCCGGCCAGCATGTCCAGCACCGAGACATACGCCGACTCCGGGAGCGCCGCGAACGGTGCGGCGCGGCGCACCAGGGCCAGCAGCTCGTCGACGTCCCAGGTGTCCACCGCCGTCATGGCCACGATCTGCTGGGCGAGGACGTCCAGCGGGTTGGCGGGGATGCGCAGCGCCTCGATGGCGCCCTCCCGCATCCGCTCGGTGACCACGGCGGACTGCACCAGATCCCCCCGGTACTTCGGGAAGACCACACCGGCCGACACGGCGCCCACCTGGTGCCCCGCGCGGCCCACCCGCTGCAGCCCGGAGGCCACCGACGGCGGCGACTCCACCTGGATCACCAGATCGACCGCGCCCATGTCGATCCCCAGCTCCAGGCTGGAGGTGGCCACCACGGCGGGCAGCCGCCCGGCCTTCAGCTCCTCCTCCACCTGGGCCCGCTGCTCCTTGGAGACCGAGCCGTGGTGCGCACGGGCGAGCAGCGACGGCGCACCGCCGACCGCGCCCGCGTTCCCCATCAGCTCGGCCGGCGCGTGGTCCTCGGGCAGCGCCTCGCCCGTCGCGCGCTCGTACGCGATCTCGTTCAGCCTGTTGCACAGCCGCTCCGCCAGCCGGCGGGAGTTGGCGAACACGATGGTGGAGCGGTGGGCCTGGATGAGGTCCGCGATGCGCTCCTCCACCGACGGCCAGATGGACGGCTTCCCGCCGCCGGTGCCCGGGTCCGGCGATCCGTCCTGCGCGGGGGAGCCGCCCAGCTCCCCCATGTCCTCCACGGGCACCACCACGGAGAGCGCGAACTCCTTGCCGGACGGCGGCTGCACCACCGTGGCCTGCCGGCGCGGGGAGAGGAAGCGCGCGACCTCGTCCACCGGACGCACCGTGGCCGACAGGCCGATACGGCGGGCCGGGCGCTCCAGCAGCTCGTCCAGCCGCTCCAGGGAGAGCGCGAGATGGGCGCCGCGCTTGGTGCCCGCCACCGCGTGCACCTCGTCCAGGATCACCGTCTCGACGCCCGAGAACGCGTCCCGCGCCGAGGACGTCAGCATCAGGAAGAGGGACTCGGGTGTGGTGATCAGGATGTCCGGCGGGCGGCGCGCGAGCGAGCGGCGCTCCGTCGCCGGGGTGTCCCCGGAGCGGATGCCGACCCGGATGTCGGGCTCCGGCAGACCCAGGCGCAGGGACTCCTGCCGGATGCCGGTGAGCGGGCTGCGCAGATTCCGCTCGACGTCGACCGCGAGGGCCTTCAGCGGTGAGACATACAGCACCCGGCAGCGCCTGACCGGGTCCGCCGGGGGCGGGGCGGAGGCCAGCCGGTCGAGGGAGGCGAGGAAGGCGGCGAGCGTCTTGCCCGAGCCGGTCGGGGCCACCACCAGCGCGTCCGACTCCTCAGCCAGCGCACGCCAGGCGCCCTCCTGCGCCGCCGTGGGCTCGCTGAAGGCACCTGTGAACCACGCCCGGGTGGCCGGGGAGAAGCCGTCGAGCACCGATGTCCGACCCATGCCCCCATCGTGCAGCACGCCTCTGACAACGGGCCCCGCGGCGGCCTGACCAGCATCGGCGCTGCGCGGCCGGACCGCGGGGCGGTCGGATAATGGGAGGATGACGACGGGGACTGGAGCGCGGAGCGGCCCGGAGCCGGGCCCGGACCGGGGCGCGGGCCCGCGGCCGGATCCGGACCGGGGCGCGGGCCCGCGGCCGGATCCGGACCGGGGCGCGGGCCCGCGGCCGGATCCGGACCG
>NZ_JAAKZZ010000780.1 GCF_011045075.1 Streptomyces boncukensis
GGGCGGGGGCGTTCGTACGGCGCATCCATACGCTGTCCTCGGCTGACAGTCCCAACAGAGCTACCCGGAGGCGGACGCAGGCTAAGCGCACCGCCATGTCCCCGACAAGCCCCGTGCTTACCTCGGCGGTAATCGACCCGCGCCCCGCGCGCCCGGCATGGTCGTCACATCGGCCCCGCCGCACCGGGCGGAAGCCGGGCACACACCGGAACCCGAGGAGACCACCATGGACCAGAGCACCTACGAGGCCGCCGTCGAGCGCTACTTCGCCGCGTGGAACGCCCCGGACGCCGACACCCGGGCCAAGGCCGTCGCCGCCGCCTGGACCGAGGACGGCAGCTACACCGACCCGCTGGCCGACGTGCGCGGCCACGAGCAGCTGGTCGCGGCCATCACAGCGGCCCGCGAGCAGTTCCCCGGCCACGAGTTCCGGCAGACCGGCGGCGTCGACGGCAACCACGACATCGCCCGGTTCACCTGGGACCTGGTCAACAGCGCCGACGGCACCTCGCCCGCCGCGGGTTCCGATGTCGTCACCCTCGCCGCTGACGGCCGGATCGCCTCGGTGAAGGGGTTCTTGGACCGGCTCCCCGGCGCGGCCTGAACCGGCCCGTCCGCCGCACCGACCGTCCCCGCGACCGGCCCGCCCCTCCCGCACATCGGAGGGGCGGGAAGGCCGCCCGTGACGCTCACACCCTGATCGGTGACACTTGTGGTTCGTGCGCCACCGTGAAGGGAGTACCTGCGAGATGGAGTCCGCGCCGGAAGAGGCACCGAAGCTGCTCGCCATCAGCGATCTGCATGTGGCCTATGAGGACAACAAGAAGTTTCTCGGCACCCTCACCCCGCAGACCGACGGCGACTGGCTGATCGTCGCCGGTGACGTGGGGGAGACCACCACCGACATCCACTGGGCCCTGCGTACTCTCGCCGGCAGGTTCGCCCGCGTCATCTGGACGCCGGGCAACCACGAGTTGTGGACGCCGCGGGACGACCCTGACCAGACGCGGGGCGAGGAGCGCTACCAGCGGCTGGTCGAGTTCTGCCGCGGCATCGGCGTGCTGACGCCGGAGGACCCGTACCCCACCTGGCAGGGGCCGGGCGGCCCGGTCACCGTGGCACCGCTGTTCGCGCTCTACGACTACACCTTCCGCCCGCAGGGCACCTACACCAAGCAGCAGGCGCTGGACGCCGCCTACGAGGCGGGCGTGGTGTGCACCGACGAGATGCTGCTGCACCCCGACCCGCACCCCAGCCGCGACGCCTGGTGCCGCTCCCGGGTACGGGCGACGGAGGAGCGGCTCGCGGCCCGTCCGCCGGGTCAGCGGACCGTGCTCGTCAACCACTGGCCGCTGGTGCGCGAGCCCACCCGGATCCTGCGCTATCCCGAGTTCGCGCTGTGGTGCGGAACGGAGCTGACCGCCGAGTGGCACATACGGTTCGACGCGGCGGCGGTCGTCTACGGGCATCTGCACATCCCCCGCACCACGTGGCACGACGGGGTGCCGTTCGAGGAGGTCTCGGTCGGCTATCCGCGCGAGTGGAGCCGGTCGTGGCATCCCACGCCACGGCTGCGGCAGATTCTCCCCGAGCCGGTCCGGGAGCCCGTCGCGTGATCGAGGACATACTGCCGCCCGCCGTGGCGGTCGCCAGCGTGACCGCGGACGTGCCGCTGACCGAGCTGTACCCCGAGGAGGAGCGGATCGTGGCGAAGGCCGTGCCGCAGCGGCGCGCCGAGTTCGCCTCCGCCCGCTACTGCGCGCGCCAGGCGCTGGGGAAGCTCGGCGTGCCGCCCGCGCCCCTGCTGGCGACGGAGCGGGGCGCTCCCCGGTGGCCCGAGAGCACGGTCGGCAGCATCACCCACTGTGCGGGCTACCGCGCCGCCGCCGTCGCCGCTGTCCGGGAGGTCCGTACGGTCGGTATCGACGCCGAGCCCAACGAGCCGACTCCCAACGGCGTGCTGGGAGCCGTCACCGTCGGCGGCGAACAGGCGCGCGTCGAGCGCCTGCTGGAATCCCGGCCCGAAGTCCGCTGGGACCGGCTGCTGTTCAGCGCGAAGGAGTCGGTCTACAAAGCGTGGCACCCGATCACGGGACGCTGGCTGGACTTCGCCGAGGCCGAACTCCACTTCACCCCGCACGACGCTCCCGCGGCCCCGGGCGGCGGCCCGCACGGTACGTTCACCGCCCGCATCCTGGTGCCCCCGGGCGACGCGCCGGCCCGCTTCGACGGGCGCTGGGCCGTACGCGGCGGGCTCGTCCTGACGGCCATCACCGTCCCCGCCTAGATGATTGATGTGCTTTCGCTCTGTCTGGAACGGCGAAGAGTGCCCAGGATTGGTGCTGAGAACACTGGCTCGACCCGTGGGGCGTGCTGTGAACACCGATCTGGACACTCTCCTGACCGCAC
>NZ_JAAKZZ010000781.1 GCF_011045075.1 Streptomyces boncukensis
CGGATTATGAGTCCGCTGCTCTAACCTGCTGAGCTACCGCCCCGAAACGGCGCGCCGCGCACATCTGTGCGCGCCGTCTGCCGCAGCATAGCTGCTCATACGATCTGCCGCCCGCGCCGGGGGCGATCTACGCAGGTGAGGACCGCGATCAAGGGGTGATTGGTTCCCGTGCGGGCCCAACTTCCCGGCCACGCGGGCCAGATACGCGAAATGGGCCCCGGCGAGGGGCCCATTCGGGTGATGCTCCCGCGACTGGACTCGAACCAGTAACCTGCCGGTTAACAGCCGGCTGCTCTGCCGATTGAGCTACACGGGACCGCTCCGCGCGGATGCGCCGTCCCGTCCCCGGGGGCGTTCCCTTGCGGCACGGAATACATTAGCGCATGCCAGGGGGTGCTCCGAAATCGGTATCCCACCGCACGGCACCGCACCCCGGGAGCCGAGAGAAGGGGATGGCAATGCGCTACCGGCTCACGTTCGTGACAGGAGTGGCCGTCGGGTACGTGCTGGGGACCCGCGCGGGACGGGAGCGGTACGAGCAGCTGGTGAAGGCCGCGCGGCGGGTCTGTGAGAACCCGGCCGTGCGCAACCTCGGCGAGGCGGCGTCGGTCACCTGCCGGAGCGCGGCGGGCAAGGCGGCGGGAGCCTTCGGCAACCGGTGCGGACGCGGCGCCGGAGCCGCGGAGCGCGGGGTCGGCACGGGGGACGAGGAGTGGGGCGTCACCCATACCTAGCCCGTACCTAGCCCGCCCTCGGCAGGCGGGCGCGTGCGCCCTCCAGGAGGGGGCGCAGCAGATCCCCCTGCTCCCGCAGCCGGCGGGGCAGGTCGGCGGTGACGAAGACGAGGTCCTCGGCGGTCTCGGCCGCGGCCAGCTCGTCCCAGGTCACGGGGGTGGAGACGGTGGGGAGCCGGTTGGCCCGCACGGTGTAGGGCGCGGCCGTCGTCTTCGCGGCCGAGTTCTGCGACCAGTCCACGAGGACCTTGCCGCCGCGCAGCGCCTTCTCCATCCTGCTGACCGCCAGCTCGGGCAGCGCCGCCTCCGCCTCCCGGGCCAGCCGCTTCGCGTACCCCGAGACCGCGAGGGAGTCCAGCGGCTCGATGGCCGCCAGCAGATGCAGGCCCTTGGAGCCCGAGGTCTTGGGCAGCAGCTCGGCGCCGTCCCCGGCGGTCCGGGCGCGCAGCCAGTCGGCGACGGTGCGGCAGTCCAGGATGTCCGCGCCCTCGCCCGGGTCCAGGTCGAGGACGAGGCGGTCGGCCTCGCCCTGGTGCTCCACGCGCCACTGCGGGGTGTGCAGCTCCAGGGCCGCCAGGTTGGCCGCCCACACCAGGGAGGCCCGGTCCTGGAGCAGGACCTGGTGCATCGGCGTCTTGCTGGTCACCGTGATCTCGCGGACCGTCACCCAGTCGGGCGTCCCGCGCGGCACGTGTTTCGTGAAGAACCTCTCGGCCTCGACGCCGTCCGGGAAGCGGAGGAACGAGAGCGGGCGTCCGTCGAGGTGGGGCAGGAGGGTGTCGGCGACCGACGCGTAGTAGTGGATCGCCTCGCCCTTGGTGAAGCCGGTGGCCGGATAGAGCACCTTGTCGAGATTGCTCAGGGAGAGCCGGCGGCCCTCGATCTCCGTGTGCGGCATACCCTGAGAATCCCATAGAAGGGACAAAGTATGCGTTCTATCTGGAAAGGGTCCATTTCCTTCGGGCTGGTCTCGATCCCGATCAAGGTGGTGTCGGCCACTGAGAACCACAGCGTCTCCTTCCACCAGGTGCATACCGCCGACGGCGGCCGGATCCGCTATCGGAAGGTGTGTGAGCTGGACGGGGAGGAAGTCCCGCGTGAGGAGACGGGCCGGGGCTTCGAGACGGACGACGGTACGACCGTACTGCTGACGGACGCGGACATGGCAGCCCTGCCGCTGCCGACGGCGAAGACCGTGGAGATCCTCGGCTTCGTGCCCGCCGAGCGGATCGACCCCATCCAGCTCGACCGCTCGTACTATCTGGCGGCCGACGGCAAGAGCGCGGACAAGCCGTATGCGCTGCTGCGCGAGGCGCTGCGGCGCTCCGGCAAGGTCGCCGTCGCCAAGCTGGCGATGCGCGGCCGGGAGAGCCTGGGGATGCTCCGGGTGTACGAGGACGCGCTGGCCCTGCACACGATGCTGTGGCCGGACGAGATCCGCCCCGTGAGCGGGGTCGCGCCCGAGGAGCGGGTCGCCGTGCGGGACGCGGAGCTGGACCTCGCGGACACCCTGATGGAGACCCTCGGCGAGCTGGACTGGGACGAGCTGCACGACGAGTACCGGGCCGCGCTGGAGGCGCTGGTCGCCGAGAAGGCGGCGGGAGGGCAGCCCAGCGCCCCGGGGGCGGGTGCGGCGGCGTCCGGGACCTCCGGCAAGCTGGTGGACCTCATGGC
>NZ_JAAKZZ010000782.1 GCF_011045075.1 Streptomyces boncukensis
GGACTCGGGGGGCGCACGAGATTCGGAGGGCTCGGGGGACGCGGCGGACGCCGTATGCGACCTGCGGGGGCTGCTGTCCCCGCACGCCACCGCGCGGATCTCGTACGCCGGGCCCGGCACACCGGTGCTGCTCCCCGGGCGGGTGGCCGGAGAGCTGGCCGCCGCCGTCGGGGCCGCGCTGGACAACGTCCGCCGGCACGCCCGGGGCCCCGGCGGGCAGGAGGCCCGTGCGTGGATCCTGCTGGAGGACGAGCCCGGTGAGGTGGTTGTGACGGTGCGCGACAACGGCCCCGGGATCCCGGCGGGGCGGCTCGCGGACGCGGAGGCGGAGGGCAGGATGGGCGTCGCGCTCTCCATCCGGGGCAGGCTTCGTGAGCTGGGCGGCAGCGCGGAGCTGGTGTCCGTCCCCGGGCAGGGGACGGAAGTGGAGCTGAGGGTGCCGAGGACATGACGGAGGGACGGGCGAGATGGCTGGGACGGGCGGCCCCGTCACGGTGATGGTGGTCGACGACCACCCGATGTGGCGGGACGCGGTCGCGCGGGATCTCGGCGAGGCCGGGTTCGAGGTGGTCGCGACGGCCGGGGACGGGCAGCAGGCGGTGCGCAGGGCCCGCGCGACCGCGCCCGACGTGCTGGTGCTCGACCTCAATCTGCCCGGGTTGCCGGGCGTCGAGGTCTGCCGCGAGCTGGTGGGCTCGGGCACGGGCCCGCGGGTGCTGGTGCTGTCGGCGAGCGGCGAGCACGCGGATGTCCTGGAGGCGGTGAAGTCCGGCGCCACCGGCTATCTGGTGAAGTCGGCGAGCACCCAGGAGCTGCTGGACGCGGTGCGGCGGACGGCGGCCGGGGACCCGGTCTTCACCCCGGGGCTGGCCGGACTGGTGCTGGGCGAGTACCGCAGGCTGGCCGCCGCCCCCGAGCCGGAGCCGACGGCGCGGGAGAAGGCGGCGGTGCCGAAGCTCACCGAGCGGGAGACGGAGGTGCTGCGGCTCGTCGCCAAGGGGCTGAGCTACAAGCAGATCGCCGAGCGCCTGGTCATCTCGCACCGCACGGTCCAGAACCATGTGCAGAACACCCTCGGCAAGCTCCAGTTGCACAACCGGGTGGAGCTGGTGCGGTACGCGATCGAGCGCGGTCTCGACGAGGAGTGAGCCGGCGAGCGGGGCACGCCTGTCCTTCGTACGAGTGACTGCCGGGACCGTAACTCCCTTTTCTCCCAAGGATTTCCGCTTCGCGCGGCATCCCCTGTGACGTGGATCACGGCTAGCGTGGCTGATGTTGCGTCCACAGTTGCCATCCCGCGGAGAAGGGAGATCCCATGCGGGTCGGAGTGCTGACCGGAGGCGGTGACTGCCCCGGGCTGAACGCGGTCATGCGGGCCGTCGTCCGTAAGGGAGTCCAGGGGTACGGGTACGACTTCGTCGGGTTCCGGGACGGCTGGCGCGGGGCCCTGGAGGGGGACACCGTCCAGCTCGACATCCCGGCGGTGCGCGGGATGCTGCCCCGGGGCGGCACCCTGCTGGGGTCCTCGCGCACCAACCCCTTCAAGGAGCAGAACGGCGTCCACCGGATCTCGGAGACCCTGGCGAAGCACGAGGTCGACGCGCTGGTCGCGATCGGCGGCGAGGACACCCTGGGAGTGGCCGCGCGGCTGACCGACGAGCACGGCGTCAAGTGCGTCGGCGTGCCCAAGACGATCGACAACGACCTGTCCGCCACCGACTACACCTTCGGCTTCAACACCGCGGTCACCGTCGCCACCGAGGCCATCGACCGGCTGCACACCACCGCCGAGTCCCATATGCGGGTGCTCGTGGTGGAGGTGATGGGCCGGCACGCCGGCTGGATCGCCCTGCACTCCGGCTTGGCGGGCGGGGCCAACTGCATCCTCATCCCCGAGCAGCGCTTCGACCTCGACCAGGTGTGCGCCTGGGTCACCTCCCGCTTCAAGGCCAGCTACGCGCCGATCGTGGTCGTCGCGGAGGGTGCGATGCCGAAGGGGGGCGACATGGTCCTCAAGGACGGGTCGCTGGACTCCTTCGGCCATGTGCGGCTCTCCGGGGTCGGGGAGTGGCTGGCCAAGCAGATCGAGGAGCACACGGGCAAGGAGGCCCGCACCACGGTGCTGGGGCACACCCAGCGCGGGGGCACCCCGAGCGCGTTCGACCGCTGGCTGGCCACCCGGTTCGGGCTGCACGCGATCGACGCCGTGCGGGACGGCGAGTGGGGGGTGATGGTGGCGCTCCGGGGCACGGACATCGTCCGGGTGCCGCTCGCCGAGGCGACGCGGAAGCTGAAGACCGTGGACCCGGCGCTGTACGAAGAGGCCGGAGTCTTCTTCGGCTGAGCCGGCGGCTGCAGCCGGACAGGGGGCTGCCCCTGTCCGGCGGGG
>NZ_JAAKZZ010000783.1 GCF_011045075.1 Streptomyces boncukensis
GGTGCGTGCTCTCGGCGTGCCGGGTGAAAGCCCTCGTACTGGGCGTACTCGGGCTTTCGGCCGGTGCGGCGAGAGCACGTGCCGGGCGTTCCAGGTGGCGTGCGGGGCTTTCGAAACACCCCCTAGGCCGGATCCACCGGTGCCGCGGGCCCCAGCGCCTCCAGGACCGGCCGGAGCAGCGGATGCTCCTCGGCGCCCCGGCGGACGGCGGCGAAGACGCGGCGCGTCGGGACGCTGCCGTCGACCGGGCGGACGACCACGCCCGCGAGATCCATCCCGCGCAGCGCCGAGCGCGGGACGAGGGCCACGCCCGCGCTGGCGGAGGCCAGGGCGACCACGGCGCGGAAGTCGTCCGAGGAGTGCTCGAAACGCGGCTGGAAGCCCGCGTGCTCGCAGGCGAGGACGACCACGTCGTGGCAGGGGTTGCCGGGGTAGGGGCCGATCCACAGGTCCTTGGCCAGGTCGGCGAGCGGCACCCGGTCGAGTCCGGCGAGCCGGTGACGGTCCGGGACGACGGCGTCGAACGGCTCGGCGTACAGCGGCACGTGCGTCAGCCGCGGATCGTCCGCCGGCGCGCCCCGGTACTCGACGGCGACCGCGACGTCGACCTGCCGCTCCAGCACCATCGGCAGGCTGGCGTCGCCCTCCGCGTCCTGGACGCGGACCCGGATGCCGGGGCAGGCAGCGGACAGGCGGGCCAGCGCGGGCGCCACGACCAGTCCGATCCCCGTCGCGAAGGACGCCACGGTGACGGTGCCCGCCGCGCCCGAGTCGTAGTCGGCGAGCTCGGCCGCCGCCCGCTCCAGCTGGGCGAGCACCGCGTTGGTGTGCCGGAGCAGGATCTCGCCCGCGGGCGTGAGCTGGACGCCGCGGGCGCCCCGCTCCACGAGCCGGTGGCCGGTCTCCTGCTCCAGCGCGGTCAGCTGCTGGGAGACCGCCGACGGCGTCAGATAGAGCGCGGCGGCAGCCGCCGTCACCGTGCGGTGGTCGGCCACCGCACGGAGGATGTGCAGCCGCCGCGCCTCGATCATGCGTCTGATTCTCGCACTGCCCGGTTCCGGGACCCGGCCGGTACGGCGGCTACGCCGCCAGCTGCTCGCGGGCGGCCACGAAGGCGTCCACGGCCCGGTTCACCTCGTCCGCGGAGTGCGCGGCGGACAGCTGCACCCGGATACGGGCCTGCCCCTGCGGCACCACGGGGTACGAGAAGCCGATGACGTACACACCCTGCTCCAGCAGCAGCTCCGCCATGCGCCCGGCGACGGCCGCGTCCCCGATCATCACCGGGGCGATCGCGTGGTCGCCCGGGAGGACGTCGAAGCCCTCCTCGGCCATCCGGGAGCGGAACAGCGCGGTGTTGGCCTCCAGCTTCTCGCGCAGGTCGCCCGCGGACTCCAGCAGGTCGAGGACCTTGAGCGAGGCGGCGGCGATCACCGGGGCGAGGGTGTTGGAGAACAGATACGGCCGCGAGCGCTGCCGCAGCAGCGCGACGATCTCCGCACGGGCGGCCACATAGCCGCCGGACGCGCCGCCCAGCGCCTTGCCCAGCGTGCCGGTGATGATGTCGACCCGGTCCATCACGCCGTGCAGCTCGGGGGTGCCGCGCCCGCCGGGGCCGACGAATCCGACCGCGTGCGAGTCGTCGACCATCACCATCGCCTCGTGGCGTTCGGCCAGGTCGCAGATCTCCCGGAGCGGGGCGAGGTAGCCGTCCATCGAGAACACGCCGTCGGTGACGACGAGCTTCCGGTGCGCGCCGCCCTCCGTCGCCTCCTTCAGCCGCTGCTCCAGCTCCGCCAGATCGCGGTTGGCGTAGCGGAAGCGGCGGGCCTTGGACAGCCGGATGCCGTCGATGATGGACGCGTGGTTGAGGGCATCGGAGATCACCGCGTCCTCCTCGCCCAGCAGGGTCTCGAAGACACCGCCGTTGGCGTCGAAGCAGGAGGAGTACAGGATCGTGTCCTCCTGGCCGAGGAACGCCGACAGCCGCCGCTCCAGCTCCTTGTGCACCTCCTGCGTCCCGCAGATGAAGCGTACGGACGCCATGCCGTAGCCCCAGCGGTCCAGGGCCTCGTGCGCGGCGGCGATCACCTCGGGGTGGTCGGCGAGGCCGAGGTAGTTGTTCGCGCAGAAGTTGAGCACCTCGCCGGGACGGCCGCCCCCGGTGACCTCGACGGTCGCGGACTGCGGCGTCCCGATGACGCGCTCCGGCTTGTGCAGGCCCGCATCGCGGATCTCGTCGAGGGCGGCGCGCAGATCGTCGCGTACGGAATCGAACATGGAGGGCTCCTGAGAGGGTCGCCGGACAGCGGGCACGAGCGATGGCGGACGGATGGCGGACGGGTGACGGGCGGGGGCGTACGGCACGGGAACGGAG
>NZ_JAAKZZ010000784.1 GCF_011045075.1 Streptomyces boncukensis
CCCCGCCACCACGGCCGTCGCCTCCCCGGGCCAGGGCGCCCCGGGCCCGTCCGCGGCGGCCGCCGGTTCGGCCCGGTCCGCGCCCCGCGGGCCGGGCACCCTGCTCGCCGTCCTCGCCGTGACCCTCTTCTCGCTCACCTTCCCCGCCACCGCCTGGGCGCTGGAGGGCCTCGGGCCGTGGTCGACGGTGTCCCTGCGGATGCTGCTGGCCGGGACCATGGCGAGCTGCGCCCTGGCCGCACTGCGCGTTCCGCTGCCGGCCCGGCGCCACTGGGCGGGGCTGGCCGTCGCCGCCTCGGGCGTGGTGATCGGCTTTCCGCTGCTGACGACGCTGGCCCTGCAGACCTCCAGCACCTCGCACGCCGCGGTGGTCGTCGGGCTGCTGCCGCTGACCACGGCCCTCTACTCCTCGCTGCGCACGGGCGCCCGCCCCTCCCCCCTCTTCTGGGCCGCCGCCGTGGCCGGGGCCGCCGTCGCGGTGGCGTTCGCGCTCCACCAGAGCGGCGGCTCCCCCACCCTGGGCGACCTCTATCTGTGCGGGGCGCTGCTGATCTGCGCCGCCGGATACGCCGAGGGCGGACGGCTGGCCCGCGAGCTGCCGGCCCTGGCGGTCATCGGCTGGGCGCTGGTGGCCTGCCTGCCGCTGGCCGTGCTGGGCGCCGCGCTGGCGCTGCCGCACGAGCCGGTCGGGCTGACCGGCCACTCCGTGGCGGGGCTGCTGTGGAGCGCCGCGGGCTCGCAGCTTCTCGGTCTGCTGCTGTGGTACCGCGCCATGGGCGTGGCGGGTGTGGCGCGGGCCAGCCAGGTGCAGCTGTCCCAGCCGCTGATGACCCTGGTCTGGTCCGTCCTGCTGCTCGGCGAACAGCTGACCCCGGCGGCGCCCGCGGCCGCCGTCGCCGTCCTGGTGTGTATCGCCGTCGTCCAGCGGACTCGTGCCTGACCGGGGCCAACTCCGGCTACAGGCCGTAGACTTGCCCGCACCGAACGGATACACCGCACAGCGGCACCGATGACGCGCACCTGTGAGGGGGAGGCACTCCTGATGCGAGCGAATCCAGGCGACCGGCTGCTGATGCACGGGCGGGTCGTAGGCCGGCAGAACCGCGAGGCGGAGGTCGTCGAGGTGCTGGGCGCCGACGGCGAACCCCCGTTCCGGGTACGGTTCGAGGACGGCCACGAGGCCATCCTGTCCCCGGGGCCCGACACCGTGGTCCGGGAGCGGAACAAGAGCTGACCGCGGCCCGGGGCGCGCCCTGCCGGGGCCGCCCCGCCCGCGGGCCCCGGCCCGCGTGACCTTTCGCACCCGCCCGACGCGCGGCGACCGCCCTAGCGGTACCGTCGGACGGCGGCATCCGTGAAGATCAGCGAAAGGTACGAGGTGACGGACTCTGTAGACGGCGTCGAGCGCGTCGGAGTGGTGGGCTGCGGCCAGATGGGCGCCGGTATCGCGGAGGTGTGTGCGCGATCCGGGCTGGAGGTCATGGTCGCGGAGACCAGCGGCGAGGCCCTGGAGCTGGGGCGCACCCGGCTGGTGAACTCCCTCGGCAAGGCGGCCGAGCGCGGCAAGATCACCGAGACGGAGCGGGACGCCACCCTGGACCGGCTGAGCTTCACCACGGACCTGGGCGACTTCGCCGACCGCGATCTGGTGATCGAGGCCGTGATCGAGAGCGAGCAGGTCAAGACCGAGATCTTCCAGGTTCTGGACCAGGTGGTGGCCAGTCCGCAAGCGATCCTGGCGTCGAACACTTCCTCCATCCCGCTGGTGAAGCTCGCCGTCGCGACCTCCCGGCCGGACCATGTGATCGGCATCCACTTCTTCAACCCGGCGCCCGTCCAGCGGCTGGTCGAGCTGATCCCGGCGCTGACCACGAGCGACGACACCATCAAGCGCGCCGAGGAGGCGGTCGGCGGCCTCCTGGGCAAGTACACCATCCGCGCCCAGGACCGCTCGGGCTTCGTCGTCAACGCGCTGCTGATCCCGTATCTGCTCTCCGCCATCCGGATGTTCGAGTCCGGCATCGCGAGCCGCGAGGACATCGACAACGGCATGGAGATGGGCTGCGCCCACCCCATGGGCCCCCTCCGGCTCTCCGACCTCATCGGCCTCGACACGGTCGCCTCGATCGCCGACTCGATGTACGCCGAGTACAAGGAGCCGCTCTACGCCGCTCCCCCGCTGCTCCAGCGCATGGTCGACGCGGGCCGCCTCGGCCGCAAGGCGGGCGCGGGCTTCTACTCCTACATCTGAGCCGCGGGAAGACCGCGGCGCGCCCCGCTGACGGCGCCGCACCACAGAACGCCGAGGGCCGTTCCCCGACCACCGGGAGCGGCCTTCGTTGCGCTGCGGGGGGGGCTGCGGGGGGC
>NZ_JAAKZZ010000785.1 GCF_011045075.1 Streptomyces boncukensis
CCTCGGCGCCGGAGCCGGCGCCGCAGTCAGCGCCCGCGCGCTTCACCGCCCGCGAGAAGCTGGTCCTGGTCGTGCTGTGCGCCTCCCAGTTCATGGTCGCGCTGGACTTCTCCGTGCTCAATGTCGCCCTGCCCGTCCTCGGCCCGGACCTGGGCCTGGGCGAGGCCGGGCTGCAGTGGGCGGTGACCGCCTTCGCGCTGCCCACCGGCAGCTTCCTGCTGCTCTTCGGCCGCCTCGGCGACCAGCTGGGCCGCCGCCGTACGTTCCTGACCGGGCTCGCCCTCTTCACGGGCGCCTCCGTCCTCGCCACGCTGGCGCCGAACGCGCCCCTCTTCCTCGCGGGGCGCGCGCTCCAGGGCCTCGGGGCCGCCGCACTGGTGCCCACCGGCATGGCGCTGATCACCACCTCCTTCGCGGAGGGCCCCAAGCGCACCAAGGCGCTCAGCATCAACGGCTCCCTCATGGCGCTCGGCTTCACCGTCGGCATGGTCGTCGGCGGCGTGCTGACCGACACCCTCGGCTGGCGCTCCACCATGGCGCTGCTCGGCGTCGGCGGCGTCGCCGTGCTGCTCGTCGCCCCCCGGACGCTGACCGAGAGCCGGGGCGAGCGCACCCGGCTCGACATACCCGGCGCGCTCGCCGTGACCGGCGGCCTGCTCGGCGTCGTCTACGGGCTGTCCACGGCCGCCGAGGAGGGCTTCACCCGGCCCGACGTCCTCACCGCGCTGCTGCTCGGCCTCGCGCTGCTGGCGACCTTCATCCGGATCGAGGCCCGCACCCAGGACCCGCTGCTGCCGCTGTGGATGCTGCGCCGCCCGACCGTGGCGTTCGGCAACCTCGGCGGACTGGTGACGGTGTCGATGATGACCGCGGCGGTCTTCCTGCTGACCCTCTACCTCCAGGACACCCTCGGCGTCTCGCCGCTGGTCTCCGGGCTGGTGTTCGGCGTCCAGGGGCTGGCCTCGATCGGGGGCGGCGCGCTCGCCCCGCGGATCGCCAGCCGCATCGGCGCTCCTCGCACCCTCGCCCTGGGACTGGTGGGCCAGGGCGTGCTCACCGCGGCGCTGCTGGGCATCGGCATGGACTCCGGGCTGTGGCTGGTCGTCGTCGCCCTCTCGGCGGCGAGCGCCCTGCACCTGGTGGCCGTGGTCTCCTACGGCGTGACCGCCACCTCAGGGCTGGCCGACGCGGACCAGGGCCGGGCCACGTCGCTGGTGACCAGCGCGATGCAGCTCGGCATCGCGATGGGCATCCCGCTGCTGAGCGCGGTCGCGGTCAGCTGGTCGGGGGCGCTGCGGAACGGGGGCACGGCGGCGGACGAGGCGGCCCTGGGCGGCATCAAGCTGGGCCTGGGCATCGACGCGGTCGTCGTGACGGCCATCGGCATCCTGATCGCCTTCGCCCTCCGCGCCCGCCGGACCGACCGGCACTAGTGCCCTGCAGGGGCGCGGGGAACTGCGCGCGCAACCACACACCGCCCGCAGACGGCGACGCGCCGCCAGGGGCAGCCCCGCAGCCCCGCCCCCTTCGGGCGCTCAGCCGTCGTCCTGGACGCGGCGCAGGCGGGAGACGGCACGCTCCATCACCTCGGCCGTGACCTGGCTGTCGGAGCCGAGCACCGACATGTTCGCCACCCCCGTCGTGCTCGGCCCGACCCGGGCCAGCACCAGGTCCACGGTGAGCGTCATCTCCTTCGCGCTCGCCCCGCCCCGCGCCTTCCCCGTCAGCCGCAGCGCCTCGCTCTCGTCGCCGAAGTCCGGCATCGACAGCGGTTTGACGGTGAAGGCGACCTCGCTCCCGTCGTCCTCGTCCTTCGAGGTGAACGCCCGGCACTCGGAGCCCAGCCGCGCGAAGTCCCGCATCACCTTCTTCGCGCGGCCGGTGCCGTACGACGCGACCCCGCTGGAGACGAAGGGGCCCGTGTGGGACTTCTCGAAGTCGCGGGAGGCGTCCGTGCGGGCGTCGTCGCCGTCCAGGGTGTCCAGGAACCGGTCGCAGGTCTCGTCCTCGGCGTCGAGGTCGCTCGTGCCGTCGTCGTCCAGGTCGGTCCGCGACCACCCGGCGGGGAAGTCCCCCACGGTGAGCAGCGCCTTGCGGACCTCCGTCTTGCCGAGCGGGCCGGAATCGGGCTCGGCGGAACGGGGGGCGGAGGCCGAGGGGGAGTCCGAACCCGGATCGGATCCGGTGTCGTCGCCGCACCCGGCGGCCAGCGCGCCCAGCAGGGCGAGCGCGACGACGCCGGAGGACCGGGGAGCGGGGGAGCGGAAGCCATGGCGCATGGCTCCAGCCCACCAGCGCGGGGCCCGGCCCGCGAGCCGGCCGCGGCCGGCCGGGTCGCCACTCCGCCAGCCGCCCGACCCCCGG
>NZ_JAAKZZ010000786.1 GCF_011045075.1 Streptomyces boncukensis
GCGGGGAGGCGTCGACCGGGCGGGACGACCCGGCCACGGTGCCGGCCGAGCACTGATCCGGCCGTAGGCTGACGGGGTGCACGAGGAGATCGCGGAGGACTGGACGGCGTACGCCGCGGAGAGCGTGCTGCTGGACGGCTTCCACGCGCTGAAGCACGCCCTGCGCTTCGGAGCGCGCGTCCCCGTGGCCGTGGCCCGGGACCCGCAGGCGGCCCTCGCGCTCGCCGGGGAGCTCGCGCCCGACCTCACCGGCGCCCTGGACGCCCTGCTGCGCCCGGTGTCCGAGGCGGCGCTGCGCGAGCTGGTGCCCCGCCCGCACCCCACGGGGGTCGCCGCGCTCGCCCTGCGGGCCACCGCGCCGGACCCGCCCGCGACACCGGACCGCACGGCGCCCCTCGTCGTGCTCGACCACCCGCGCAACCTCGGCAACGTCGGTGCCGTCGTACGGCTCGCGGCGGGCTGCGGCGCGGCCGGGGTGCTCACCACGGGAACGGCCGACCCCTGGCACCCCGCGGCCGTACGGGCGAGCGCCGGGCTGCACTTCGCCACCGCTGTGGCGCGCCGGGAGGCGGCGACGCTGCCCGCTGGGCCGCTCTACGCGTTCGACCCGGAGGGCGCCGACCTGCGGTCCTTCACCCTGCCCGGGAACGCGATGCTCGCCTTCGGCTCCGAACGGCACGGCCTGTCGGACGCCCTGCGGGACCGGGCCGACCACCTGGTGTCCCTTCCGATGCGACCTCAGGTGTCCAGTTTCAACCTGGCCACCAGTGTCGCCATGGCGCTGTACCACTGGATGGCCTCCCCGGAGGCGCGGAGCGCGCCCCCGGGACGCCGGTCCGGCTGACGCCCGCGCCTCAGAGGTACGGGCCGCCGGTGCGGGGGTGGTGGCCGGACGCCTCCTCGCCCTGGGCCATGTCGTCCGGCAGGGCGCCGGGCGGCAGCGCTCTGCGCATCTGCTCCAGCTGCGCCCGCGCGGCCATCTGCTGGGCGAAGAGCGCCGTCTGGATGCCGTGGAAGAGGCCCTCCAGCCAGCCCACCAGCTGGGCCTGGGCGATCCGCAGCTCGGCGTCGGTCGGTACGGACTCGTCGGTGAAGGGCAGGGACAGCCGTTCCAGTTCCTCGATCAGTTCGGGAGCGAGGCCGTCCTCCAGCTCCTTGATCGAGCTGGTGTGGATCTCCTTGAGGCGCGCCCGGCTGGCTTCGTCCAGCGGCGCCGCCTTCACCTCCTCCAGCAGCTGCTTGATCATGCTGCCGATGCGCATGACCTTCGCGGGCTGCTCGACCATCTCCGTCACGGGGACCTCAGCCTGCTCCTCGCCGTCACCGTCGCCCCCCTTGGCAGCGGTGCTGCCGAGAGCCATTCCGTCCGGCCCCACGACCAGAACCTGCGGACTCTCCTGCGACTGTTCGTTGCTCGGCTGTGTCATACCCCCCATTCTGCACGCTGTACCGACAGCGGGCTGAGCCGCGGGCGGCTGTGCGGAAGCCGTCGGCGCGCCGCCTCGGACCGTCCCTCAGCCGCGCCGCAGGCGGAGCGCCAGGAAGGCGAGCCCCAGCCCGGTGAGCGCCAGTCCGGCGCCCAGCGGCAGCACGGGCAGCACCTCTCCGGACGGCTCGGCGGCAACGTCCGTTCCGGCCTCCCGCGCGGACCGCTGACCGGGCGCGGGCGGGTCCGGCTCGTACAGGTTGTGGCGGCCGATCGCCTGGTCCGTCACCCGTGGCGCGGGGCGCAGGGACGGGGACGGCGGCCGGATGCGGGGCGGGGGCCCGGCCTGCCGGTCCCCCTCCTGCGCGGCGGGCCGCCCCCGGCGGGCGGCCGGGCCGTCGGGGCTGCCGCTGCCGTGCGGGGCGCCCGGCGGGCAGGCCCGGCTCCGCCCGTGGCCGTGGTGCCGGTGTCCGTGGTGGCCCCGCTGCCCCGGCCGCGCCGAGGGGGACTCGCTCGTGCTCCGCGCGGGCGTCGGCTCTCCGGCGGTGGGCGATGCGGAGGGCTCGTCCGGGCGTCCGGTGTCGCCGGGGGCGTCCGAGGGCGGCTTCGAGGCGGCCGGTATCTCGTCCGGGCCGACGTCGGGCGGTGTGCGCGCGGGGCGCTGCCCGGCCCCGGGCCGGCCGTCCTGCGGGCGCTCGCCCTCGACCGCCGCCTCGGGCCGCAGCGGGGGCTGCGGGGGCTGCGGGTCAGCGGAGCCCAACACGGACGGGGCGGGCGGATCGCCGCTCGGCTCGCCCGGCGGGGTGGCGGCCAGCGCGAGCGGTCCCGGCAGCGCCAGAACGGCGCAGGCCAGCAGGGCGACACCGCTGCGCCTGCGCTGAGAGTGACCCACCGAGTGCCTCCCGAGCTGGCTCGTTCCGAGAGGTAATC
>NZ_JAAKZZ010000787.1 GCF_011045075.1 Streptomyces boncukensis
TCACTCATCGCCACATGAACCTCGTGCCCATGGTTAACCATGATCTTGGCCATGTCCCCGCGCAGGGCGGCGGGCATGTCGTCGCCCTTCGCGGAAAGCTCCCCCAGGGCTTTTACGAACACGCGGTTGTTGGCGTCCGAGTGTGACGAAGGAACAGGGGGAGACGAGTCCGAGGGCGATACGCCGGTCGCCGCTGCCGTCATCGCGGCACCCAGGCCCTTCCGGGCGTTGGTGCTCTCCTTGTCGGAATCGTTGTACATGTCCGGATCGGACTCCCGGTAGAACGCCTCCCTGGAGTCGGAGAAGTCGACGTTCTTCCAGTCGCGCCCCGTCAGGAGGTACTGGAGGTTGTCGTTCTTCCCTCCCGGGCCCGGGTCCAGGTACTCCGCCGCTGCCTTGGGGTTGTCGGACATGATGCCGAGGATGCCGTCCATCGGGTCGCTGGCGAATCTGGCGTGCTTCTTGTCCCCGAAGTCGCCTCTGAGGTCCCAGACATCCGGATGACCGCCCTGTTTCTTGTCCTCCGCCTTGCGGATGTCGTGGGCCACGTCCTTGAGGAACTGCCCCGAATAGCCGCTGCCCTGCTTCATGAGGGAGACCAGGCTCTGGTAGCCCCGGACCTTCTGACCCTCCCCCTGCCCCCGTGTAGCCAGGTCGAGGTCGTACGCGGAGACGCCCGCCTTCTGGAGACCTGCGCGAAACCGTTTGTAGAACTCCGTGTTCGGGTTCCGGGTCGCGGTGGCCAGCGTGGTCGCCAGGCCCTTGTCCAGGGAGAGGTAGCTCTTCTTCTGGTCCTTGTCGTCGAAGTACGCGAGGTCGTCCAGGCGGTTGTGGGTCTTGATCAGCCCTTCGGGTCCGCCGAGGGAGTTGATCAGGGTGCGGCTGAACTCCGGGTCCTTGCCGTTCTCACGGGTCAGGAACCGCGCGTCCCGCAGGTCTCCGGCGCTGACATCGTCGCCGTTCTTGAGGCGCTTGAGGACCTCGCCGGCGCGGGCGGCGTTGGCCTCGCCGACATCGTCCTTGATGTTGCCGTTGAAGCCGCCCGGCAGGCCCTTGCTGCTCTGCTTCGGTTCGGCCATCAGCGCCATCTTGATGTTCTCATCGGCCCGTTGGGTGGCCTTGACCGCCTTGTCGATGGCATCCGACCAGGACTCCTCGACCGTTTGGCGGGCCGCGTGGTCACGGCGGTACTGCTCGGCCGTCGCCTCGCCCTTGAGTTCCGCCACCCTGCGCAGGTCCATGGTGCAGCGGCCGTTCGAGTCCACGGCCATGCCGGCCTTTTGGGCGTCGTCCCGTGTCTTCTCCACGTTCTGCTTGTGCTTCTTGAGAATGCTGTAGGCGTCGCTGAGGAGTCCGGATACCCCTTGCGCCTCGCCCTCCGCCTCCGCGTACTCGTCGAGCGTGGCCTGGCCCCAACGCGAGTAGGCCGCAGCGGACTCACCCCTCCAGGAATCCGCGTCCACTGCTGCTTTGACGTGGTCCTGGTAGGAGCCCTGCAGTTTGAGGAAGCGGCTGCCCATCGTCTTCCATGCCTCGGATGCCGCCTTGAGACCGCTGAGGTCCGCGTTCACGATGTCGTTGTACGTGATCGGCATTCGCCGGGCCCCCTGGCTACAGTCCGTCGATGGCGCTGCGGGACCGCCCCTCCGGGGGCAGGGCATTCATCCCCTGGGCTACCCGGATGTCGCCCCCGTCCAGCACCTTGTTGGCGTCCATCAGCGCATCCTTCTCGGTACGAATCCGCTGAGTGAGCTGTTTGTGATGCTGGGCCCACTTCTTCGAGCGGTGGCGTAGCCCGGTCCACACTCCCCAGCCGTGCAGCGAACTGGTGAAGGTGGTCGGACTCGCCGGATTCCCGGTGACGGACTCGTTCGCGCCGTCCGCCAGCATCCCCGCCTTCCGGGTCTCGGGACCCAGCACATCCTGGATATGACGCGCCGCGTTCTGCTTCTTCGCCTCCGAATGCGCCAGGTCGCTCCGTGGCGGCACATGGCCGCCCGGTCGGGACTCGGGCGGTTGGGAGCCTCCGGAGAGGCCGTTCAGACGCGATCCGCTGCTTTCTTCCGACCCCATGGCCCCTCGATGAGACGTCGCACAGTCAAGTGTTGCCCCAAGCTACCAACGGCGACGACACGACCACCACATGCGACCACCCCATGGCGGTTGATGGGCTCGATCTCGCCTGTGGCCGTCCTCCACAGAACCAGGCGGGGACTCATCCGTGTCCCCGCCCCCATACGGCCGTGCGGGAGGAGAGCCCTCACCCTTCCTCCGCCGTCAGCCCCCCGTTGTGCGGCATCGGCTCCAGGTCGAACTCCCCGTCCCGCGCTCCCAGGACGAACGCCTCCCA
>NZ_JAAKZZ010000788.1 GCF_011045075.1 Streptomyces boncukensis
GTGCGGGGTGCGGGGGGCGCGGGACCACGCCGAATCCGTCCCGCGCCCCGGGCCCGGACGGGCGGATCAGGCGAAGGACGGGTCCTTCAGGATCCAGGTGGCCAGCGGCGTCTCGCCGTCCAGCCCCATCGCCATGAAGGTGACGCCCAGCTTCAGCGAGCCCTTGCGGTTCATCTCGACCTCGTCGGTCTCGTTGACCTGGCCGCGCGGAATGATGAAGCGGTAGACGACCTCGGCGCCGTCGGTGAACTCCAGGCCCAGCGCGCGCTCGTCGGGCGCCGGGTCGGAGGCGACGTCGTAGCGGTAGACGCCGGAGTCCGGCGCCGTCTCCTCGACCTTGCCTCCGCCGAAGTAGAGCGGCACGGTGTCCGAGTTGAACTGGAGCATGCCGAACTTCACGGTCAGGTCCCGGTCGGCGTAGATGAAGCGGGCCGGGCCGACGGACTGCCAGGTGTCGACGTGGGTCACCTTCTCCTTGCGGCCGAACTTCACGCCGTCGCCGCTGGTGTAGCCGAGGTCGGCCCAGTCCGGGCCCCACTCGGCGGTGGTGTCGGCCGGTCCCTCGGTGCCGATCGGCGCGACGAGGATGCGGCCGTTGCCCGCGACGCGGATCTGGTTGGGGTTCATGCTGGGCATGACGGATCTCCTTGGTGGGTTGGGTACCTGGTCGTACGGGTTGGGTGCTACGGCGGCGCGCAGGGTGCGGGGAGGGTCCGGGGGCCGGTCGGGCCCGGTCCGGAGCGGGGGTCCCCGCCTGCCGTGCGGAGCGGCCGGCCGCTCAGAGCGGCGTCAGTGAGAGTTGGACCGTGGTCAGATAGCGGTTCGCCACCGGCCGGTTGTAGTCCGGCAGCCAGCGCGCGGCCTCCGCCTCGATCACGTCGGCGACGGTGACCCCGCCGTACGTCACCCCGCGCAGCGCCTGCAGCGCGGCGCGCACTCCGAGGGAGTCGGTGTGCGCGGAGGGCTTGTCCGGTCCGTAGACCTCCAGTTCGACCAGCGGGCGGTCGAGGTGCTCGTCGTCGATCCACGCACCGCCGACGCGGGAGACCAGCACCACGCGCTGGGTCCCGTCGAAGTCCGGCGGTGGTACGTCGTCGATGGTGATGTCGCTCAGCTCCGGACGGTCGGTGAGATAGTCCACGATCAGACGTTCGACATCCGGGAAGGTGAGTTCGGGTCCAGCCACACGGTTCCTCCTTCCTGGAAACGCGGAAGCGGCGGGCCGTGCGCGCCTGGGGCGCGGGCACAGCTCCGCCGCTGCCTCCAAGTGTGATTCATTGCGCGCGAGTGCGCAACTAAGCGGTCCCCTGCTGCCGTTCGGGGCGGCTCCGCAGGGCGGGGGCTGCCCGGTATACGCGCGTCACGTACGCGGCGGATCCGGCGGGGGCCCGCCGTCGCCGTCCGACTCGGGCGTCGGCGTCGGCGCCGCGCGCGGGCGCGGGCGCGGGACGTTGCCGGACAGCGGCGGAATCGTGGGAGCCGTCGACCGGGGGCTCTTGACGTCGAACCGCGCGCCGGACTCCTGCCCGGCCTCGCCCTCCGCCTCTCCCCCGGCCGCCTTCGCCGCCCCGCGGCTCCGCTCCGGTGCGCTCGCCCCGGCGTCCGGCCCGGCGTCCGCCCCGACGTCCGGCCCAGGACCCGGCCCCGGTCCGGGTCCCGGCGCGTCCCGTACGCCGGGCTCGGGTACGGCGGGCTCGGGTACGGCGGGTCCGGTGGCGGCGCTGGGCGCGCCGGACGGCGGCTGGTACTCCTGGGGGAAGACCAGGACGTCGGCGGCCGCGCCGCCGCCCAGCGCGTCGCACGCGCCGCCGTCGGGGCATCCGTCCGGCTCCTCGGCGGAGTCCACGGAGTCCACGGAGGGCAGCGGGAAGGGGAGGACGTCCGCGCTGCGTTCGCGCCGCGGGTGGCGAGGCGCGCGTGCCGCGTCCTCGGCGTCCTGCCAGCCGCTGGCGTACGCCTGGAACTCGCGGCGCCGCAGATCCTCGGCCGTCAGTACGAAAATGTCCGGGGTCCCATGGAAACGGGACAGCTCGGACATGATGCGGCTCAGCTCACGCAGCCGCTCAGGGAGGTCGTCTCCCTGGGAAAGTCCAGTCTGCTCGGGCACGCGCGCTCTCCGTCTCGGCGGTCCATCCGCTTCCGGGGTGGGGGGAGGGCCCGGACGGCCGAGGGGGGTACGAGACCTGGTGAGGTCTGGACCACCCTGTCCGTAAGCCATCGTAAACGCACGGTGATAGGGAGCGAGCGGGTCGCCTCCGGCAACGGGAGAGGCGGGTGGTGTTCGGAGAGGGCGCCGGGTACGCGAGGGCGAAGCGTTCAGCCGGGCGGGCCAGCCGGGC
>NZ_JAAKZZ010000789.1 GCF_011045075.1 Streptomyces boncukensis
GCGACGGGGGGAGGGCGGAGCGGGCGCGCGCGGCGCCGGAACCGGGCCGGTACCAGCTCCGCGCCGCGGATTCAGGGCTGTGCGCCTCGCAGCGCCGGGGCAGCGATTCGGGGCGGCTGCACCCGGCACCGTGCGAACGCGCCTTCCCCGTCCACCGGTTGCAGCGGGCCGGCGGCGGCGCGTGGTTTCTGAAGAGCGAGCGCCCCGGGTCCGGGCCGCCGGGCTGCCTCGGTGTGCAGCGGGCCCGTACGGAGGCCGGCGCACCGCTGGAGGACGGCCGCTGCGGGGACCGGGGCGCGGCGGAGCGCTTCACGCTGGAGCCGGTCACGGAACCGGAGCGGGGCTACCGGCTGCGCCCCGTACACACCCGCCTGTGCGCCGGCTTCCCGCAGGGCGCCGACCGCACAGGGCAGCTCGCCCAGGTGCCGTGCGAGCGGGCCGGGGCCGGCCAGGTCTTCCTGCTGGACCCGGTGCGGCCGGAGTGACGCCGGACAGCGGCGGGTCAGCTCTTGCGGTGGCCTATCAGCCGGGGCTTCTGCTCCAGGCCGTCCAGGCCGTGCCAGGCGAGGTTCACCAGGTGGGCTGCCACCTCGGCCTTCTTCGGTTTGCGGACGTCGAGCCACCACTGGCCGGTCAGGGCGACCATGCCGACCAGGGCCTGGGCGTAGAGCGGGGAGAGCTTGGCGTCGAAGCCCCTGGACTTGAACTCGCGGCCCAGGATGTCCTCCACCTGGGTGGCGATGTCCGAGATCAGCGAGGCGAAGGTGCCCGTGGACTGGGCCACCGGGGAGTCGCGGACGAGGATGCGGAAGCCGTCCGTGTACTGGTCGATGTAGTCGAGGAGGGCGAAGGCCGCCTGTTCGAGGAGCTCGCGGGGGTGGCCGCCGGTGAGAGCGCCGGTGACCATGTCGAGGAGACGCCGCATCTCCCGGTCGACCACCACCGCGTACAGGCCCTCCTTGCCGCCGAAGTGCTCATAGACCACCGGCTTGGAGACTCCCGCCTTGTGGGCGATCTCCTCCACCGAGGTTCCCTCGAAGCCGCGCTCGGCGAACAGGGCACGCCCGATGTCGAGGAGCTGTTCGCGGCGCTCCTTGCCCGTCATACGGCGGCGGGCGCGGCGCTTCGGGGCGGCGTTCGGTTCGCTGGATGAGCTGTCTGCGGTCGGCACGGGCCCATCATGCCGCGTCGGCAGCGGACTCCTGGCGGCGGGAGTCGATGCGCTCAGGCTTGGGCCAGCGCACGTCGGACGCCCAGCCCGCCTTCTCGAACCAGCTGATCAGCCGTGCGCTGGAGTCGATCTGGCCGCGCTCGACGCCGTGCCGGGCGCAGGTGGGGTCGGCGTGGTGCAGGTTGTGCCAGGACTCGCCGCACGAGAGGACCGCCAGCCACCACACGTTTCCGGACCGGTCCCGGGACTTGAAGGGGCGCTTGCCCACCGCGTGGCAGATGGAGTTGATCGACCAGGTGACGTGGTGCAGCAGCGCCACCCGCACCAGTGAGCCCCAGAAGAACGCCGTGACCGCGCCCTGCCAGGACCAGGTGGCCAGCCCGCCGATCAGCGGGGGGAGGAGGAGTGAGACGACCGTCCACAGGACGAACTGCCGGGAGATGCGGCGGACCACGGAGTCCTTGATGAGGTCCGGCGCGTACTTCTGCTGCGGCGTCTGCTCCTCGTCGAACATCCATCCGACGTGAGCCCAGGCGAGGCCCTTCAGCAGGGCCGGCACCGTCTCGCCGTACCGCCACGGCGAGTGCGGGTCGCCCTGGGCGTCGGAGAACTTGTGGTGCTTGCGGTGGTCGGCGACCCACCGCACCAGGGGGCCCTCGACGGCCATCGACCCCATGATCGCCAGCGCGGCCCGCAGCGGGCGCTTCGCCTTGAAGGAGCCGTGGGTGAAGTGGCGGTGGAAACCGATCGTGATGCCATGGCAGGTGATGAAGTACATCGCCACCATCAGCCCCAGGTCGAGCCAGCTCATCCCCCAGCCCCAGGCCAGCGGCACGGCCGCGATCAGCGCCAGGAACGGGACGGTGATGAACAGCAGCAGCGTGAACTGCTCCACCGAACGCCGCCGCTCTCCGCCGAGTGTCGCGGACCCCGCATCGGGGGAGGGGGAGGGAGAGGGGGAGTCGGTGTGCTCGGATTCGGGAGGCGCTTTCGGTGAACTGTCGAGCACGTCGGGGGTAGTCGTCATAGATGTCCCTCATTGGACCGGTGGCTTGGCTACGGTTCCGTAACCTACGGCATCGTAAGTATGGCAGCCCTTGGTCGCGGAACAAGAGGGGTACATCGACCAAGAGTGCACATTGCCCCCCTCTCGCCCGCCC
>NZ_JAAKZZ010000078.1 GCF_011045075.1 Streptomyces boncukensis
GGCAGGTGCAGTGGCCCGTACGCACCCTGACCCCGGCCCCCGGGCGGTGGGCGGGGGACACGCCGATCCGTAAGTCCGTGCAGCCGCCCCACTCGACCGTGCTGCCGGCCCGCACGTCCCCGGCGCTCATGGACCCACCGGTGCCGTGCGGACCTGGGCGGAAACTGGCGGACACGGTGGGTGGCCCGCTGTCGCTCCAGTGCCCCCGGGGCTGGCCGGGCGGTGTGCCGTCAGTCCGGACGGCGGCCTGGGCGGCGGTACCGCCCAGGGCGAATGCTGCGCAGACAACCGCTGCGGCAGGTCCGTGCCATCGATAGCGTCCCGTCACGCAGGCGAGAATGCGTGGGGTACGGCGATCTTCGGAAGGCTTTCCTCCGGAAGTCACACGATCTGCTGAATGGTTGTCGGTATGCGTGCCTTACCGGTTCCTCCGTGCCTGCGGCGCACGTCGGTTCGGCGGGCGGGCCGCCGCGTCAGGCGCTTCGGACCAGCTCGATGTAGCGGTCCCAGTCCCAGTGCGGACCGGGGTCGGTGTGGTCGGCGCCGGGCACCTCGTTGTGGCCGATGATGTGGTCGCGGTTCTTGGGGATGCCGTAGTCGTCGCAGATGTTCGCCGTGAGCGCGGCCGATGCGGCGTACATCTCGTCCGTGAACCATCTGTCGGGCTCGTCGATCCAGCCTTCGTGCTCGATGCCGATGCTGCGGGTGTTGTAGTTCCAGTTCCCGGCATGCCAGCCGATGTCCGTCTCGCGCACCATCTGGGCGATGTGGCCGTCGGAAGAGCGGATCACGTAGTGCGACGAGACGTTCTTGTCGGGATTCTGGAAGATGTCGATCGCGTCCTGGAACGTGGTCTGGGTGACATGGATCACGACGAAGTCGACGGGATAGGTCGCGGGGCGGTTGGAGGCCGTGAAGTTGGAGGGGTCGGCCGGGATCCACTCGGCTCCGGGGTAGTCCACGTCTCCAGGGGCTTTCGCGCGGCTGTTCTGATCGGCTGCCTGCCCGGCGGCGAGTGGTGCCGCGGCCGAGGCGCCCGCCGCGAGCGCGAGGCCCGCGCCGCCGCGCAGCAGCGTGCGGCGTGAGGGGACGCGCAGGTGCGGGCCGGTGGGCGGAGAGGACGTGGTGTGCCGTCGTACTGGAGCCATCGTGTCTCCCGTGGGGGAAGTGTGGTGAGGGCACGTGCCTGTCGGATTGACGCGCGTCGATAGTGGCATCCGGCCACCCGCCTGCCAAGAGAGGTGCGTCCGGGCCGCGGATGGCTCCATGGCCCCATGGCCCGGACGGGCGTTCTCTGCTGCGGCGGCCGCCGTGCTGCGGCCCGGCACTCAGCCCTGCGTGCGGCCTCCCCTGCGCACCGCGGCCTCGTCGCCCGGCCGGATGATTTCGGGCAGGCCGAAGACCGTGAAGAGTGACGGGCCGAAGAAGGCGCCCACATGGGCCACGCGCCGCTTCTGGAGCGTGAGGACCTGGAGGTGGAAGGGCAGGTAGCTGCCGTCCGCCTGCAGGTTGTAGAGCCCGAAGGCGGGCTGACCGTTGGCCGACGTGGGCACCATGAGCCCCTCGTCGCGGCCGATGGGGCACTGGTTGGCGATGAGCCGCATGATCGTGTCCCGGCCGCGGAACCACTGCGGGAACGGGGGCATCTCCCAGACCGCGTCCTCCTTGAACAGGTCGACGATCGCCGTGACATCCGACTTCTCGAACGCTGCCGCGTACCTGTCCAGCAGCTCGCGCATGGCCGGGTCGGTGGGCTCGGTCAGCTCCTCCTCCGCCGGCGCCGCCTGTTCGAGCTGGGCGCGGGCGCGCTGCAGCGCGCTGTTCACACTGGCGGTCGTGGAGCCCAGGAGCTCGGCGACCTCGGCCGCGCGCCACTTGAGCACGTCACGCAGCAACAGCACTGCCCGCTGCCGCGGCGGCAGGTGCTGGAGCGCCGCGACCAGCGCCAGGCGCATGCTCGACTTGGAGACCACGACAGCGGCCGGGTCGGAGGGCTGCTCACTGCCGAACATCGCGTCCGGTATCGGCTCCAGCCAGGGCACCTCGGGCGCTTCGGAGACCGGCCGCTCGGGATCGTCGGTCGGCGCGCCGATGCCCGACGGCATGGGGCGGCGGCCGCGCTGCTCGATCGCGGTCAGACAGGCGTTCGTCGCGATGCGGTACAGCCACGTCCGCAGCGAGGAACGGCCCTCGAAGCGGTCACCGGCCCGCCAGGCACGCAGATAGGTGTCCTGCACCAGATCCTCGGCGTCGTGCACCGAGCCGAGCATCCGGTAGCAGTGCGCCAGCAGCTCGTTGCGGTACGGACGCGCCTGCTCCAGCAGGTCGTCCGCGGGCGGGGCCTCGGGGGCGACAGTCTCGGTGGGTGGCTTCTCTGCCATCGTCCTTGCCTTTCGTCCTGCACCGCTCATCGATGCCTGCTCGGCTTCTGCCAGCTGCTTGGAATATAGAGCAGGGCACTGACAGCGGCGCCCGAGCCGCCGGCCCGCCGCGGCAGGACACGGGCGCGCCACTGGCGGCGCACCGGTGACGGCCGTGGGGCGCAGCCCAGTGTGCTCCTTCCACCGTGGCGCACGCGGGTGTTTCCCGGCCACCCGTGGCCGCCGCGCTCCGTGGCGCCCCGGCGCACAAGCGGTCGGAACGGCGCCCGCCCCGCGCGCTGCCAGGGCTCCCCGCGCAGCGGCCGCAGGCGTGTGGTGACGACGGTGCCACCGAGCGTGTCCAGATGCCGTGGAGACGGCGGAGTGGGCGAGGTGCCGGGAGGAAACGGGCGGAGCTGCTCGCCGCAGTGCTGCTCAGCGCTGCTCGGAGTGGGGCGGTGCGAGGCGATGCGGGGCGGTGCGTCAGGAGAACGTCCGGTCGCACTCCAGCTCGGCCCATACGGCGTGCCCGTCGGCTCCCTGGCCACCCGGCTGCCCCGGGCGTATCCCCCAGTCGTCGGCCAGCACGCTGACGAGCAGCAGTCCGCGGCCGCCCTCCCCGTCGCTGTCCTCCTCCTGTGGGCCCTCGGCGGAGACCGTGCGGATCTGGGCTGCCCCGCCCCCTTCGTCGGTCACCTCCAGCCGCAGGCGTACGCCTATCACCCACAGCTCGCAGCTGACCTTCTCGCTGTGGGTGTGCCGTACGGCGTTCGTGAACAGCTCGGACATCATCAGCTGCACATCGGCGCAGGACTCTTCGTCGACGTGCCACTCGCGCAGCCGGTCGAGGACGCGCGCGCGGGCCAGGGACACCGACGAGTCGCGCGCGGGGAGGTGGAACGCGTCACGCAGGGGACGGGTGATGAGCGCACCGTCGGGGCGGTGGTTGAAGGACAGGGCGTCATGGGGGGCAGCCACGGCTCTACTATGCGGTTCGTCACTCGCGTATGGCAAGGATCAAACTGTGAATTGCAGAACGGCGCCAGGCAGGCTGTCGTTTGAGTTGGTCGCCATGCCAAACTGCCCCTCTGAGAGCACAGTTGGAAGGGAGCGGCAGTGGCGGACTCGCGGGCGGGCGGTGGCGCACCCACCGTCCTGCGCATCGTGCTGGGCAAGAGGCTTCAGCAACTGCGCGAGAAGGCGTGTCTGTCCTACGAGCAGGCCGCCAAGGCCCTCGACGTCACCCACGCGACCGTGCGCCGGATGGAGAAGGCCGAGGTCGGCCTGAAGGTGCCGTACGTGGAGAAGCTGCTGCGCACCTATGGGGTCATGGACCCCGAGGAGCTTGAGGGCTTCATCGCCCTCGCCCGGGAGGCGAACCAGCCGGGCTGGTGGCACAGGTATCGCGATGTGCTCCCCGAGTGGTTCAGCGTCTTCGTGAGCCTGGAGACCGAGTCGCACGAGATCCGCGCCTATGAGCCGCACTACGTCCCCGGCCTGCTGCAGACCGAGAACTACGCCTATGCCGTACTGCGTGCCGGTATGCCGCATGCCCCGGAGGACGAGGTCAAGCGGCAGGTGTCGCTCCGTCTTGAGCGCCAGGCGGTGCTCCACCGGGAGCGTCCGCCCATGCTGTGGACCGTCGTGGACGAGACGGTGCTGCGCCGCCCCATCGGCGGTGCGGCCGTGATGCGCGAGCAGGTCGACCATCTCATGGAGGCGGTCAGTCGCCACCAGCACATCCGACTGCAGATCATGCCCTTCAGCTCGGGGCCGCACCCGGCGATGTACGGCCCCTTCCACCACTTCCGGTTCCCCCTTGAGGAGCTGCCCGACGTCGTCTGTTCGGAGAGCCTGGTAGGCGCCGTCTACTTCGATCAACGGGACGACGTGTCGGGTTTCCTGGAGGCACTGGACCGGATGTGTGCCCAGGCCGTGCCGCTGTCGCGGACCCTGGACGCCCTCAGTGCACTGCGCAAGGAGATCTGAATCCATGGCTCGTACCCACACGCGTATCTACAACGGGATGCCCGCGAAACACCTGGGCAGCGAGGGCTGGCACAAGCCATGGAGCGGCGGCAACGGCGGCAGCTGCGTGGAGGCCCTGATGCTCGCGGACGGCCGGGTCGCCCTGCGGCAGTCCACGGATCCGGACGGGCCCGCGCTGATCTGCAGCCGTCACGACATCACGACGTTCGTCCTCGGCGCGAAGGCCGGCCAGGCAGACTTCCTCGTCGCCTGAGAGGGCACTCACCCCGGACCGTGTGCGGCGGACGGCTCCCGGCGTCGATCGGTGGCCGGGAGGCACATCGCCCTGGGTAAGCGGGACATGACAGGGTGGCAGATATGTCGATGCCGCCACCGCCCAGCCGGCCGCCGTCCGGCAGTCAGCCGCCCGGCCATCCGCCAGGCGGCTTCGGACCTCCCGGGTCCGGGGGACCGGGCCCGCCGGGGCCGGGCGGTTGGCCTCCTCCTCCTTCTCCTCCTCCCGTCCCGCCGCCCGGGGGCGGACCGCGCAAGGGGGCGATCGTGGCGGCGGTCGTCGGCGCGTGTGTCCTGGTGCTGGCTCTGGTCACGGCCGGCCTGTTACTGCTGGCCAGAGACGACGGAGATGAACGCACAGCGGGCGAGGCGCCGGGCGGCGGTGTCTCCGGGACGGAGGCGCCGGGCGGCGGGCCGGACAGACCGCCCGGTCCTGGGGCGTCGGGCGATACGAGCGGAGTGCCGCTGCCGTCGTTCCTGCTGAGCGTCGGCGACTGCTACGACCGTGCGGACGAGGGTGAGGGCGAGGACGAGGGCGCGAGCGAGGGCCGGGTGGAGACCCGCGACTGCGGCGAGGCGCACGACGCCGAGGTCGTGAGCCGGAAGACGATCGAAGGGAGCTTCGACACGGACGCGCAGGTCGCCGAGGAGGCCGAGTCGCTCTGCCGCACCGCCCTGCGGGCCAAGGCGCGGCGGCAGCCGAGCGGCACCGTGGGCGGCACGCTCATCTCGTACCCCAAGGCGCGCGGAGTGAACGCCGGGATCGACCGGGTGACGTGCAGCTTGACGGCGGGTAAGGGAAAGAAGCTCCACAAGCCGCTGCTCTGAACCGGCGAACGTGTGAAGATCGAGGAATTGGCATGAACGCGTTTGGCCAGGGGTATATGCGAGTGACTGTCCGCTCCAGGCCCCCCATGAGAGGTCCCATGAAGCTGCGCAGATGGGTGACTACGGCTACCGCCGTGTTCGCGTTCCTCGGACTGTCCCTGGCCGGTACCGCTTCCGCCCAGCCGGAGGCCGCCGCCTCCGGCTATGTCGCTCTCGGCGACTCCTACTCCTCAGGGGTGGGCGCCGGGAGCTACGACTCCGGCAGCGGCGACTGCAAGCGGAGTGCCAACGCGTATCCCGAGCTGTGGCGAGCAGCCAACTCGCCCTCGTCCTTTGACTTCACCGCCTGCTCCGGCGCCCGGACCGGTGATGTGCTGGCCGACCAGATGGGCCCCCTCGACGCCTCGACGGGGCTCGTCAGCATCAGCGTCGGCGGCAACGACGCCGGTTTCGCCGACACCATGACCACCTGTGTGCTCGAAGGCGAGAGCGCCTGCCTGACCCGGGTCCAGCAGGCCCGCGACTACATCGCGGGCACCCTCCCCGGGCAGCTCGACAAGGTCTACGGCGCCATCTCCGACAAGGCCCCCAACGCCGAGGTCGCCGTGCTCGGCTACCCGCGCATGTACAAGCTCCAGGGGAGCTGCGTCCTCGGCATCAGCGAGAAGTCCCGTGCGGCCATCAACGCCGCCGCCGACGATCTCAACGACGTCACCGCCAAGCGCGCGGCCGACCACGGCTTCCGCTTCGGCGACGTCCGGCCGGCCTTCACCGGGCACGAGATCTGCTCCGGGGACGCGTGGCTGCACAGCGTCACCTTCCCGATCGACGAGTCCTACCACCCCACCGCCGCGGGGCAGTCCGGCGGCTACCTGCCGACGCTGAACGGCATCGCCTGACGCGCGGCCCCCGCCGGGTGCCATGACTCCGGCGCCGACCCACGCTGCCGCCGACCGGTGCTCCGCACCGGTCGGCGGTCGGCGTTCTCAGCGCTGCTCGCCGTCCGGGTGACCGGAGTCCGCCGTGCCGCTGTCCAGTGCGACAGCGAGTGCCGCGGACGGGTCGGGCTCAGGGCCGCCGACAGGCCACCATCGGCCCCGCTCCTTCCGGTACGGCCACCAGCGTCCGTCCCGTCCGCAGCGCACCTGCGCACCCGTACCGGTGAGCGTCCACCTGTTGCCGGAGGCGTGCAGCCGGGAGTCCGTCTCGCCGTCGCCCCACGCGGTCTCCACCTGGGCGCGGGCCCGCGCCAGCGCTTCGGAACCGGGGGGCCGGTGGTCCTCCAGCACGTCCAGGGCAGCCGGGCCGCCGAACTCCCAGGCGCGCACGGCCAGCCGGAGGTCCTGCCGGGTACGGTCACAGCCCCGGGCCAGTCGTGCCGGCACCTCACCGTCCGGACCGTCCGGCTGGGCGGAGGCCAGCCGGACGGCGTCCTGCCACTGCGTCAGCGGCGGGGAGGGCGGACGGTGCTCATGGCCGGGCGAGAGCGCCTCGGCGAGCATGCGGCGCGCCCGTGCCGCCGCGTCCGCCGCGAGCAGCTCCAGCGCGGCGACGTCGACCTGCGGCGCCTGCTCGCCGCCGTCGAGGACCGCGACCCTGGCGGCGTCCGACACCGCCAGGGGTGGAGCGGGCAGCGGCGGCAGCACCGCGCCCAGGGCGAAGGCTTCCTGCGCGTCCACCCCCTCGGGCCTCTCGGGCGACTCCGCAGCCGGCTCGTGCCGCGGCCCGGCGGCCCGCGCGGCGCTGCGCGCCTGGAGGGCGTCCAGCACCTGCCGTTCGTCCCGGCCGCGCGCCAGCAGCAGCACGAACGGGTCCTCGTCCAGCAGCCGGGCCACCTGATAGCTGAGTGCCGCCGTGTGCGAGCAGTGGTCCCAGGCGCCGCAGGCGCACTCCGGATCCAGGTCCCCGATGCCGGGCAGGAGTTCGAGGCCGGCGTCCGCGGCGTCCTCGGCCAGGGACGGCGGCATATCGCGGTCCAGGAGCGCCGCGATGTGCCCGGCCTTGTCCGCGATCATGTCGAGCAGCCGGTCCCACTCGTCGCTCTCCAGTTCGCGCAGCAGCACGTCTGCGCGGTGCGGAGCCCGGTCGCCGCCGAGCACCACGGCCGTGATGCGCCCCGGCCGGACGGACACGGCGCCCACCGCGCCCCGCCGGGCGTATGTGCGGCCCTGCCGGAGCTGCTGCCCGTCCAGCGCCGTGTCCTCCAGGGCCTTCAGCCAGGTCTGGCCCCACCAGGTCTGGGCGAAGCCACGCCCGCGGGCCGGCGGCAGGGCCGCGAAGACTCGTTCCTGCTCGGTCATCGGTCGTCCTTTCGCAGTCGGACGAGCTCGCCCAGCTCGGCGTCGGAAAGTTCGGTGAGCGCGGCCTCTCCGGAGCCCAGCACGGCGTCGGCCAGCGTCTGCTTGCGGCGGAGCATGTCGGCGATGCGGTCCTCGATCGTCCCCTCCGTGATGAGCCGGTGCACCTGGACGGGTTTCGTCTGGCCGATGCGGTACGCGCGGTCGGTCGCCTGGGCCTCGACTGCCGGGTTCCACCACCGGTCGAAATGTACGACGTGGTCGGCGCGGGTCAGATTGAGCCCCGTGCCTGCGGCCTTGAGGGACAGCAGGAAGACAGGGACGGCCCCTTCCTGGAAACGGCGCACCATCTCCTCGCGCTCCCCGACGGACGTACCTCCGTGCAGGCACTGTGCGGCCACGCCCCGTCCGGCCAGATGCCGCCCCAGAAGGTGGGCCATCCGTACGTACTGGGTGAAGACCAGCACACGCGCGTCCTCCGCCAGCAGGGTGTCCAGCAGCTCGTCCAGCAGTTCCAGCTTTCCCGAGCGTCCTGGCAGCGGTCCCTGCTCCTCCTTCAGATACTGCGCCGGATGGTTGCAGATCTGCTTGAGGGAGGTGAGCAGCCCGACGACGAGTCCCCGGCGGGCGATCCCCTCGGTTCCGGACAGCGTGGCGAGGGACTCGCGTACTACCGCCTCGTACAGTCCGGCCTGCTCACTGGTGAGGGGGACGGCGCGGTCGGTTTCCGTCTTCGGCGGGAGTTCCGGCGCGATGCCCGGGTCGGACTTGTGGCGCCGCAGCAGGAACGGCCGTACGAGCCGGGCCAGCCGCTCTGTCGCGGCAGGGTCACGGCCCCCCTCGGCCGCGTCCGCGTAGTGCCTGCGGAAGCTGCCCAGGCGGCCCAGCAGGCCGGGGGTGGTCCAGTCGAGGATCGCCCACAGCTCGGTGAGGTTGTTCTCCACCGGTGTGCCGGTGAGTGCGACCCGCGCCTGTGACGGGATGCCGCGCAGCGCCTTGGCCGTCGCCGAGGAGGGGTTCTTGACGTGCTGCGCCTCGTCCGCGACCACCATGCCCCAGGGACCGCCAGGCCCCGGGGCCAGGTGCCCGGTGTCCAGGCGCATGGTGCCGTAGGTGGTCAGGACGACCTCGCCGTCCGCCAGCTCGTCCAGCGTGCGCCGGGCGCCGTGGAACCGGCGTACGGGGGTGTCCGGTGCGAACCGCCTGATCTCGCGCTCCCAGTTGCCCATCAGCGAGGTCGGGCACACGACGAGGGCGGGCCCGGCGGTCGCGGGCTGCTGCTGCCGGTGGAGGTGGAGCGCGATGAGCGTGATGGTCTTGCCCAGCCCCATGTCGTCCGCGAGGCAGGCGCCCAGCCCCAGTTCCGTCATCCGCCGCAGCCAGTCCAGCCCGCGGAGCTGGTAGTCCCGCAGTGTCGCCTGCAGCGCCGGGGGCTGGGGGAGGGGCGTACGGTCGGCGGGCTCCGGGTCGGCCAGCCGCGCCCGGAGGTCCTCCAGCCATCCCGTGGCGGTGACCTCGGCGTGCTCGCCGTCCTGCTCGGTGACGCCCGTCAGGACGGATCCGAGCGCGTCGAGCACGCCGACCTTGCGGTCCTGCCGCTGCCGTGCCCGGCGCACCGCCTGCGGATCCACGAGCACCCACTGGCCGCGCAGCCGTACGACAGGGCGGCCGGCTTCGGCGAGCCGGTCCAGTTCGGCACGGGTCAGGTCGTGGCCGCCGATCGCGAACCGCCAGTTGAAGCTCAGCAGGGCCTGCGGTGACAGCAGTGGGGGCGGTCCCGTTCCGGGCCGGCCGCCGAGCGGTCCTGAGGGGGGTCCCGCCGCGTCGTCGTCGCCGGGGCCGACCACCGCTCGCGCGGTCAGCTGGTGTGCGAGCTCCCGCGGCCAGTGCACCTGGACGCCCGCGGCCTCCAGGGCTCGGGCGGTCGAAGGGCTGAGCAGATCGGTGATCTCCTCGTCCGCGAGATCCAGCCCGTCAGGCACGGCGGCGGACAGCAGCGGCGTGAGCGGTTCCCAGACCCCGGCCGCCCGCCGCAGCGCGAGCAGCGCGTCCGCGTGCACGCGTGGTCCGAAGCGGTCGCTGACGGGCGAGGTGCCCGCCCAGACATCGGCCGCGTCGGCCACGATCGTCGGGTCGGCAGCGCTGTGCAGTTGCAGCACACCGCGAAAGCGCGGGGTGGCGCCCGTTGCGGACGCGTCATCCCGGAGCGCCGCCGCCCGCTCCGCTGCCTGGTCCTGGTCCTGCTCCTGCTCCTGCTTCTGGTCATGGTCATGGTCTGCCGGAGGCAGGCCGGTGACCTCGATGCGGAGGGACAGCCGTGCGCCCGAGTCGTGCCCCGCGGCGACACCCTCCGCCCAGGCGCGCAGCTCCGGGACCCGCTGCGGCGACGGACCGGCGAAGACCGGTCCGCCGGCCGCAAGGGGCGCGGCGGGCGTCCGCGGGAGCGCGTCCGCGACGGCGTCCAGGAACGCACGCACCTGGCGTTGCGGTTCGGGGAGTCGCGGCGGCTCCGGTCCGGTGAGCGGTACGGCGTGTGCGTACGGCGGCATGGCCGCGGCCAGCTCGGCCATGACCTGGGTGTCGGCCGGTTCCAGCGGGCCGAACCGCCAGGTGTCATGGCCATCCGGACTCAGGCCGGGCAGAAGTCTGCCCTGTGCGGCGATGCGGAGGGCGAGCAGTGCTGCGGCGCCCCAGAAGGCTGCGGCGGTTCCGGTGCCCGCGGCGTTCGCCCGGGTGAGGACGGGCAGCGCCTCGGTCACCGGCAGGCACAGCGCGGGCACCCGGCGCGTCCGCACCGTGCCGTCCTCGTCCGGGAGCGCGACGGTGAGTGTGGTCTGCTCGGGTCCGGGCCCGAACCCGGGCGCGGACCCGGTCGCCGTCGGTGGTGCGCCGTCCGGGCGCCAGAAGGCGATCTGCGTGCAGCGTGGCGGATCGGCGGGCAGCAGCGCTGCCGCGCAGTGTCTGAGCTGTGCTGTCTGTTCTGGCGTGGGCACGGTCTCTGCCACGGTGCTGACATGCTCCTCAAATTTGACTAGTGAGCGGGGGCGGTTGAGCGTACCCCACGGGCGAGCGCCGTCGGAAGCGCGTATGGAACCTCAGGGCGTGAAATGGCGTTCAATGGAATGAGCGGCGGATGCTGCTGTGCGGAGGAGGGATCGAGATGACCAACCGAGGCAAGGTCGCCGTCGGCGGAGTGGCTGTCGGGCTGCTCCTGTGGTGGCTGACCTCGTTCTGGATCGCTGTGCTGGTGATCGTCGGTGTGCCGACGGTGGCGTATCTGATGCTGGACCCCTCGCAGCGGCGCAGGCTGCGCCGGGTCAGCCGCAAGGAGCTCGACCGCTAGCGGGGGGGCGAGACAGTCCGTCGAGGCCGGCAGGCGATGCCGGTGAAGGTCGGCAGCGATGCGGGCCGGCGGGCCCGACCGGTCAGGTCCGGCCCGCCGGGCGGGGGCGCCGGGTGTCCGCATGCTTCCTAGGCGGGCCGCTCCGCCCGCGCGAGATAGCGGGTGTCCTCGTCGGTGCAGGAGATGAGCCGCCACCCGTTGGCGGCCAGCAGCGGTCCCAGGTTCGGCTCGGCGCGGATGTCGTCCGGTGTCAGCGGGCGTCCGTGGCGCGTGGCGAGTGCGGCCCTGCCGACCGGGTGGAAGAGCGCGAGTACGCCTCCGGGGCGGACGACTCTGGCGAGCTCCCGCAGCCCGGTGTCCGGGCCGGGAAGGTGTGAGAGCAGGCCCGCCCCGAACACGGCGTCCAGGGAGGCGGTGGGAAGGGGGAGCCGTACGACGTCGGCGAGGAACAGTGCGGCGTAGGCGTCCCGGCCCTTCCGCACCGCCTCGTCGAGCATCGCGGGAGTGAGGTCCGTGCCCAGCACCGTGCCCGAGGGGCCGACGGCGGCGCGCAGTGCGGGCAGCGCCCGCCCCGTGCCGCAGCCCGCGTCGAGGACGGTGCCGCCCACGGGCAGGTGGAGTTCGGAGATCGCGGCCGCGTATGCCGGGCCATCGTCGGGGAAGCGTGAGTCCCAGGTGGCCGCTCTGGAACCGAAGAACTCCTGGACGGCAGCTGTATCGTGATCACCGGTCATACGGCCATCATCGCGCATTTGCCTGTCATGTCCTGATGCCATCCGAGCGGTGCGGGACTGATGGCCGTCAACTCCCAGCAGTTTTCGGCAGGCGCCCGGCATCCGCGGCCGTCCGAACTAGCGTCCCGGTGCCATGAGACAGAGAGACCGTGTATTCGATCTGGCCGCGCAGGTCGCCGTGGCGCCGGGCGCACGCACCGCGGAGTTGGGGGCGGGGGAGTGGCTCGGCCCCCGGCACACCGCGGTGCTGGACGCCTGCCGGGTCTCCGCTCGCCCCGTCGCGGAACTCGCCGCCGAGGCAGGGCTCACCGTAGGGACCGTACGCGCGCTGCTCGACGACCTCGTGACCTGCGGCTGTGCCGTGGTCCACCCGCCCGCGCCACCGGCGGACCAGGTGGGTGCCCGGGTGCTCGGCGAGGTGATCGATGCGCTCCGGGCGGCGTGACGCGGACGGCGCGGGCACTCCTGGCGCTGTGAAGATCGTTGTGACGGGCGGCCCCGGCGTGGGCAAGACCACCCTGGTGGGCACGGTTGGTGAGCTGCGCACCCTGCGGATGGAGGACCCGTCGACAGGCGTGCCCGCCGGTACCACCGTGGACTTCGGGCGGATCGCCGTCCGGCGCGGCCTGACCGCCTGCCTGTTCGGCGCATCGATGAGTGGAGGCGCAGAGGAGCTCGGGAACGAGCTGTGCGCGAGGGCGCTGGGGGTCGTGGTGCTCGCCGATGTCCGCAGGCTCGGTGACTCCTTCGCCGCGGTGGACCACGTCGAAGGCCGGCTGCCTTTCGTGGTCGCCGTCAACTGCTTCCCGGGGGTGGAGCGCCACGCTCCGCTCGATATCGCCCGCGCGCTGGATCTGGTGGACGGGACTCCGGTGCTGCTGTGCGATGTGAGAGACCGCGACTCGGGCAAGGAGGTGCTGATCCGCTTGGTCGAGCACGCGGCCCGCTGGTGGGAGCAGGCCCCGTATGCTGTAACGGATGTGACGGCTGGGACAGGTGTGTAGCCCAGCCTGGACTTAGCGTGCCTAGTGGTTGCTGACCGTGCTCTCGTGGGTAAGGGTGGCTCGGCAGATGCCGAGGAAAAGGGGGCAGCGGAGTGGCACTCAACACGGGACTCGACTGGCTGCTGGACGATCTCACCAAGCGGATCTCCGCTGTCCGGCACGCGCTGGTGCTCTCCACCGACGGCCTGGTGACGGCGAGCAGCCAGGACCTCGAACGCGAAGACGCCGAGCACCTTGCCGCGGTCTCCTCCGGGCTGCACAGCCTGGCGAAGGGCTCGGGACAGCACTTCAAGGCGGGGCGGGTGCGGCAGACGATGATCGAGTTCGACGAAGGCGTGCTCTTCGTCACGGCGGCGGGGGACGGGAGCTGCCTGTGCGTGCTCGCGTCCGCGGAGGCCGACATCGGTCAGGTCGCCTACGAGATGACACTCTTGGTGAACCGTGTGGGAGAGCACCTCGGCGTCGCGCTGCGAAGTGGTCAGTGACCTGCGACTTCTTGAGTTATCCACAGGGTGCGCGGGAATCCGGTGCGGACGCTATCGTCGTTGACACACGGTAGTTGAACGACAGCGGGGGGATAGCCGCCATGTCAGTGGAGTCCGCACACGGAGGTCTTGGAACCGGTCCTGATGCCGGGGCGGAGACCGCGAGTATGTCGATGCGCACGGCCGCGCGGGAGCTGGGTCTGAAGCCCAGGGAGTGCGAGCTGGCCGTGCAACTGGGAGTGGTGCGCGCCGATCCTGGCGCCGGATGGGGCCCGTTCCGGGTGCCGCGCGCGGAAGTGGAGCGGATCCGCGGTGCCGAGGGGTTCCCTGCCGGCCTGATGGACCGGCTGTGCGTGGTCGGTCCCGTGGAGGGGGCGCGGCTGCTGGGCATCAGCCCCGCGCGCTTCAACCGGCTCGCCAAGGCGGGCTGCCTTCGCCCGGTGCGCTTCTGTGTGAACCGCTACCGGAACGTGGTGTGGCTGTATCTCGCGGATGACCTGGCGGAGTTCGCGGAGCGCAGCCCTGAGCTGCTCACGGGCAGGGCCCCCGAGTCCGTGCGGAGCGCGCTCGCCGGGGGCGCAGACCGGCGGCCACGCCAGTGGCGGCACCGCCGAGTCGAGCAGCTCCTCCGGCAGGCCGGGGGCGTCTGGGAACGGGCCGCGGCGCGAGCGGCCGTCCTGGACGGGGCGGCGCTCGCAGCGGCCGTGCCCGACGCGGGCGAGCAGGATGTGCTTCGCGCCCTCCGGCCGTCGCTGGCCGACGTCGGCGCCGGCGCACAGGTCAGCACCAAGGAGAGGGTCGCAGACCTCTGCCGGGCCACGGAGGAGAGCGAAGTGCTGTGGTACCAGCTGATGCTGGCTGCCGACCTGGAGGCGGCGCGGGAGGCTGCCGCCCGCGTGCGCGCCGCCCGGTCCGAGCCGATGGCTGAACCGGCGGGGGAGCCGAGCCACCGACCGGACCCCGCGGTGCGGGCGAGCGGCCGGCGCCGCGAGGGATGGCGCTGGCGCCCCTGGCCCCGGCGCGTCCGGAACCTCAGGCGTCCAGCTTTCGGAACAGCCCCTCCTGCGTCACCGACACGATGAGCTTCCCCTCGCGGTTGTAGATCTGCCCCCGGGCGAGGCCGCGGGCCCCTGTGGCCACGGGCGATTCCTGCTGGTAGAGGAACCACTCGTCGGCTCGGAACGGCCGGTGGAACCACATCGCGTGGTCCAGGGAGGCGGTGTCGAACCCCCGCGGGCCCCACAGCGGCTCGACGGGGAGGCGCACGGCGTCGAGCAGCGTCATATCGCTGGCGTAGGTGAGGGCGCAGGTGTGCACGAGCGGATCGTCCCCGAGCGAGCCGATCGCGCGCATCCACACGCCACTGCGCGGCTCGGCGTCCCGCAGCGCGTCCGCGCTCCAGCGCAGGCGCTCCACATAGCGGATGTCGAAAGCCTGTCTGCGGGCCATCCGCTCCAACGGTTCGGGGAGTGTGCCCAGCTGCGCACGGATCTCGTCAGCCAGCGTCGGCAGGCTCTCCGGGTCCGGCACCTCGGGCATGGGGAGCTGGTGCTCGATTCCGGGCTCGGGAAGGTGAAAGGAGGCGGTGAGGTTGAAGATGGTCCGTCCCCGCTGGACGGCGACCACACGGCGGGTGGTGAAGGAGCGGCCGTCCCGGATCCGCTCCACCTGGTACACGATGGGCACCCCGGGAATCCCCGGCCGCAGGAAGTACGCATGGAGGGAGTGCACCGGCCGGTCCGCCCCGACCGTACGCCCGGCGGCCACGAGCGCCTGCCCGGCCACCTGCCCGCCGAAGACCCGCTGGAGGGACTCGTGGGGGCTGCGCCCCCGGAAGATGTTGAGGTCGATCTCTTCCAGATCCAGCAGGTCGGAGAGCCGTTCGGTGGGAGTGCGGCCGGTCATGCGGACGGTTCCTCTCGCGTGTGCTGCGCGGCGGGGGCGGGGCGGGTCACATCGGGCCCACGCCGGTCACTTTGACCACGGCCCGGCCCTCCTCGTCGGAGGCGACGAGATCGACCTCTGCCGAGATGCCCCAGTCATGATCGCCGTTCGGGTCGGCGAAGGTCTGCCGGACGCGCCAGAGCCTGTCCTCGGGGACCTGCTCGATGCTCAGCAGCCTCGGACCCCGGGCGTCCGGGCCCGTGCCCAGGTCGTCGTACTCCTCCCAGTAGGCGTCCATGGCCTCGGCCCAGGCGTCCTCGTTCCACCCGGCGTCGCCGTCCAGCTCGGCGAGCTCCGCCAGCTGGTCGAGCGCGGCCAGCTCCACCCGGCGGAACATCGCGTTGCGGACCAGCACACGGAAGGCGCGCGGATTGCCGGTGACCGGTTTGACCTGGTCGGCGCGGTCCTGGGCCTCCTCGGCCGTCTCGTCCTCCGGGTTCGCGAGCTGCTCCCACTCGTCGAGCAGACTGGAGTCGACCTGACGGACCATCTCGCCGAGCCACTCGATGATGTCCTGGAAGTCCTCCGACTTCAGATCGTCCGGGACGGTGTGCTCCAGCGCCTTGTACGCACTCGCGAGGTAGCGCAGCACGATGCCCTCGGTGCGCGCGAGCTCGTAGAAGGAGACGAACTCACCGAAGGTCATCGCCCGCTCGTACATATCGCGGATGACCGACTTCGGGGACAGCGGATGGTCGCCGACCCAGGGGTGCGACTTGCGGTAGAGGCCGTAGGCGTGGAAGAGCAGCTCCTCAAGCGGCTGCGGGTAGCTGATGTCCATCAGCCGCTCCATCCGCTCCTCGTACTCGACCCCGTCGGCCTTCATCTGCGCGACCGCCTCGCCCTTGGCCTTGTTGGTCTGCGCGGCGAGGATCTGGCGCGGATCGTCCAGCGTGGACTCGACGACCGAGACCATGTCGAGCGCGTACGACGCGGAGTCCGGGTCCAGCAGGTCGAACGCCGCGAGCGCGAAGGTGGACAGCGGCTGGTTCAGCGCGAAGTCCTGCTGCAGGTCCACCGTCAACCGGATCCTGCGCCCCTCCGCGTCCGGTGTCTCCAGCTGTTCGACGACGCCGCCGTCCAGCAGCGAGCGGTAGATCGCGATGGCGCGCCGGATGTGCCGCAGTTGCGAGCGGCGGTCCTCGTGGTTGTCCTCCAGAAGCTTGCGCATCTGTGCGAAGGAGTCGCCGGGGCGGGCGATCACGGACAGCAGCATCGCGTGAGTGACCCGGAAGCGGGACGTCAGAGGCTCCGGTTCGGAGGCGATGAGTTTCTCGAAGGTCTGCTGGCTCCAGTTGACGAACCCCTCGGGCGCCTTCTTCCGGACGACCTTGCGGCGCTTCTTCGGGTCGTCGCCCGCCTTGGCGAGCGCCTTCTCGTTCTCGACCACGTGCTCGGGCGCCTGGGCCACCACGAAGCCCGAGGTGTCGAAGCCCGCACGCCCCGCGCGTCCCGCGATCTGGTGGAACTCACGGGCACGCAGCGTCCGCACCCGGCTGCCGTCGTACTTGGAGAGGGCCGTGAACAGGACCGTGCGGATCGGGACATTGACCCCGACGCCCAGGGTGTCGGTGCCGCAGATGACCTTCAGCAGTCCCGCCTGGGCCAGCCGTTCCACCAGCCGCCGGTACTTGGGCAGCATCCCGGCGTGGTGCACCCCGATGCCGTGCCGCACATAACGGGAGAGATTGCGCCCGAACTTGGTGGTGAAACGGAAGTTTCCGATGAGGGCGGCGATCTCGTCCTTCTCCGCACGAGTCGACATGTTGATGCTCATCAGCGCCTGCGCCCGCTCCACGGCCTGGGCCTGGGTGAAGTGCACGATGTAGACCGGCGCCTGATGGGTTTCCAGCAGCTCGGTGAGCGTCTCCGTGAGCGTCGTCGTGCGGTACTCGTAGGAGAGCGGCACCGGGCGGGTCGCGGAGCGGACCACGGCGGTCGGCCGGCCCGTGCGGCGGGTCAGGTCCTGCTCGAAGCGGGTGACGTCCCCGAGCGTCGCCGACATCAGGATGAACTGGGCCTGCGGCAACTCCAGCAGCGGGATCTGCCAGGCCCACCCGCGGTCCGGCTCGGCATAGAAGTGGAACTCGTCCATCACGACCTGGCCGATGTCGGCGTCGGCGCCGTCCCGCAGCGCGATCGACGCCAGGACCTCGGCGGTGCAGCAGATCACCGGGGCGTCCGCGTTCACCGAGGCGTCCCCGGTGAGCATGCCGACGTTCTCGGTGCCGAACAGCTTGCACAGATCGAAGAACTTCTCGGACACCAGCGCCTTGATCGGCGCTGTGTAGAAGGTGACCTTGTCCTCGGCGAGCGCCGCGAAGTGGGCACCCGCGGCGACCAGGCTCTTGCCGGAGCCGGTGGGCGTGGAGAGGATCACGTTCGCGCCGGAGACCACCTCGATCAGTGCCTCTTCCTGGGCCGGGTAGAGCGAGATCCCCCGCTCTTCCGCCCAGCCCGAGAACGCCTCGAAGAGGGCATCGGGATCGCTGTCGCTCGGCATCTGATCGATAAGGGTGGCTGTCACGCCCCCCATACTGCCTGCTGTCCCCGCCGATCCGGGAACCGGTGGGTCCGCCGTGATCACCGGACGCTACGCTGTGTCGCCGACAGAGCGTCAGCCGGGCGGACCGGGGAAACCGTCGGCCGGATACGGCGGCCGAGCGAGAGCGGGGCGGGAAAACGCATGATGGGACCGGCGCACTCACTGTCCGGGGCGGTTGCCTGGGTGGGGGTGGGTGCAGCGGCCGCGGCGTTCGACCATCCGATGCCCTGGCCCGTGGTCGTGGTCGGGGCGCTGATCTGCGCCGGCGCGGCGCTGGCCCCCGACCTGGACCAGAAGTCCGCGACCATCTCCCGTGCCTTCGGCCCGTTCTCCCGCGCGCTGTGCGGGCTGATAGACGCCCTGTCCACCGCGGTCTACAACGCCACGCGCTCCCGCGGTGAGCGGCGCCGCTCGGGAGGGCACCGGACGCTCACCCACACCTGGCCGTGGGCCGTTTTCATCGGCGTCGGCTTCTCGGCGGCGGCGGTCTTCTGGGGGCGCTGGGCGGTGCTCGGCATCCTGTTCATCCATATGGTGCTCGCGGTCGAGGGGCTGCTGTGGAGGATGGCGCGGGTCTCCAGCGACGTGTTCGTCTGGCTGCTCGGTGCCACCGCCGCCTGGATACTCGCCGAGGTGCTGGACCGGCCCGGGAACGGTGCGGACTGGCTGTTCACGGGGGATGGACAGGAGTATCTGTGGCTCGGGCTGCCGATCCTGCTCGGCGCCATGGTGCACAACATCGGCGACGCGCTCACGGTGTCGGGCTGCCCGATCCTCTGGCCGATACCGATCGCCGGGAAGCGCTGGTATCCGCTGGGCACCCCCCGCTTCATGCGCTTCCGCGCGGGCGCCTGGGTGGAGAGCAACGTCATCATGCCCGCGTTCATGGTGCTCGGGGGCGCCGGGGGCCTGGTGGCGCTCGGCATCATAGGCGGCTGACCTGTTCGCCTGGCCTCCCGGCGTCCCCGGAACCTCGTCCCCGAAACCTCGTCGGCGGGACCTCGTCGGCCGGGAGTGCCTTGTGGGTCCGCTGTGGCCCGCGCCGCCGCACCGGCGAGGGCAGCCCCCGCCCGGCTCGGCACGAGGGGGCTGCCGTACGGGCCCCGGAGCGCGCTCATCGCGCCCCGGGCATCATCCGTGCCAGGACCGCCACAGCGCCGCGTAGGGGCCGGCGGCGGCCACCAGCGCGTCGTGACTGCCGAGTTCGCTGATCCGTCCGTCCTCGACCACGGCGATGACGTCCGCGTCGTGTGCCGTGTGCAGCCGGTGGGCGATGGCCACCACCGTGCGCCCCTCCAGCACCTGCGCCAGCGAGCGTTCCAGGTGCCGGGCCGCGCGCGGGTCGAGCAGGGACGTCGCCTCGTCGAGCACCAGCGTGTGCGGGTCGGCCAGCACCAGGCGGGCCAGCGCGATCTGCTGGGCCTGCGCGGGCGTGACCGTGAGCCCGCCCGAGCCGATCTCGCTGTCCAGGCCCTCGTCCAGGCCACGGGCCCAGGCGTCCGCGTCCACCGCGCCGAGCGCGGCCCACAGCTCGGCGTCCGTCGCGTCCGTACGGGCCAGCAGCAGGTTGTCGCGGAGGGAGCCGACGAAGACGTGGTGTTCCTGGTTGACCAGGGCCACATGGCGGCGTACCTGCTCTGCCGCCATATCGGCCAGCGCCGTGCCGCCGAGCGTGACCTCGCCCCGGCGCGGCCCGTAGATCCCCGCCAGCAGCCGTCCCAGGGTGGACTTGCCCGCGCCCGACGGCCCCACCAGGGCCACCCGGCTGCCGGGCTTCACCCGGAGGGTCACGTCGTGCAGCACGTCGACGTCCGGGTGGTAGCCGAAGCGCACCCGGTCGGCACGGACATCGCGGCCCCGGGGCGTCAGGCCGCTGTCCCCGGTGTCGGGCTCGATCTCCCGCACGCCCACCAGCCGGGCCAGCGAGACCTGGGCGACCTGGATCTCGTCGTACCACCGCAGGATCATGCCCACCGGCTCCATCAGCATCTGCGCGAGCAGCGCGCCCGTGGTGAGCTGGCCCACGCCGATCCAGCCCTGGAGCACGAAGGCGCCGCCGAGGATCAGCACCGCGCCGAGGATCAGCAGGTTGGTGAGGTTGACGGTGGGAAAGATGATCGTCCGGAGCCACTGGGTGTACCGCTCCCAGGCCGTCCACTCGGCGATGCGGCGCTCCGACAGCGCGACACGCCGCTTTCCCAGCTGATGGGCCTCCACGGTGTTGCCCGCGTCCACCGTCTCGGCGAGGGCGGCGGCGACCGAGGCGTATCCGGCGGCCTCCGCGCGGTAGGCGGAAGGGGCCCGCCGGTAGTACCAGCGGCAGCCGAGCAGCAGCACCGGCAGCCCCAGGAGCACGGCGAGCGCCAGCGGGGGCGCGGTGACGGTCAGCGCGCCCAGCAGCAGCCCGACCCACACCACGCCGATGGACAGCTGGGGCACCGCCTGGCGCATGGCCTCACCCAGCCGGTCGATGTCCGTGGTGATCCTCGACAGCAGGTCTCCGGTGCCCGCCCGCTCCAGCACACTCGGCGGCAGGCCCACCGAGCGGACCAGGAAGTCCTCCCGCAGATCCGCCAGCATCCGCTCGCCGAGCGTCGCACCGCGCAGCCGCACCTGCCACACGAACACCGCCTGTACGGCCAGTGCCACCGCGAACAGCACGGCGGTCCGCTCCAGCGGCAGGTCGTGCTCGCCCGCGGCCAGGTCGTCGACAAGGCCGCCGAGCAGGTAGGGGCCCGCCATGGAGGCGATGACCGCGATCGCGTTCACCGCCATCAGGGCCGCGAACGCCTTGCGGTGCCGCCGCAGCAGCTCGCGGACGTAGCCGCGCACCGTGGCGGGGGCGCCCACGGGCAGCGTGGTCGCGTTCTCCGGAGCCGAGGGGTCATAGGCGGGAGGCGCGACGCCGATTCTCGGGTTCACGCGGACTCAGCCCCCTCGGCGGCGGGGAGTGGCATGGACGGCTCCTGTCCGGGGAGGGGCGTGTTCAGCGGCGCGGACCGGGCGGTCCGGTCCGCCCGCTCCGGGTGGGCGTTCTGGGCTGTCCGACGCGCGGGGATCACATGCTCGGCCCGCTGCGGCGAAGGCACTGCCTGGTCGGCGTGCGCGGCGTCCGCGGTGTCCGCGACGGCCTCCGCTTCGGCGTCCGCGGCGTCCGGCTCACGGGTGACGACGGCGCGGTACCCGGCGTTCTGCCGGACGAGCTCACGGTGCGTGGCCGCGGCCACCGCGCTGCCGTCCTGGACGAACACCACGCGGTCCGCGCGGTCCAGCAGCAGTGGGCTGGAGGTGAGGACCACGGTGGTGCGGGCGTCCCTCAGCTGCCGCAAGCCGTGGGCGATACGGGCCTCGGTGTGCGAGTCGACGGCGGATGTCGGCTCGTCCAGCACCAGGACCTCGGGGTCGGCGATCAGCGACCGGGCCAGGGCGAGGCGCTGTCGCTGGCCCCCGGACAGGGACCGTCCGCGCTCCGTGACGCGGGCGCGCAGCGGTTCGCCCTCCGCGTCGGGGCTGCCCTGGGTGAGGGCGGCGAGGACGTCGTCGCACTGCGCGGCATCCAGCGCCTGCTGTAACGGGACCGCTCCGGAGGACGGCACGTCGAGCAGCTCGCCGAGCGTGCCCGAGAGCAGCGCCGGGTCCTTGTCCTGGACGAGGACGAGGGCGCGGGCCTTCTCCAGGGGCAGCCCGTCGAGCTCCACCCCGTCCAGCCGGACCGGCGCCGCCGTGTCGGGTTCGGGGGAGTGGCCGCCGAGCCGGACGGCGAGGCGCCCGGCGGAGTCGGGGTCGCCGCAGACCACGGCGGTCAGCAGCCCCGTCGGGGCGCGCAGTCCACTCGCGGGGTCGTACAGCCCGTCGCCCCTGTCG
>NZ_JAAKZZ010000790.1 GCF_011045075.1 Streptomyces boncukensis
TAGCGTGGGGGAAACGCCCGGTCACATTCCGAACCCGGAAGCTAAGCCCGACAGCGCCGATGGTACTGCATGCGGGAGTGTGTGGGAGAGTAGGACGCCGCCGAACTATCCTTGAGGCCGTGGGCCCCGACATTCATGTCGGGGTCCACGGCCTTTTCTGCGTTCAGCACCTACCCACGCGTAGCAACCGGTTCTACTCTGAGCGGCCATGACCCAAGGGCGTCTCTCGCGCGGCCGTATGTCCCTCTCCGTCAGTTTCTTCGTCCAGGGTGCCGTCTTCGCACTGCTGGTGACCCGGATCCCCGCCTTGCAGGACCGGTACGGCATATCCGATGCGCTGCTCCCGGCGTTTCTGGCCGGAGTGCCGGTGCTCGCGGGGGTCGGAAGCGTGGGGACGGAGCGGTTGGTGAAGCGCTTTCGGCCGAGCGGGGTCCTGCGGTGGGCGCAGCCCGTCGTATGCCTTGCGCTGCTCGCCGCGGGGAGCCTCCGCGGCGCCGCCCAACTCGCGGTCGCGCTGGCCGTGTTCGGGCTGGCGGTGGGGCTGCTGGACGCGTCCATGAACATGCTCGGGGTCAGCCTGCAGCGCGCGTACGGGCGCAGCATCATGCTCGGCTTCCACGCCGCCTACAGCCTCGGCGGCATCGTCGGCGCCTCACTCGCCTGGGCCGGTGCGCGCGGAGCGCTGTCGCTCGCGCTGCTGTACGGGCCGGCGGTGGCGGTGCTGCTGCCGCTCGCGCTCGCCGCCAGCCGCTGGTACGCCGACGCGGCGCCGCAGCGCGCGGAGGGGGCAGCCCCGGCCGCGTCCCCGGGCGTGCCCCGGGGAGCGGCCTCGGGCGCGGCCCCGGGCGCGGCCTCGGGCGGGGTCTCCATGAAGCTGCTGCTGCCGCTGTGTCTGGTGATGACGTTCACCTATATCGGTGATTCCACGGTCTCCAACTGGAGCGCCAAGTACCTCCAGGATGTGCTGGGCGGCTCGGAGCAGCTCGCGACCGTCCCGTACAACGTCTATATGGTCACGACGCTGCTCGGGCGGGCCGTGGGGGACGTCGGCGTGCGGCGGTTCGGGGCTGTCGCGGTGGTGCGGGCCGGAGCGGTGGGGGCCGCGGCCGGGTTCGCGGTGGTGGCGGTGGCGCCGGGCGCGTGGACCGGGATCGGGGGGTTCACGCTGCTCGGGTTCGGACTGTGTGTGCTGGTGCCGCAGACGTTCGCGGCTGCCGGGCGGCTGTTTCCGTAGGCGTCGGATACGGCCGTCGCCCGGCTGAACATCTTCAACTATGTGGGCTTTCTGATCGGTTCACCGCTCGTGGGCGCCCTCGGCGGCGTCTGGAGCTACCGGGGCGCGATGGCCGTACCGATGCTGCTGGTGCTGGTCACGCTGGTGTATGCGCCCTCGTTCGCACCGCGCGCGGAACGCTACGGTGACGGGTATGAGCGGTCGCGCGCAGCTGATGTGGGACGAAGGCGTCACGGGCTATGACTTCGGGCCGGGCCATCCGATGGACCCGGTGCGGCTGGCGCTCACGATGCGGCTGGTCGAGGCGCTGGGGGTGGACCGGTCCCCGGATCTCGCCGTTGTCGCGGCGAAGGCGGCCGGGGATTCGACGCTGCGGCTGGTGCACCGGCAGGACTACATCGACGCGGTGCGGCGCGCCTCGCTGGACCCGGTGGCGGCCGAGGCGCACTACGGGCTCGGCACCGGCGACGACCCGGCGTTCGGCGGGATGCACGAGGCGTCGGCGCTGATCGCGGGCCAGTCGGTGGCCGCGGCCGAGGCGGTCTGGGCCGGCCGGGTGGGGCACGCGGTGAACTTCGCCGGCGGTCTGCACCACGCGATGCCCGGCGCGGCCTCCGGCTTCTGCATCTACAACGACGCGGCGCTCGCCATCGCGCGGCTGCTCGAACTGGGCGCCGAGCGGGTGGCGTACATCGACCTGGACGTGCACCACGGGGACGGGGTGCAGACGGTGTTCTGGGACGACCCCCGGGTGCTGACCGTCTCGCTGCACGAGCACCCCCGCACCCTGTTCCCCGGCACCGGCTGGCCAGGCGAGGCCGGCGGCGAGGGCGCCGAGGGCGGCGCCGTCAATGTCGCGCTGCCGCCGGGCACCGTGGACGAGGGCTGGCTGCGCGCGCTGCACGCGGTGCTGCCGGAGCTGCTGGACGCGTTCGGGCCGCAGGTGCTGGTGACCCAGCACGGTGCCGATACGCATGCCGAGGACCCGCTGGCGCACCTGGCGTTGACCGTGGACGCGCAGCGGGCGGGAGCGGAGGCCGTGCACGGCTGGGCGCACGAGCACGCCGGGGGCCGGTGGCTGGCCCTGGGGGGCGG
>NZ_JAAKZZ010000791.1 GCF_011045075.1 Streptomyces boncukensis
GAGCCGCGGCATCCGCCGCAAGGGCGAGGAGGGGGTGGAGGGGGCCGGGAAGGACGGCGAGGTCGGCGGGGACGGGGGCCGCATCCGCAGCTTGCGGTAGAGCAGGGTGCGCATCCGGGCCGCGAAGCGGCCGGGCTCCGAGGTGATGCGGGCCGCGACCCGCGCGTGGTCCGCCTGCCGGTGGCCCGTCGCGCACCGGCTGAGCTGCCGGGCCAGCGGACGGTCGGTGCGCAGCCGGGGCGCGAAGGAGCGGAGCTCGGCGAGCGGGGAGGCCGGGTCGAGGCCCGCGTCCTGGCGGCCGGTGAGCAGGATGGGGGCGCCGGTCATCGTCCCGTACAGGGTCAGCGAGCCGTGGTCGCCGACGAGGGCGTCGGCGGCGGCGACAGCGCCGCACCAGTCCGCGTGCGGGCTGACGACCGCGAGTCCGGCGCGGCCGAGCCCGGCGAGCCAGGAGCGGATCTGCCACGGCCCGTGCGCGTGCCACACGTTCGGGTGGAGCAGGGCGGCGACGCGGTACTCGTCGGCGGGCAGCTCGGTCACCAGCCGGGCCAGCAGCGGCCACTCGCCCGCCAGCAGCGAGTGCGGGCCCCAGGTGGAGCAGACGAGGACGAGGCGCTGCCCGTGCCGGGCGCCCAGCGCCTCCCGGTAGAGGGCACGGGAGTCCAGGCTGGCGGCGATCCGGTCGTAGCAGGGGTCGCCGACCACCGCTGCGGCGGGCACCGCCTCGGGGCACTCGCGGCCCAGCCGGGCGACGTCGTCGTGGTGGGCCAGGACGACGGTTTCCGGTATCACCGCGCCGTCCCGGACGAGCCACTGGCGGCTCAGCCCGTACACGTTCCGCTCGGGGACGACGACCGGGCCGGTACGGGACACCGTCTTGTTGTGCCCGGCGCCGTGCGGCAGGACGACGACGGGCGCGTGCAGTTCGTGCAGCCCTTCGTGCGCGGCGGCGAGCGCCAGGTGGAACTCCGTGTGCACGGCCACCTCCCACGGCAGGACGAGTGCCCCGAGGTCGTCCAGGAACGCCGTCACGCCGTGGCTGAAGACGTCGGGAGCGGCCGTGAAGAAGACCTGGACCCGCGGGTCCCCCTCCAGCAGCCGTACGGCCTCCATCAGCCGCTGTCCGGCGGTCACCGTGTGGACGGCGACCAGGACGTTCCTGCGGGCCTGGCGGGTGGTCCAGCGCCCGGCGTCCGGCCGGATCGGTACGTGTCGCCAGTGTGTGTCGAGCGAGGTCACGCTCATGAGAGTCCCCCCGGGTCGGGTTGGGTCGGGTTGGATCAGGTCGGTTCGGTTCGGGTTGTCGTGGCGGCTACGTGCCCGGCGGGGATGTCCGGCCGCGTTGCAGGAACCTTGAACTCCGGCTGACGTTTGCTGCGGCGCCCCGGCCCCCGGCGCCGGGCCCGCGTATGCGCCTCCCGCGCACCGGTGCGCCCCCCTCCCGCTCCCCACCGGGGCGGCGCCACGGCGCGGGATTCGCCGTACGAATGAATGTGCGGGCGATCCGGTAGGGGGCGACGGTGGACTTATGCGCCTTGGGACCTCTGGAACTCTGGGACCATGAGCGGCAGTTCGAACTGGGATCCGTCAAGCAGCGCAGGGTGCTCGGCACCCTGCTGCACGCGCGCGGCGAGCCGGTCAGCGTCGAGACCCTCGTCGACCGCGTCTGGGACGCGCCGCCCCTCCCGGCGAGCCCGGAGGCGTCCCTGCAGAGCTACCTCTCCCGGCTGCGCCGGGTGCTGGCCGAAGCGGTCGGGGACCGCGTCGGCATCGCCCACCCGTCGCCCGGCCGCTACCAGCTCCGCTTCGACCCGGAGGACGTCGACCTGCTGCGGTTCCAGCGGCTGCGGCGCGAGGCGGTGGAGGCGGCGGCGCGGGGCGAGCGGGAGTTCGCGCTCGGCAAGCTGCACGCCGCGCAGGCGGAGTGGAAAGGGGAGCCGCTCGCGGAGTTCGGCTGCGACTGGGCGCTCTCGCTCCGCGCCCGCCTGCACGAGGACCTGCGGCACGTCCAGGAGGAGCGGATCCGGCTGGAGCTGGAGCTGGGACGGCACGCGGACCTGCTGGGCGAACTGCAGGAGCGCGCCGCGCGCCATCCCCTGGACCAGCGCGGGATCGCCTCGCTGATGCTCGCGCTGTACCGCTCGGGGCGTACGGCGGAGGCCCTGCGCCGCTATCGGGACACCCGGCGGCTGCTGCGGGACAGCCAGGGGATCGAACCGGACGCGGAGCTGCGGGAGCTGCACGAGCGGATGCTAGCGCAGGACGACGCGTCCCTGCTCCCGGCGCGATCACCCGAGCCGGAGCGCACCGCACAGCCCGCGCC
>NZ_JAAKZZ010000792.1 GCF_011045075.1 Streptomyces boncukensis
CTCCCCCGGCTCCCCGCTGTGGCGCCCGGCCCCGGCGCCGGACAGCCCCTCCGGGCGCCCCGTCGCCGCGGCCATCGGCATCCTGGTGCTGCTGGGCGTCGGCATCGGCTTCGGGGCCAACAGCTCCCCCCGCGAGGAGGGCTTCTCCTCGAAGCCGCTCCCGACCCGCTCGACCACGCCCGGATGGATGCGCACGGCGTCACCGTACGAGTCCGCCCCCGGCTCGCGCCTGGGCAGCGGCCGGTACACCATCGTCCACCTGAGCACGTCGCCCGACGGCGGCGCCGCGGGCCCCTCGGTGCGGTCGACGCTCAGGAAGGCGGCGCTGGCCAGCGACCTCGACGGCAAGGTGAGCGTGGTCTCCGTCGACAGCGACTCCCTGGGATCGGGGAGCGTGAAGCGGCGCTACCCCAACGTCGTCGCGGTGATCGGCGACACGGAACGGACCGGGAGCCCGTACTCCGGCTCCCGCTCGTCCTACAGTTCCCCCGTCACCATCGACACCTGCCGGGCGCCGGGCGAGGACCGGCGGGAGGACATCGCGGCCGGGGCGTCCTTCTCCCTGAGCCCGTCCACCACGGACGTGGCCGCCCGGCTCCGCACGTATCTGCGCGACGTCCACGACGTCCATCGTCCGCTGATCGGCGACGACGCCTTGCACAGCGACCTCACCAGGGCGCTGCGCGAGGGGAGCCGGAGCGGCTGGAAGCCCGAGGTCCTCGACAGCGACACGCGGCAGCCCGGGAGAGACACCCTCGCCCGCGACGCCGAGCGGGCGGACGCGGACGCCGCCGTCCTCCCGAACCTCTCCTACAGCGGTCCGCTCGCACCGAAGAAGCTGCTGGAGTCCGGCTTCCGGGGCCCGGTGCTCGTGCCGTTCGAGCCGCCGCCGGGCTGCAACCGCGCCCAGCGGGCCCAGCGGGACACCCGGTTCCGGAACGCCGCGTCCGAGGGGCTGCTGCGGTACCGCTCCGGCCCGGCCGAGCGGGGCACGGAGACGAGGGAGCGGGACGCGGCGCTGCTCCTCGCGGAGGCGCTCAAGGAGCAGTCCGGCAAGCCCAGCACACTGCGGCTGCGCCGGTCGCTGGGCCGCGAACTGGCGAAGACCGAGGTGCGGGGCTCCGCCGGACGGCTCTCCCTCGACGGCGGGTACGCGCGCAGCAGCCCGCTGTGGATCGACCGCTTCGACGGCGAGAAGTGGCGGGTCGAGCGCAAGCTCAGCGCGGAGTGACGTCCGCGACGACACACGCGACGTTGTCCGGGCCGCCGGCGGCGTTCGACTGCCGGACGAGTTCCCGTACGGCGTCGGCGGGGCCGTCGGCGGCGAGCAGCGTGCGCCGCACGTCCGCGTCCGGGACGACGGCGTACAGCCCGTCCGAGCACAGCAGATACCGGTCGCCGGGGTGCACGTCCCGCAGCCGTACCTCGGCGGCGGGGTCCTCGCCGTCCGCGCCCAGCGCCCGGAGGAGCAGCGCACGCTGCGGATGCGAGCGCCCCTCCTCGGCGGTGAGCCGCCCCTCGTCGATCTGGCGCTGGACGTGGGTGTGGTCGTCGGTGATCCGGAACAGCCCGCCGTCGCGGAGCAGATAGGCGCGCGAGTCCCCGATGTGGACGAGGCCGAGCTGGGCGCCGTCCAGGAAGAGCGCGGTGAGGGTGGTTCCGCTCTCGGGGCCGCCCAGGTCCCGTACGGCGCGGTCGGCGCCGCGCACGGCGTCGTCGAGGGCGCCCAGCAGTCCCCCGGCGGGAACGGAACGCCCGAACTCCGCGAGCGCGCCGACGGCGGCGCTGCTGGCCCCCTCCCCATCCGCACCAAATCCATCGGCAACGGCGAGCACGGTGTCACCGGCGTACACGGCGTCCTGGTTGCTCTCGCGCACCAGACCGGTGTCGGTGAGCGCGGCGTACTGGATGTCCACGGTCTGCGTCATCGTCGTGTCCCTCCCGGAGAGGTGGTCGACGAGGGAGGCGGCCAGGTCGCGGCGCAGGGCGGTATCGGCCTCGACGCCGTCCCAGTACGCGCGCACGGCGGAGGCGGCCTCGGCCCCCTCCATCGCGCACACGTCCCGGATCCGCGCCAGCGGCATCCCGACCCGCCGCAGCCACGCCACGAGTCGCGCCCGCGCGAGCTGGTCCGGCGCGTAGTACCGGTACCCGGACGCGGGGTCGACGTACGCGGGCGGCAGCAGCCCGAGCCCGTCGTACAGCCGCAGCGCCTTGGGCGACAGCCGCGAGGCGTGGGCGAAAGCCCCGATCCCGAGCAACTCCCCCACGCCCTGCGCCCCCTCCCTCGTCATACGGTCACCGGGAGGCTC
>NZ_JAAKZZ010000793.1 GCF_011045075.1 Streptomyces boncukensis
CCCAGCCCCGGTCCGGGCGTGATCCCCGGCTGCCCCGCGAGCGCGGAGCCGAGGAGGCCGATGCCGAGCGGACCAGCCAGTTCGTACCGCTGAAGCCCGCCGAGGAGGCCCCCCGTACCGCGCCCAGATCCGGCGTGGAGCCGGAGGCACCGGCCCGGCCGCAGGTCCCGCCGCGGCCCGCTGCGCCGCCGGAGCAGAAGCCGGCGGCGCGGTCGGAGGGCGCGGCGCCCGCCGGGGCCCCCGCCGCGAGCGGCGAGTCCGAGCGGGCCCAGCAGCCGCAGCCCGATGCCGAGGCGGAGGGCGGCAAGCAGCCCCAGCCGCTCGATCTGCTCGCCCAGCTGACCAACACCCCGCCGCCGCCCGAGACGCCGATGCGCACGGTCGTGCGCCGGGTCAAAATCTGGACGCCGCTGGTGCTGCTGCTGGCGGTGCTCTTCGTGGTCGTGCAGGCGCTCCGCCCGCTGCCGGATCCCGCGCTGGAGATGACCGCCTCGGACACGTTCCGCTTCTCCGGCGGGAAGCCGTCGATGCCGTGGCCGTCGGAGGGCCAGGCGGTGGTGGATGTCGAGGGGCTCGGCTCGTTCGGCGCCTCCGGCAAGGAGAAGCCGGTGCCGATCGCGAGCGTCGCGAAGGTCATGACGGCCTATGTCGTCCTGCGGGACCACCCGGTCAAGAAGGGGGCGAAGGGCGCGGACATCCCGGTCGACCAGAAGGCCGAGGACGACGCCGGGCTCAGCGCGCAGAACGAGTCCACGGTCGACGTCAAGAAGGGGCAGACGCTCTCCCAGCGGGAGGCGATGAACGCGATCATGATCGCGTCGGCGAACAATGTGGCGCGGCTGCTCGCCCGCTGGGACGCGGGTTCGGAGAAGGCGTTCGTCGAGAAGATGAACGACGCCGCCAAGGACCTCGGTATGGCCAACACGACCTACACCGACCCCAGCGGCCTCCGGGCGAGCACCGTGAGCACCGCCGCCGACCAGGTCAAGCTGGCCAAGAAGGTGATGGACTTTCCGCTGTTCCAGGAGGTCGTCCGGCAGCCGGAGTACAAGGACCTCAACGGCAAGACGCAGTCCAACTGGAACAAGCTCGTCCCGCTGGACGGCGTCGTCGGCATCAAGACCGGCACCACCACCAAGGCGGGCGGCAATCTGGTGTTCGCCGCGGAGAAGGAGATCGGCGGCACCAGGCAGCTGATCGTCGGCGCGATGCTGGGCCAGTACAAGCCCTCGATCCTGGACACGGTGCTGGCCAGGAGCAAGAAGCTGATCGACGCGGCCCAGGACGAGCTGCAGGCCCGTAAGGTCGTCAAGAAGGGCGATGTCGTCGGCTACGTGGACGACAAGCTCGGCGGCAAGACGCCGGTGGTCGCCACGAAGGACGTCACGGCGGTCGGCTGGCCCGGTCTGAAGGTGAAGCTGGCGCTCACCGACGGAGACGAGTCGCTGCCGCACCAGGGGGGCCGGGGCGACCGGGTCGGCACCCTGACCGCCGGCGAGGGGCCGGGGCAGGTCAAGGTCCCGGTGGCGCTCCAGGAGTCGCTCGGCGAGCCCGGCTTCGGCGCGAAGCTGACCCGGATTCCCTGACCGGATTCTCCTGACCGGCGCCCCTTCCGGGGCGGGTCGGGGGCGTCCGGTAATGTCAGCTGTTCATAGGAACCCCAAGGGAGTTCCGCAGAGCCGCACGGGGAGTAGAGCGCAGTGGCCACTGTGCAGCGGCCGTCGGCGTCAAGGGACGACGCCGACGGTGACATAGACAGCCCGGCCGACGCCGGGTTGTCCTTCGCGCTGCCCCGCTCGCCGCTGTCGCGCCTGGGGCACCGTCTGCTGCGGCTGCGCGGGAAGCTGCCGCGCACCGTGTCCGTCCCGCTCACCGCCACGGCGTTCGCGGCGGTGCTGCACCTGGTCTGGTTCTGGTTCCTGGCCAGCAGCGGGGGCGACCTCGCGGCGCAGGACGCCTGGGCGGAGTTCGTGGGCCAGCACCCGGGTTCGGCGTACAACCTCGCCTGGTACGGGGGCATGCACCCCGTGTCGTACAGCGTCATATCGCCGTATCTGATGGCGGTCGTCGGCGTCCGGCCGACGCTGATGATCTCCGGGGTGCTCTCGTCCGGGCTGCTGGCGCTGCTGCTCGCCAAGGCGCGCGGGGTGCGGCGCCCGCTGCCCGCCGCGCTGTGGGGCGCGTTCGCCTTCGCCTGCAACGCGGCCTCGGGGCGGGTCACCTTCGCGCTCGGCATGCTCTTCGCGCTCGCCGCCGTGACCACCGTGTGGGCGTGGCCGGAGCGCTGGGGGCGGCCCGGGGGCCGG
>NZ_JAAKZZ010000794.1 GCF_011045075.1 Streptomyces boncukensis
GCCGAGGGGGAGCGGGACGGCTTCGGGCGGTGCGTGGAGTCGGCACTCGGCTGCGCACGGGCACTCGGCTCCGCGGCCGGCACCGTCGGCGGCGCCTCGGACACCGGGAGGGCGCGCGGAGGCGCGTAGTCGGTGCCCGCGAGCACCGTGTGCACCCCGAACCAGGAGAGCGTCACGGCGGCGCCGGTGGCCAGGACCCAGGCGCCGACGTGCACCAGACGCGCCCGATGCTCCCGTCGCACCCCCGTACCTTACGGCTTTCCCACCTGAGGGCTCTTGGTGACGCGGGCATGTCGTACGGTGCAGCGCATGGCACATGTGCTCGTGGTCGAGGACGACCAGTTCGTGCGCTCCGCTCTCATCCGGCACCTGACCGATGCCGCGCACGCCGTCCGCAGTGTGGGGACGGCGCTGGCGGCGCTGCGCGAGGTCGCGCAGGTCGGCTTCGACGTGGTCATCCTCGATCTCGGCCTGCCCGATCTGGACGGCGCGGAGGCGCTGAAGATGCTGCGCGGCATCACCGACGTCCCCGTGATCATCGCCACCGCGCGCGACGACGAGGGGGAGATCGTCCGGCTGCTCAACGCCGGAGCGGACGACTACCTGGTCAAACCCTTCTCCGTGGACCATCTCTCGGCGCGGATGGCGGCCGTGCTGCGCCGCGCCCGCGCGACGGCGCCCGGCGGCGACGGCGCGGGCGAGGAGGTGGTGCGGGTGGGCGGGCTCGCCATCGACCCGCTGCGCCGCGCCGCCGAACTGGACGGCGCACGCCTGGACCTGACGCGCCGTGAGTTCGACCTGCTGTGCTTCCTGGCGCGGCGGCCCGGCGTCGTCGTTCCGCGCCGCGAGCTGCTCGCCCAGGTGTGGCAGCAGTCCTACGGCGACGACCAGACCATCGACGTCCACCTCTCCTGGCTGCGCCGGAAGCTGGGCGAGACGGCGGCCAGCCCGCGCTATCTGCACACGCTGCGCGGCGTCGGCGTCAAACTGGAGCCGCCGGGAGGGGCGGGATGAGATGGGCGCTGGTGAAGGTCTGTCTCGCCGTCACTGCCATGGTCGTGGTGGCCTTCGCCGTTCCGCTCGCGCTCGTGGTCAAGGAGACGGCGCGGGACCGGGCGTTCTCCAGCGCCGAGCGGCAGGCGTCCGCCATCGGGCCCGCGCTGGCGATCACCACCGACCGGCAGCGGCTGCAGCGCGCCGTCGCCAGCGCCCAGGCGGGCGCGGACGGGCGGATCGCCGTGCACGTCCCGGCCGTCACCCGCGAGGACGGCGGCGCGCACCCGGCCTTCCGGGTCGGCGAGCCCCGCGCGTCCCGCGAGGCCCTGCGCGCCGCCCAGCGGCAGGGCCGGGCCTCCCGGGCCGGCGTCCCGGGCGGCTACGCGCTGCTCCAGCCGACCGCGGTGACCGGGGGCAAGGTGGCGGTGGTCGAGGTGTTCGTACCGGACGACGCGGTCACCAACGGCGTCGCCACCTCCTGGGTGCTGCTCGCGGGCGTCGGGCTGGCGCTGATCGTCGTGTCGGTCGCGGTCGCCGACCGGCTCGGCACCCGGCTGGTGCGCCCCGCCGAGCAGCTCGCGGGCGCGGCGCACGAGCTGGGCGAGGGCAGGCTCGGCGTGCGGGTTCCGGAACAGGGGCCGAAGGAGCTGCGCTCGGCCGCGACGGCGTTCAACTCCATGGCCGATCAGGTGATGCGGCTCCTGGCGAACGAGCGGGAGCTCGCCGCCGACCTCTCGCACCGGCTGCGCACCCCGCTCACCGTGCTGCGGCTCAACGCCGCCTCGCTCGGCGAGGGGGACGCGGCCGAGCAGACCAGGGCGGCCGTGGGCCAGCTGGAGCGCGAGGTCGACGACGTGATCCGCACCGCGCGCGAGCAGCGCGCCCAGCTGACGCGCGCCGGGGACGGGGGCGAGGCCGCCGCCTGCGACGCCGCCGAAGTGGTCCGCGAGCGGATGGCGTTCTGGTCCGCGCTGGCCGAGGACGAGGGGCGGGAGGCACGGGCGGCCGGGGTGGACGGCCCGGCGCGGGTGCCGGTCGCGCGGGCTGAACTCGCCGCCGCGGTCGACGCGATGCTGGGCAATGTCTTCCGGCACACGGCTCAGGGGACGGCGTTCGCGGTGGATGTGCACCACGGCGGGGCCGCGAGCAACGGGGTGATCGTGCTGGTCTCGGACGCGGGGCCGGGCATCGCCGACCCGGAGGCGGCGCTGCGGCGCGGGCACGGGGACGGCGGGCCCGGCTCCACCGGGCTGGGCCTCGACATCGTGCGCCGGGTGGCGGAGTCGACGGGCGGGGATGTGCGGGTGG
>NZ_JAAKZZ010000795.1 GCF_011045075.1 Streptomyces boncukensis
GTCCGACGGCCCGGCGCCGTTGCCGCCCCGGGCCGTCGGACCGGCCCCGCCCCCGGCTTCCGCCGAGCCGCCGGTCGCGGTGCCGGGCTTGGTGTGGGTTCCGTCGCCCGCCTCCTCCGCCGCCTTGCGGGCACGGGCGCCCTTGAGCAGGACGGTGAGCGCCGCCGTGACGACCGTACCCGCGGCGATCGCCACCAGATACAGCAGCGGCGAGCCGATCAGCGGCACCACGAAGACACCGCCGTGCGGAGCCCGCAGGGTGCTGTCGAAGGCCATGGTCAGCGAGCCGGTCACGGCGCCGCCCGCCATGGAGGCGGGTATCACGCGCAGCGGATCGGCGGCGGCGAAGGGGATGGCCCCCTCGGTGATGAAGGAGGCGCCGAGCACCCAGGCGGCCTTGCCGTTCTCCCGCTCGGTCCGGTCGAAGAGCCGGCCGCGGACAGTGGTGGCCAGGGCCATGCCGAGCGGCGGCACCATGCCCGCGCCCATCGTCGCCGCCATCACCGTGAGGCTGGCGTTGCTGGGGTTGGCGGTCGCGATGCCTCCGGTGGCGAAGGCGTAGGCCACCTTGTTGACCGGGCCGCCGAGATCGAAGCACATCATCAGGCCGATGAGCAGGCCCAGCAGCACGGCGTTGGTGCCGGTGAGCCCGCCGAGCCAGTCCGTCAGGCCCCGCTGCGCCGACGCGATCGGCTTGCCGATCGCCACGAACATCAGCGCGCCGACGACCGCCGAGGAGATCAGCGGTATGACGACCACCGGCATGATGCCGCGCAGCACCGCGGGGATCCGCACCCGCTGGATCGCCATCACCACGGCGCCCGCCAGCAGGCCCGCGGCGAGTCCGCCGAGGAACCCGGCCTCGATCTGCACGGCCACGGCGCCGCCCACGAAACCGGGCACCAGACCGGGCCGGTCCGCCATGCCATAGGCGATGTACCCGGCCAGAACGGGGACCAGGAAGCTGAAGGCGAGACCGCCGATCTGGTTCAGCAGCGCCGCCCAGCTGTCCAGCTCGCCCCAGACGAAGTGGTCGCTGACCGACTTGGCCTCGGTGATCTCGTAGCCCCCGATGGCGAAGGACAGCGCGATCAGCAGGCCCCCGGCGGCGACGAACGGCACCATGTAGCTCACGCCGGTCATCAGCCAGGTGCGCAACCGGGTGCCGAATCCCTCGCCCGGCGCCGCGGAGCGGTCCATGGGGGCCGCCGCGGGCGCGGGTGTGCTGATGTCTCCGCGTACCGCCTTGTCGCGGGCCTCGTCGAGCAGCTCGGCGGCGCGGTTGATCGCCGCCTTGACGCCCACGTCGACCACGGGTTTGCCCGCGAACCGCTCCTTCTCCCGGACCTCCACGTCATGGGCGAGGACGACGGCGTCGGCCTCGGCGATCACCGCGGGGTCCAGGCGGGTGAAGCCGGCGGAGCCCTGCGTCTCCACGGTGATCTCGAACTGTCCCGGCCGCTCCTCGGCCGCGCGCTCCAGGGACTCCGCGGCCATATAGGTGTGCGCGATCCCGGTGGGGCAGGAAGTGACGGCCACGATCCGAAGCGGCGCCGAGCTCGCGCCAGCGGGGTCCGCGAGATCCGAGGGCTCTGTGGGGTCCGCGGGGTCCACCGGGCCTGGGGCGGCGGTCGAGCGCGTGCTCTCGGGCTCCGGCGCCGCCTCGGGCTCCGACGGCACCTCGGGCCGCGCGTCGCCGCGGATCAGTGCCGCTGCCCGCTCCGGGTCGTCCGCGGAGCGGAGCGCACCGGTGAACTCGGCGTCCATGAGATGCCTGGCCAGCGACGACAGGATGCTCAGATGGTCGCTGTCGGCACCGTCCGGCGCGGCGATCAGGAAGACCAGGTCGGCCGGTCCGTCGGCCGCACCGAAGTCGATCGGGGCGGTGGCGCGGCCGAAGGCCAGGGTCGGTTCGGTGACGTGGGCGCTGCGGCAGTGCGGGATCCCGATCCCGCCGTCGAGGCCGGTCGGCATCTGGGCTTCGCGGGCCGCCACATCGGCGAGGAAGCCCTCCAGATCGGTGACGCGGCCCAGCGCCGCCATCCGCTCGGCGAGCGAGCGGGCCGCTCCGTCCTTGGTGGTGGCGCCCAGGTCGAGGTCGACGAGGTCCGCCGTGATCAATTCGCTCATCGCACGGCTCCGTTGGCGTTGGCGTTGGCGTCGGGGGAGAGAGCGCGTGCTCTCGGGCTCCGGCGCCGCCTCGGGCTCCGACGGCACCTCGGGCCGCGCGTCGCCGCGGATCAGTGCCGCTGCCCGCTCCGGGTCGTCCGCGGAGCGGAGCGCACCGGTGAACTCGG
>NZ_JAAKZZ010000796.1 GCF_011045075.1 Streptomyces boncukensis
CTCCCCGCTGGCCCCCACCGGTGTCGCACCCGACCGCCGCCCCGCCCGGCAGGACGAGGTCCTCACCGACGCCGCCCTCGACTTCCTGGCCGCCCTGCACCACCGGTTCACTCCGCGCCGCGACGAGCTGCTCGCCCGCCGTACCGCCCGCCGCGCCGAGATCGCCCGCACCGCCGCGCTGGACTTCCTGCCGGAGACCGCGCACATCCGCGACGGGGACTGGCGGGTGGCCGAGTGCCCGCCCGCGCTCCAGGACCGCCGTGTCGAGATCACCGGCCCCACCGACCGCAAGATGGCGGTCAACGCGCTCAACTCCGGCGCGAAGGTGTGGCTCGCGGACTTCGAGGACGCCTCCGCGCCCACCTGGCAGAACGTCATCGAGGGCCAGCTGAACCTCACCGACGCCTATGAACGCCGCCTCGACTTCACGGACGCGAACTCCGGTAAGGAGTACGCGCTGCGGCCCGCCGAGGAGCTGGCCACGGTCGTGGCCCGCCCGCGCGGCTGGCACCTGGACGAGCGGCACCTGCGCGACGCCGGCGGGACGGCGGTGCCGGGCGCGCTGGTCGACTTCGGGCTCTACTTCTTCCGCAACGCGCGGCGCCTTCTCGACCTGGGCAAGGGCCCGTACTTCTACCTCCCCAAGACGGAGTCGCACCAGGAGGCGCGGCTCTGGAACGACGTGTTCGTCTTCGCGCAGGACTGGTGCGGCATCCCGCAGGGCACCATCCGCGCCACGGTCCTCATCGAGACGATCACCGCCGCGTATGAGATGGAGGAGATCCTCTACGAACTGCGCGACCACGCCTCCGGACTCAACGCGGGGCGCTGGGACTACCTCTTCTCGATCGTGAAGAACTTCCGGGACGCCGGTGAGCGCTTCGTCCTGCCCGACAGGAACGCGGTCACCATGACGGCGCCGTTCATGCGCGCGTACACCGAGCTGCTGGTGCGCACGTGCCACAAGCGCGGCGCGCACGCGATCGGCGGCATGGCGGCGTTCATCCCCAACCGGCGCGACCCCGAGGCCAACGCGGCAGCGCTGGAGAAGGTGCGCGCCGACAAGGACCGCGAGGCGCACGACGGCTACGACGGCTCCTGGGTGGCGCACCCGGACCTGGTGCCGGTCGCCCGCGCCGCGTTCGACGCGGTGCTCGGCGACCGGCCGCACCAGAAGGACCGGCTGCGCGAGGACGTCGACGTCAGGGCCGGGGACCTGATCGCCGTCGACTCGCTCGAAGCCCGCCCCACGTTCGAGGGCCTGCGCAACGCGGTCCAGGTCGGCATCCGCTACATCGAGGCGTGGCTGCGCGGCTCCGGCGCCGTCGCCATCTTCAACCTGATGGAGGACGCGGCGACGGCGGAGATCTCCCGCTCTCAGCTGTGGCAGTGGATCGACGCGGGCGTCGTCCTGGACACCGGCGAGAAGGCCACGGCCGAGCTCGCCCGCCGGGTGGCGGCGGACGAGCTCGATGCGCTCCGCGCGGAGCTGGGCGACGCGGCGTTCACCGCCGGGCGCTGGCAGCAGGCCCACGACCTGCTGCTCCAGGTCGCGCTCAGCGAGGAGTACGTCGACTTCCTCACCCTCCCGGCGTACGAGCGGCTGGAGGGCTGAGGGCGTCAAGGACCGTCAAAGACCGTCACAGGATGTCGGCCAGGCGGTCCACCTGGTCCGGGTCGGAGCCGTAGCAGTACAGCATCACCTCGTCGGCGCCGAGGTCGGCGAAGCCGGTGAGCGCCTCGCGGACCGCGCCGGGCGTGGTGAGCATGCCGGCCGCCATACGGTCGGCCATGCCGGTGAAGGTGTAGTACGCGTGCATGGCCGACCGGGCCTCGTCCACCAGCCCCTGCGGGCCGAGCGCGACGTTGACCTGGGCGACGGGCGGGAAGCCGCCGAAGAGCGGTCGGGGGTGGTCGGTGCCGGCGGCGCGGTGGTCGTCCTCCCGGCCGCCGACCCCCAGCCCGAGGACCAGCCGTCCGCCGGTCATCCGGTCCAGGGTGGCGGCCTGCCTGGCGAGCAGCGCGGTCTCCCGGAGCGGGTTCGGGGTTGTCGTAGACGAGCCGGTCGAGCAGGCCGAGGAGGCGGGACGCTCCCGCCCTGCGGCGTCCTTCCGGGGAGCATCTCATCGGAGTGCGCGCAGGCTACGGGACGCGGCGTGCGCAGGGGAACCTGCACGGAGGTGAGCAGATCGCGGTTACCGGCGGGTTAATTCCTCAGGTGTCGGCTATTGACGCCGATTCTCACAGCTCAGTAACTTAACCGCCAGTAACTTCCGGGCGCCCACCCCACCCTCAC
>NZ_JAAKZZ010000797.1 GCF_011045075.1 Streptomyces boncukensis
GCCCGGCCCTGCGGGCACGGCGCAGGCCGCTCCACGCGCGCGGGACGCGGAGGAGAGGAGGGTGCCCGATGCCAAGGTCGCGGCCTTCCGTGCAGGTCGTGCTGTGGTGAGCTGACCGTACAACGCACCAGGGTGGTCGCGGGGCCGGGGTTCGTAAAGCCGGAGCGGGATGAAGGCTGCGGGTCGGGGCCCGGCGCCCTTCGGGCCGACCTGGGACCCGCTGGCTGCGGGCCGACCGAGAGCCGTTGTCTACTGAGCGTCCGGGTCCCGCCCCGGTCACACCTGCCGACCAGCCGAAACCTTCCGCCCCCGTGCCGCGGGCGCTGGACCTGGCTCCCAGTGGTGGTGTACCGGTGCGGCGCACCACCCCATGGCCCAGCGGCGTTCGACGACTGCGCGGAAGTTCCCCGGTCGGACGTCCTGTGGTGGACCCGGCCGAACCTACCCGGCCACGGGCGTTTCCTGTCAACAGCCTCGTGGCCTGGGGTGTTTCGGCAAATCAGCAGGTCAGTGCCGAGGGGGTGCGCGCACCGCGACAGGCCGGGGTGATCCCGTTCGGCGGTATCGGGCGGCCGTCCGTCACTCGTTCGGCCGTGCGTACACCGTCTGCCCCCCGACCACCGTCCGCAGGCAGACCGGGAGTTGGCCGCCGGGGGTCAGATCGGGCAGGCCGGGGGTGCCGGAGCGCGGGTCGGTGGACCAGTTGGCGACACGGGTGTCGGGCGCCTGCACGACGAGTGCGCCGGTGCGCCACAGCGCGTAGTCGGCGGGGGCGCCGGGGGCGAGGACCCCGGCGTCGTCCTGGCCCAGCGCCCGCCAGCCGCCGCGGGTGTGCGCGGTGAACGCGCCGCGCACCGAGATGCGGTGCTCGGGCGTGTGGTGGAAGGCGGCGGCCCGGACGGCCTCCCAGGGGCCGAGCGGGACGACGGGGCTGTCGGAGCCGAGGGCGAGCGGGACCCCGGCGCGCAGCAGGGCCGCGTACGGGTTGAGGGTGCGTGCGCGCTCGGCTCCCAGGCGGCGCGCGTACATGCCGTCGGCACCGCCCCAGGCCGCGTCGAAGCCCGGCTGGACGGAGGCGGTGAGGGCGAGGTCGGCGAAGTCGGCGACGGTGCGCCCGGTGAGCATCTCGGCGTGCTCGACGCGGTGCCGCGCGGCCCGCACCCGGTCGGGGCCGACGCGCTCGGCGGCGCGGCGTACGCCGGTGGTGACGGCCTCGATCGCGGCGTCGCCGATGGCGTGGAACCCGGCCTGGATCCCGGCCTCGGTGCAGGCGGCGACATGTGCGGCGACGGCGTCCGCGTCGAGGTGCGCCGTGCCGGCGGTGTGCGGGGCGTCGGCGTAGGGGGCGCACAAGTGAGCCGTACGGGAGCCGAGTGAGCCGTCGGCGAAGAGGTCGCCCGCGGCGCCGAGGGCGCCGAGCGCCGTGACGCGGGCCGCGTCCTTCGCCGACGTGACGAGTTCGGCCCAGTAGCCGTGGACGCGGGGGCCGGGCTCGGACGCGGCGAGCGCGAGGAGGCCGGTGAAGTCGTCCTCGCTGGAGATCTCGGGTCCCGCGCACTCGTGGACGGACCCGATGCCGAGGGAGGCGGCGTGCGCGAGCGCGGCCCGCTGCGCCTCGGCCCGCTGCGCGGGGCCGAGGGAGGCGTACGCGGCGGCGCGGACGGCGTGGTGCGCGTCGCCGGTCAGCGGCGCGTCGTGCGCGTAGCCCGCGCGGCCGGCGAGACCGGGGACGAGATCGAGCATCGCGGTGCTGGCCAGGGCCGAGTGCACGTCGACCCGGGTGAGGTAGAGCGGCCTGCCGCCGGTGGCCTCGTCGAGCTCGGCGCGCGTGGGGTGGCGCTGCTCGGGCCAGCCGCCGGCGTCCCAGCCGGTGCCGAGCAGGACGCGGTCGGCGGGCCGGGCCGCGGCGTGGGCGCGGATGCGGGCGAGCGCGTCGGCGAGCGTGCGGGCGCCGGCGAGGTCGAGTCCGGTCAGCGCCAGACCGGTGGCCGTGGTGTGCACATGCGCGTCGGTGAAGGCGGGGGTGACGAGCGCCCCGTCCAGCTCGACCGTCTCGTCGACGCCGTCGGCGAAGGAGTCGGCGGCGCCCTCGGAGCCGATCCATGCGATGCGGTCGCCCTCGACGACCATCGCGGTCGCGAACGGGTCGGCGGGGCTGTGGACCTCGCCGCCGCGCAGCAGCAGGGTGCGGGGCCGGTCGGCGCGGGGGGCGGTGCTCTGGCTCATGGGCGACAGTCTCCCGCCCGGGGGCGCGCGGGCGGCGCGCGGGGTCACGCGCGGGGTCAGACG
>NZ_JAAKZZ010000798.1 GCF_011045075.1 Streptomyces boncukensis
GCGGCGGCGGTCGTGGTGCTCCCGTCGGGCTGGCTGTTGGTGGAGCTGATCCGCTCCTGGGAGTACCTGGGCGGGCCCTGGGGGCTGCTGGGTGCGAGCCAGTGGCAGGTGCAGCCCGCGCTGCGGCTGGCCTCGGTGGGCGGCGTATGGCTGATCAGCTTTCTGCTGGTGGCCGTGAACACCGCGCTCGCCGCCCTCGTCACGGCGCCCCGGGCCCCGGTGGCGGCGCTGAGCGTGCTGGTGGCGGCAGCCGTCGTCGGGGCGTCCGGATGGGCGTGGGCGCCCCGCGTGGAGCGCGCGGGCGAGCTGCGGGTGGCCGTCGTCCAGGCCGGGATCACCAGCGGCCCCAGCGAGCGCTTCGCACAGGGCGAGCGGCTCACCCGCGAGCTGGCCGGGCGGGATGTGGACCTCGTCGTGTGGGGCGAGAGCAGCGTGGCCTACGACCTCGGGGCGCACCCGGGGCTGGTGCGGCGGCTGAGCACCCTCGCGTCCGAGACCGGCGCCCCGGTCCTGGTGAACGTCGACGCGCGGCGCACCGGACGCTCCGGGATCTACAAGAGCTCGGTGCTGGTCGGACCGGAAGGGCTGACCGGGCAGCGGTACGACAAGATGCGGCTGGTGCCGTTCGGCGAGTACATCCCGGCGCGGGGGATGCTCGGCTGGGCCACGTCGGTGGGCCGCGCCGCGGACGAGAACCGGATGCGGGGCACGGAGCCGGTGGTCATGGAAGCGGGCGGGACCCGGATCGGGCCGCTGGTCTGCTTCGAGACGGCGTTCCCCGACATGAGCCGGCATCTGGCGGCCGAGGGCGCGCGGCTGCTGGTGGCGCAGTCGGCGACGACGACGTTCCAGGAGAGCTGGGCACCGCGGCAGCACGCCTCGCTCGCCGCCCTGCGGGCCGCGGAGTCGGGCCGCCCGATGGTGCACGCGACCCTCACGGGGGTGAGCGCGGTGTACGGGCCGGACGGGCACGCGGCGGGTGAGCAGCTGGGCACGGACGCGAGCGCGGCGTCGGTCGCCGAGGTGCCGCTCGCCTCGGGCAGCACCCTCTATGCGCGGTTCGGGGACTGGGTGGTCCGGGTGGCCCTCACGGTGCTGGCGGCGTTCGGACTGCTGGAGGCGGTGCGTGCGCTGCGCGGGCGGCGGTTCACCCTGCCTGCTGCTCCTGTGCGGCGATGACCACCCGTTCGCACAGCTCATGGGTGCGCAGCGCGTCCTGCGCGGAGAGGGTGCGGCCCGCGCGTACGGCGTCGAGGAAGGCGAGCACGGCCTGTTCGATGCCGCGCTGGCGGGCCACCGGCACCCAGTCGCCGCGGCGGCGCAGACTGGGCTGGCCCTTGTGGTCGATGACCTCCGCGAGGTTGCGGACCTCGCGCTTGGCGTCCGCGCCGGAGACCTCCAGAACCTCCTCGGCCGAGCCCGAGAGCCGGTTCATCGCGCCGAGCGCTGTGAAGCCGTCGCCGGACAGCTGCAGCACGACATGGTGCAGCAGCCCGTCGCGGACCCGGGCGCGCACACCGATCTGGTCGACGGTGCCGGGCACCAGGAACCGCAGGGTGTCCACGACGTGGATGAAGTCGTCGAGGACCAGGGTGCGCGGCTCCTCCGGCAGGCCGACCCGGTGCTTCTGCAGCACGATCAGGTCCCGCGGGTGCTCCAGGCACTGGGCGTAGCCGGGGGCGTGGCGGCGGTTGAAGCCGACGGCGAGGCTGATGCCGCGCCGCTCGGCCAGTTCGACGAGCCGCTGGGCGTCCGCCAGGCCGTAGGCGAGCGGCTTGTCGACGTATGTGGGGACCCCGGCCTCCAGCAGCCGGGTGACCAGCTCCGGGTGGGCCGCGGTGGTCGCGTGCACAAAGGCGGCGTCCGGGCGGGCGGCGAGCAGCCCGTCGAGCCCGGTGTGCCGGTTCTCCCCGGGGACGCGGTGGGCGGCGCCGAGCTGTTCGAGGGTGGCCGGGGTGCGGGTGACCAGATGCGGCTCCAGGCCCGGCTGCGCCGCGAGCACCGGCAGATACGCCTTCCGGGCGATGTCCCCGAGTCCGATCACGCCAATCTTCACTGGGTCTCCCTGCTCGCTTCTCCGTCCGCGCCGCGGTGAGCGAGCGCCCGGGGCAGCATACGGTGACGCGGGCGGCCCGATTGGCGCCCCCTCCCTCCCCACGGTCCCTAGGTGTATTGCCCTGTGAGGTTGGGGACGCGGCTGGCGGGTGGTTTGCCTGCGAGCGCGGTGTGTCCGCGGTGGTGATTGTAGGAGTGCAGCCAGCGGGGGAACGCGTCGCGTCGTTCCTGCT
>NZ_JAAKZZ010000799.1 GCF_011045075.1 Streptomyces boncukensis
GATGGCGCGTTCGGGTGTGGGTGCGCTCTCCAGTGAGCGGGCGTTGGGGCTGCTGGATGCGAGCCTGGCTCATGGGGGTCCGCATCTGCTGGCGATGGACCTGGACCCCCGCGCCCTCACCGCCCAGCCCGCCGGTGAGCTGCCGCCCGCTCTGCGGACGCTCGCCGCGGGACGTGCGCGCGGCCCCGTCAGGCGGACCGCGGCCGCGGCGGACGGGCAGCCCGAGGACTGGGCGGGACGGCTGGCCGGGCTCTCCGCGAGCGAGCAGCACCGGGCCCTCCTCAACCTGGTGCGGGGCCACGTCGCGACCGTACTGGGCCATGGCGACCCCGAGGCGGTCCAGGCCGACGCCCCGTTCAAGGACCTGGGTTTCGACTCGCTGACCGCGGTGGAACTGCGCAACCGGCTCGGCTCCGCGATCGGACGCCGGCTGCCCACCGCGCTGGTCTTCGACTATCCGCACCCCGGCGCGGTCGCCGGACTCCTGCGGGAGCTGATCGGCCCGCACAGCGGCACCCCCGAGGCGCCGGCGGACGTCGAACCGGTGCTCGGCGAACTGGCGCGACTGGAGAGCACGTTGAACTCCGTCGCCCTGGCGGACAGCGAAGCAGGCGCCGTCACGGCACGGCTGGAGTCCCTGCTCGCCCAGTGGAAGGCGGCACGGACGCCCGCCCACGACAACAGCACCGCCACGGAGCGGCTGCACGCCGCCTCGGCGGACCAGCTCCTTGACTTCATCGACAACGAACTGGGCACGTCCTGAAGGCTCGGACGTGGCCCGTACGCGACAGGGCCGGGTGAGGGACAGATGGCTACGGAAGAGCAGCTGGTCGAGTATCTCAAGCGCGTCACCGCCGACTTGCAGGACACCCGCCGACGCCTGCGGCAAGCCGAGGAGCAGTCCCGGGACCCGGTGGCCGTGACCGCCATGGCCTGCCGCTTCCCCGGCGGAGCGACCTCCCCGGAGGCGCTGTGGGAACTGGTCTCCTCGGGCGTCGACACCGTTCGCGACTTCCCCGCCGACCGCGGCTGGGACCTGGAGGGCCTCTACCACCCCGACCCGGACCACCCCGGCACCAGCTACACCCGCAAGGGTGCCTTCCTCGACGACGCCGACCAGTTCGACGCGGGCTTCTTCGGAATCAGCCCCCGCGAGGCGCTGGCGAGCAGCCCGCAGCAGCGGCTGCTGCTGGAGACCTCCTGGGAAGCGATCGAACGCGCCGGGATCGACCCCCTCTCGCTGCGCGGCACCCGCACCGGCGTCTACGCGGGCACAGCGACGACCGGCAGCTCCGGAAAGAGCGGCACCTCGCAGGCCACCGAGGGATACGCGGGCGACGCACCCAGCCTGCTGTCGGGCCGGGTGGCCTACTCCCTCGGCCTGGAGGGCCCAGCGGTGACCATCGAGACCGCATGCTCGTCGTCGCTGGTGGCGATCCATCTGGCGGCCCAGGCGCTGCGGCAGGGCGAGTGCGAGCTGGCGCTGGCCGGCGGCGTCACGGTCATGGTCACCCCGGAGGTCTTCACCGGCTTCTCCCGGCAGCGCGGGCTGTCACCCGACGGGCGGTGCAAGGCATTCGCCTCGACGGCCGACGGCACCGGATGGGGCGAGGGCGTCGGTGTGGTGATGCTGGAGCGCCTGTCCGACGCACAGCGCGCCGGGCGCCGGATACTGGCGGTCATCCGCGGCTCCGCCGTCAACCAGGACGGCGCCAGCAACGGCTTCACCGCACCCAACGGCCCCTCGCAGCAGCGGGTGATCCGCCAGAGCCTGACCAGCGCGGGGCTGTCGGCGTCCGAGGTCGACGCCGTGGAAGCACACGGCACCGGCACCGTCCTCGGCGACTCGATCGAGGCGGACGCGCTCTTCGCCGTCTACGGCCGGAACCGCCCGGAGGACCGGCCGCTGTGGCTGGGCTCGGTGAAGTCGAACATCGGGCACACCCAGGGGGCCGCCGGGGTGGCGGGTGTGATCAAGATGGTGCAGGCGCTGCGGCACGGCGTCCTGCCCGCCTCGCTGCACATCGACGAGCCCTCCCCGCACGTCGACTGGGGTACGGGAGCCGTACGCCTGCTCAGCGAACAGGCGGACTGGCCGCAGACCGACCACCCGCGCCGCGCAGGCGTGTCCTCGTTCGGCATCTCCGGAACGAACGCGCATCTGATTCTGGAGCAGCCCCCTGAGCTGGAGACGGCGGCCGGGCCGGAGTGTGCGGTTGGCGGGGAGGGCGGCGTGGTGCCGTGGGTGTTGTCGGGGCGGAGTGTGGAGG